>JAGWVB010000327.1 GCA_018971105.1 Burkholderiales bacterium
TGGCCGCCGAGGCCGCCGGGGCAGCCGCCGCCGGCCGGCGCTGGCTCGCCGAGACGCTGGCGCAGCAGGTCGAGCCCGCCTTCGCCGACGGTTTCCTGCACCAGCATCCGGTGCACGCCGCCCTGTGGGCCGCGTCAACCGACCCCGGGACGGTCGTAACGCGGACGTAACGCCGGGCGGACTAAAACCCTGAGCCCTACAGCAAACGCTGAGATCAAGCCAGGGAGCCCGTTCATGTTCACGATCCAGAACCACCGGCCCGATTTCGCCGAGACCCAGCTCAACGCGGCCGATCCGGCCGACGCGGCCGAACTGCTGCAGCGCGCCGACGCCGCCGACCGCGTGCTGCTGCAACTCGTCGCCTGCGCCGCGCTGGCGACCCTGGTGCTGGCGCTCGCGAGCAGCCTCGGCGCCTGACCCGTACCGCTGACCGCGCCGGCCCGTCGCCGGCGCCTGCATCCTGTCGTTGCTGAACGGCCCTGCGTCCGAAAGGGCCGTCGGCGCGTCCGGCGCTTGCGTACATTGCGTTCCATGTCGGATCCGATGAACGCCCCCCCGCCCGGCCGCAGCGCCGACTGGCACCTGCGCTGGCAGCAATTCTCGAGCGCCGCACTGCGCGCCTTCCACGCCTATGCGAGCTGGCTCGTCGGCATCAGCTGGCGCCGCTTCATCGTCCTGGCGCTGCTCCTGGTGATCGTCGTCGGCATCGTCCACGACAAGCCGCCGTTCACCTGGACCATCACCGAGCAGGTCGACAACCCGGCGCCCCGGGTCGTCATCGTCCCACCGCAGCCGCCGCAGCCGCCGCAGGCCAGCCCGGCGCCGGGCGCGCCGCAGCCGGCCAAGCCGCCGATCCAGATCGTCACCCCGGGCAAGGGCGAGGGGGTCGAGATCAGCATCGGCAAGGACGGCATCTTCATCGGCCCCAAGGGTGCGCAGGCGGCCGGCGCCGGGGCCTCGGAGGCGGCGTCGGCAGCGCAGGCGGCGCCGTCGGGCGCCGCCTCCGGCGTCCACATCACGCTGCCGCCGGGCGCGACCAGCGAGGCCGTGCGCGCGGCGGTCGAGGAAGCCAAGCAGCAGATCGCGGATTCGATCCAGCAGGCGCGCGAACAGGCCGAGCAGGCACGCCAGGACGCCGTCCAGGCGCGGCAGGACGCGGTGCAGGCGCAGCAGGATGCGGCCGCGACGATCAAGGCGCTCGGGCGCGACGGCGGCCGCACGCGGCGCGTGCGCGTGGGCATCGGCGACGCGATGATGCAGCTCGCGCTGCTGTGGATCGCTGCCTCGGCCATCATCAAGTACACCTACAAGGGTCGCATGCAGGCCGAGGTCAAGGCGGCGCAGGCGACCGAGACGGCCGAGGCCGAATCGCTCAAGCGCCAGGTCGTCGAGGCGCGCATGGCGGCGATGCAGGCCCAGGTCGAGCCGCATTTCCTGTTCAACACGCTGGCCAGCATCGACTACCTGATCCAGACCGACCCGGCGCGCGCCAGCGTGATGCAGAAGAACCTGATCGCGCTGCTGCGCGCGAGCATGCCGACGATGCGCGAGGCCAGCGACGGCGGCGTGCGCGACCTCGGGCGCGAGCTGGCGGTGATCCGCCCCTATGTCGAGATCCTCAAGGTGCGCATGGAGGAGCGGCTGCAGGCCGAGATCGCCGTGCCCGACGGCCTGCTCTCGGCCGAGTTCCCGCCCATGATGATCCAGACCTTGGTCGAGAACGCGATCAAGCATGGGCTCGAACCCAAGCCCGAGGGCGGATCGCTGCGCGTCGCGGCCGAGATCGTGCACGGCAAGCTGCAGGTCACGGTGGCCGACACCGGCCTGGGCTTCGGCAAGGCGCCGACCGCCGGCACCGGCGTCGGCCTGGCCAACATCCGCGAGCGGCTGCAGCTGCTCTACGGCCCGCGCGCCACGCTGACGGTGGCCGCCAACCAGCCCAGCGGCACCGTGGTCACGATCACCGTGCCGTACAAGACGATCGAGGGGACACCGACATGACGACCATCGACGACCTGCGCGCCGAGCCGCCGGCGCACCCGCCCTTGCACCCGCCCGCGGCATCGCCCGCGCCCGCACGCCGCCCGCTCTGGCCCTGGCTGCTGGCGCTGGGCCTGCTGCTGCTGGCGCTGGCCGCGGCCGGCGCCTGGGTCTGCGTGCAGGCGCTGGGCGACTGGGGCGCCCAGGGCTGGCACCTGACGATCCACGGCAACGATTTCGATCCGGTCGTCGTCGGCGTCGACCACCCCGCCCTGCTGCTGGCCGGGCTGGCCCTGGCCGCCGTCGCGATCATCGTCATCGTGCCGCTGGCGCTGATGCTGGCGCTGCTCTCGACGGTGCTGGGCGTGGGCCTGGCGCTGCTCGTCGTGCTGGCGGCGGTGGCCGGGGCGGCGTCGCCGCTGTGGCTGCCGCTGCTGCTGCTGTGGCTGCTGCTGAGGCCGCGCCGCGCCGCTAGGATCGCGACATGAACCACGCCGCAGGACCCGACGCCGGGGCCCGGGCCCGACCCGAGGCCGCGCCCAGCGCCGTCATCGCCGACGACGAAAGGCTGATGCGCGAACAGCTGCGCGCGCGCCTGGCCGAGGTCTGGCCCGAGCTGCAGATCGTCGGCGAGGCGCGCAACGGCATCGAGGCGGTCGAGCTCGTCGACGCCCAGCGCCCGGATATCGTCTTCCTCGACATCCGCATGCCGGGGCTGACCGGCGTCGACGCCGCGCGCCGCATCGCGCAGCTGCCGCCGCGCCCGGGCGACGACGACGAGCGCCTGCCCGAGATCGTCTTCATCACCGCCTACGACCAGTACGCCGTCGAGGCCTTCGAGCAGGGCGTGGCCGACTACGTGCTCAAGCCGGCCGAGCCCGAGCGCCTGCGCCTGACGGTGGAGCGCATCCGCGGCCGCCTCGCGGCGCGCGGCGGCGACGACACGGGGCCGGCGGGACCGCATCTGCAGCAGCTGCTGCACCGCCTCGCGGCGCAGCTCAACCCGGGCGGCAAGCCGAACTACCTGCAATGGATCCAGGCCACCGTCGGCCAGGCGATCCAGATGATCGCCGTCGACGAGGTGCTGTTCTTCATCAGCGACGAGAAGTACACGCGCGTGCAGACGCCGCAGGTCGAGGCGCTGATCCGCAAGCCGATCAAGGAGCTCGTCGACGAGCTCGACCCGGCGCAGTTCTGGCAGATCCACCGCGGCACGCTCGTCAACGTCAAGGCCGTCGCCGGCGTGACGCGCGATTTCCGCGGCCGCCAGATCGTCGCCGTGCGCGGCCACCCCGAGAAGCTCGAGGTGAGCCGCAGCTACACGGGGCTCTTCAAGGGCATGTGAGCGGCGCGCGGTCGCCGCCCGGGCGCCGTCCCGGGCCGGCAGGGCGCTGTCGGTGCGGCCGGCTGCGCGGTAGCTTTCGGCTACAAGTCGGCCGCGACCGCCGCGCCCGGGGCGTGGACAATCGCCCCCGTCGCGGCCAGCGCGACCCGCATCCACGAAGGACCGAAGATGACCGCCCCGATCGCGGCCAGGCTGTTCGCCTGCGCCTGGTTCGCCGCCAGCCTGGGCGCCGCCGCCGCCGCACTGCCCGCCGACGCGGCGCTCGACCAGCGCGTGCAGGCGCTGCAGGGCGAGTCGCTGCAGCTCGAACGCGAGCTGCGCGGGCTCGAGGACGAACTGCTGTACCCGAGCGGCACCGGCATCGCCGTGTTCGTCAGCGCCGACCTCGGCCCCGCGATCGAGCTCGACGACGTGAGCCTGTCGCTCGACGGCCAGGTCGTCGCCAGCCATGGCTACACGGCGCTCGAACGGCGCTCGCTGCGCCGCGGCGCCATCCAGCGCCTGTACGGCGGCAGCATCGGCACCGGCAAGCATGCGCTGGCGGTGACGCTCGTCGGCCACGGCCCGGGCGGCGTCGGGTTCAAGCGCGACGCCCGGTTCGAATTCGCCAAGGAAGGCGCGCCGCGCGGCGTCGAGCTGCACCTCAAGGACGGCGGCAGCGCCCCGGAGATCGAGGTCAAGGTCTGGCCGTGATCCGCCCCCGGGTCCCTTGCCTGCCGGCCGTGCGCGCGGCCTTGCTGGCGCTGCTGGCCGCGGGTGCGGCGCCGCCAGCCGCTTCGGCTTCGGCTTCGGCTTCGGCCGCGGAGGGCCCGGGCAGCGCCGCCTGGGCGGCGCGCGAGGCGCGCTTCCTGGATGCCGGCGGCGCGGCGCTGGCCGCGCTGGC
>JAGWVB010000046.1 GCA_018971105.1 Burkholderiales bacterium
GAGGCGATGAGCCGCCCGGCGCTCGACCTCGTCGCACGCCATTACCCGGCCCTGCCGCGCCCGCTGCCGGGCGCGGCCTGGACCGTGATCATCGAGGCGAGCGACGCCGAGGGCGAGGCGCCGGCGCGCGCGCGGCTCGAGGCGCTGCTGGCGCAGGCGATCGAAGCGGACCTCGTCGCCGACGCCGTCGTCGCGGCCAGCGTCGCGCAGTCGCGCGCGCTGTGGCGCTTGCGCGAATCGATCCCGCTCGCCCAGGCCCTGGAAGGCGCCAACATCAAGCACGACATCGCGCTGCCGGTGTCGGCGCTGGCCGCGTTCGTCGCCGCCGCCGACGCCGACCTGCAGCGGCTCGTCCCCGGCGTGCGGCTGATCGATTTCGGCCACCTGGGCGACGGCAACCTGCACTACAACGTGCAGGCCCCCGAGGGTGTCGATGCGCGGCGCTTCCTCGACGAGCGCGAGGCCGAGGTCAACCGCCTCGTCTACGACCGCGTCGCCGCGCTGGGCGGCACCTTCTCGGCCGAGCATGGCATCGGCGCGCTCAAGCGCGACGAGCTCGCGGCGCGCAAGTCGCCGGTGGCGCTGGCGCTGATGCGCGCCGTCAAGTCGGCGCTCGACCCGGCGGGGTTGATGAACCCCGGTCGCGTCCTCTGACCCGTTACTGCAGCGGGCCCTCGAACAGGCGCGGCATCGGGATCGCCATCGTCTCGATGCCCTCGTCGCGCAGCGCCTCGCGCTCCTCGGCCGTGGCCTCGCCGCGGATGCCGCGGTGCGGCGTCTCGCCGTAATGGATGCGGCGCGCCTCCTCGGCAAAACGGGGGCCGACATCCTCGGTCTTGGCCATGAGCTGGCGCACGGTCGAGAGCCAGGCGGCCTGCAGGTCCTGCGCCTGCACCGTCACCGCGGGCTCGGCCTGCGGCGGCGGGCCCAGCGGCACGACCTCGCGCGCGCCGGAGAGATTGAGCCGCGGCGCCGACGGCATGCGGCGGATGGAAGTGTCGGCGCACATCGGGCAGGCGATGTCGTGACGGCCGTTCTGCTGCGCGAAATCGTCCTCGGAGCCGAACCAGCCCTCGAAATCGTGGCCGTTGGTGCAGCGCAGATTGAGCACTTTCATCGTGCCGTCATCATAGGGCCGGCGCCGCGCCTTTGCAGCCCCAATCGAGATGAAACTCGCCCGCTTTCCAGCGCAAAAGCCACGCCAGCCCGATCTGCGTCTTGACGTCGGGCAGCGCCCCGGACAGCGCCAGCGCATCGAGTTCCCGCACCGTCATCAGCACCGTCTCGACGAATTCGCCCTCGTCCAGGCGCGGCGGGCCGGCCTGCAGCCCGCGCGCGAACCAGATCCAGATGCTCTCCGAGGAATAGGCGGCGGCGTTGTGGATTTCACCGCCATAGGCCCATTCGCTGGCCCGGTAGCCGGTCTCCTCCTCGAGCTCGCGCATCGCGCAGCCGAGCTGGGTCTCGCCGGCGTCGAGCTTGCCCGCGGGCCATTCGAGCAGCACCTTGGCGACGGGATAGCGGTACTGGCGCACGAGCACGACGCGGCCGTCGTCGAGCAGCGGCACCACCGCCACCGCGCCGCCATGGCGGATGTACTCGCGCGTCGCGCGGCTGCCGTCGGGCAGGCGCACCGCGTCCTTGCGCAGCTCGAGGAAACCGCCCTCGACCAGGGTCTGGCCACCCAGGCGCTGCTCGACCAGGTGGGCATCGTCGCTCACGACCGCTTCAGCTTGCCAGGGCCTTGACGATGGCGTCGCGGCACATCGCCAGCAGGCCGCCCGAGAACGGCCCGAGCAGCAGCACCGCCAGGCCGTTGAGCGCCAGCAGCAGCGCGACGCCCTGCGGGCGCACGATGGCCGAGGCCTGGTTCGGCTCGTCGAACCACATCACCTTGACCACGCGCAGGTAGTAGTAGGCGCCGACGAGCGAGAACAGCACGGCGACGACGGCCAGATCGATGTACAGCGGCTGGTTCGTGACGATCATCGCCTGCAGCACCGCGAGCTTGGCGAAGAAGCCGATGAACGGCGGCACGCCGGCGAGCGAGAACATGAAGATCGACATCACGCCCGCGACCCAGGGGCTGCGCCGCGAGAGGCCGGCGAAATCCTCGATCTGCTCGCTCTCGAAGCCCTGGCGCGACAGGTACATGATGAGCCCGAAGGTGCCCAGCGTCGTCAGCACGTAGGAGACGACGTAGAACATCGCCGAGCTGTAGGCGTTGCCGGCGGCCGAGGTCTGGGTGCCGACGACGCCCGAGGCCAGGCCGAGCAGGATGAAGCCGGTCTGGGCGATCGTGCTGTAGGCGAGCATGCGCTTGAGGTTGGTCTGCGCGATCGCCGCCAGGTTGCCGACCGCGAGCGAGGCCACGGCGAGCACGAGCAGCATCTGCTGCCACTGCACGGCCAGCCCGAGCATGCCCTCGACGAGCAGGCGGATCGTGATCGCGAAGGCGGCGAACTTGGGCGCGCCGCCGATCAGCAGCGTGACCGAGGTCGGCACGCCCTGGTAGACATCGGGCACCCACATGTGGAAGGGCACGGCGCCGAGCTTGAACCCGAGCCCGGCGACGATGAAGACGACCGCGAACACGAGCACGGCCTGGTTGATGTCGTGGTTCGCGCCGATGCGCTCGAACACCTTCGTGATCTCGAGCGTGCCGGTGGCGCCGTACATCATCGACAGGCCGTAGAGCAGGAAGCCGCTGGCGAGCGCGCCCAGCACGAAGTATTTCATCGCCGCCTCGGTCGAGACGGCATGGTCGCGACGCAGCGCGCCCAGCGCGTACAGCGACAGGCTCATCACCTCCAGGCCGAGGTAGACGACGAGGAAGTTGTTGGCCGAGCACATCACCGAGATGCCCAGCAGGCTGAACAGCGCGAGCGTGTAGAACTCGCCCTTGAGCATCTCGCGCGCGGCCAGCGTCGGACGCGCATAGGCCAGCGTGAGCATCGTCGCGAGGCCGCCGAAGGCGGCCAGCAGCCGGCCCATGGGGTCGATCACGACCATGCCGCCCATGCCGTAGGCGGCGGTGCCGGCGAGGTAGTCGGAGAGCTGCAGCGCGACGAACACGGCGATGCCGATCTGGCTCGCCCAGAAGGTCGGACGGCGCCCGGCGTCGTCGCTGTAGAGGTCGACCAGGAGCACGCCGCAGGCGGCCAGCAGCAGCCAGATCTCGGGGTAGATGACGGGCCAGTTCATGAGGTTGTTCTTTCGTCCGCGGCGTCAGCTGGGCAGTTTCGAGACCGCCACATGCGCGAGCAGATGGCTCACGGAGACGTTGAGCGTGTCGGTGATCGGCTTCGGATAGAGGCCCATCGCGAGCACCGCGATCGCGAGCAGCAGCAGCATGAAGAATTCGCGCCCGTTGATGTCGGTCAGCTTGCGCACGTGGTCGTTGGCGATGGCGCCGAAATACACGCGCTTGACGAGCCACAGCGTGTAGGCCGCGCCCGAGATCAGCGCCGTCGCGGCGAGGAAGGCGATCCAGTAGTTGAACTTCACCGCGCCGAGGATGACCATCCATTCGCCGACGAAGCCGGCCGTGCCGGGCAGGCCGCAGTTGGCCATCGAGAACAGCACCGCGAAGGTGGCGAACACCGGCATCGTGTTGACGACGCCGCCGTAGGCGGCGATCTCGCGCGAATGGACGCGGTCGTAGAGCACGCCGATGCACAGGAACATCGCGCCCGAGACGAAGCCGTGGCTGATCATCTGCACGATCGCGCCGCTCACGCCCAGCGGGTTGAAGATGAAGAAGCCCAGCGTGACGAAACCCATGTGGGCGACCGAGCTGTAGGCGACGAGCTTCTTCATGTCGCGCTGCACGAGCGCGACGAGGCCGATGTAGATCACCGCGATCAGGCTCAGGGTGATCATGAAGGGCGCATAGGCGCGCGCCGCGTCGGGGGCGATGGGCAGCGAGAAGCGCAGGAAACCGTAGGCGCCGAGCTTGAGCATGATCGCCGCCAGCACCACCGATCCGCCGGTGGGCGCCTCGACGTGGGCGTCGGGCAGCCAGGTGTGCACCGGCCACATCGGCACCTTGACCGAGAAGGCGGCGAAGAAGGCGAAGAAGAGCAGCACCTGCGCCGGCATCGGCAGCGGCAGCTTCTGCCAGGCCTGGATGTCGAAGCTGCCGCCGCTCTTGTAATAGAGGTAGATCAGCGCGACCAGCATCAGCAGCGAGCCGAGCAGCGTGTAGAGGAAGAACTTGAACGCCGCGTAGACGCGCCGCGGGCCGCCCCAGACGCCGATGATGATGTACATCGGGATCAGCGTGGCCTCGAAGAAGACGTAGAACAGCATGCCGTCGAGGGCGCAGAAGACGCCGACCATCAGCCCCGAGAGGATCAGGATCGCGCCCATGTACTGCGGCACGCGCTCGGTGATGACCTGCCAGGCCGAGATCACGACGATGAGCGTGATGAAGGCCGTCAGCGGCACGAACCACAGCGCCAGCCCGTCGACGCCGAGGCGGTAATGCAGGTTGAAGCGGTCGATCCAGGGCAGCGCCTCGGTGAACTGCATCGCCGCCGTCGTCGAGTCGAAGCCGGTGACGAGCGGGATCGTGACCAGGAAGGAGGCGACGGCGCCGACGAGCGCGATCGCGCGCACGACGCCGGCGTGCGCGTCGCGGCCGACCGCGAGCAGCAGCAGCCCGAACGCTATCGGCAACCAGATCGCGAGGCTCAGCAGACCCATCTTGTTCTCTCTATCGTTCTCATGTGTCCGGCCGCGTCAGCGCAGCGCGGTGCTGAAGTAAGGCCAGAGCTGCCAGGTGAGCAGGCCGAAGATGCCCAGCATCATCACCAGCGCATATTGGTAGAGATGGCCGGTCTGCAGGCGCCGCACGACGCCGGCGATGCGGCCGACGAGCCGGGCCGAGCCGTCGATCGCGACGCCGTCGATCAGCGCCCCGTCGCCGCCCCTCCAGAGCCCGGTGCCGAGCGCGCGCGCGCCGGCGGCGATCACGTTCTCGTTGAACCAATCGAAGTAGTACTTGTTCTCGAGGATCGTCAGCAGCGGCTTGAAGGTGCGCGCGAGCGCCGCCGGGATCGCCGGCTGCACGAGATAGAACCACCAGGCGCAGGCGACGCCGGCCAGCGCGAGCCAGAACGGCAGCGACGTGAACGCGTGCAGCGCCATCGCGGTCGGGCCGTGGTAGGACTCGGTGAGCTCCTTCATCGCCGGATGCAGCGTCTCGTTGACGAAGATCGAATCCTTGAAGTAGTCGCCGAACAGCATCGGCCCGACGGTGAAGTAGCCGATCACCGCCGACGGGATCGCCAGCAGCACCAGCGGCAGCGTCACGACCCAGGGCGATTCGTGCGGCGTCGCGTCGTGGTGGCCATGGTCGTCATGGGCCTCGTCGCCATGCGCCTCGGGCGGGAACGGCTTGTGGTGGAAGCGCTCCTCGCCGTGGAAGACGAGGAAGAACATGCGGAACGAATAGAAGGCGGTCACGAACACGCTCGCGGTGACGGCGAAGACCGCAAAGCCGGTGCCCGGCAGATGGCTCGCGCCGACCGCCTCGATGATGCTGTCCTTGCTGTAGAAGCCGGCGAAGAACGGCGTGCCGATCAGCGCCAGCGAGCCGACGAGCGAGGTGATCCAGGTGATGCGCATGTACTTCCACAACCCGCCCATGTTGCGGATGTCCTGGTCGTGGTGCATGCCGATGATGACCGAGCCGGCGCCCAGGAACAGCAGCGCCTTGAAGAACGCATGCGTCATCAGATGGAACACGGCCACCGAATAGGCCGACGCGCCCAGCGCCACCGTCATGTAGCCGAGCTGGCTCAGCGTCGAATAGGCGACGACACGCTTGATGTCGTTCTGGATCACGCCCAGGAAGCCCATGAACAGCGCCGTGATGGAGCCGATCACGAGCACGAGGTTGAGCGCCGTGTCCGAGAGCTCGAACAGCGGCGACATGCGCGCGACCATGAAGATGCCGGCCGTAACCATCGTCGCGGCGTGGATCAGCGCCGAGATCGGCGTCGGGCCTTCCATCGAATCGGGGAGCCAGACATGCAGCGGCACCTGCGCGCTCTTGCCCATCGCGCCGACGAACAGGCCGATGCAGGCCACGGTGATGAGCTGCCAGTCGCTGCCGGGGAAGGCGAGCTGGGCGAGTTCGGGCGCCTTGGCGAAGGCCTCGCCGTAGTTCAGCGTGCCGGTATAGGCGGCGATCAGGCCGATGCCGAGGATGAAGCCGAAGTCGCCGACGCGGTTGACGATGAAGGCCTTCATGTTGGCGAAGATCGCCGTCGGCCGCGTGTACCAGAAGCCGATCAGCAGATAGCTCACCAGGCCCACCGCCTCCCAGCCGAAGAAGAGCTGGAGGAAGTTGTTGCTCATCACCAGCATCAGCATGCTGAAGGTGAACAGCGAGATGTACGAGAAGAAGCGCTGGTAGCCGGGGTCGCCTTCCATGTAGCCGATGGTGTAGATGTGCACCATCAGCGAGACGAAGGTGACGACGACCATCATCATCGCCGTCAGCCCGTCGACGAGGAAGCCGATCTCCATCACGAGCTTGTCGACGACGGCCCATTGGTAGATCGTGGCGTTGTAACGCGCCCCGGCGAGCACGTCCTGCAGCACGAGCCAGGAGCAGACGAAGGCGATCAGCACGCCGAGGATCGTCACCGTGTGCGCGCCGCGCGTGCCTATCCTCTTGCCGGCGAGGCCGGCGATGAGCGAGCCCGCCAGCGGCGCCAGCGGGATGGTCAGCAGCAGACCTTGCGAAATCGTGGAAGCCATATCCGGGTCAGCCCTTCAATTCGTCGAGTTCCTCGACGTTGATCGAAGCCCGGTTGCGGAACAGCACGACCAGGATCGCCAGGCCGATGGCCGACTCGGCCGCCGCCACCGTGAGGATGAAGAAGACGAACACCTGCCCGGCCATGCGGTCGGCCTCGACCGGCAGGTAATGCGAGAATGCGACGAAATTCAGGTTCACCGCGAGCAGCATGAGCTCGATCGCCATCAGCAGCACGATGAGGTTGCGGCGGTTGAGGAAGATGCCGATCACCGAGAGGGCGAACAGGATGCCGCCCAGCGTGAGGTAATGCCCGAGCGTGATCGGTCCCATCATGGCTGCCCTCCGCCGGGGGTTGATCCGGCCGGCGGTGTCGCCGGTGCGGAAGGCGCCTCGATCGTCGGCGCCATCTTGACGATGCGCAGCCGGTCGGCCTTCATCACCCGCACCTGGGCCCCGGGGTCCTGGTGCTTGGCCTCCTTGCGCTGGCGCAGCGTGAGCGCGATGGCGGCGATGATGGCCACCAGCAGCAGCACCGCGGCCAGCTGCAGCGGATAGAGGTAGTTCGTGTAGACCTCGATGCCGAGCAGCCGCGTGTTGCCTGTCTCGAGCACATGCGCGGTCTCGAGCGGGGCCTCGAGCCTGAAGCCCCGCATCAGCACCAGGGCCATCTCGAGCGAGATCAGCGCGCCGACGAAGCCGGCCAGCGGCAGGTTGCGGTAGAAGCCGATGCGCAGGCTGTCGGTGTCGACGTCGAGCATCATGACGACGAACAGGAACAGCACCATCACCGCGCCGACATAGACGAGCACGAGCGCGATGGCGAGGAACTCGGCGTGCAGCAGCATCCAGACGCAGCTCGCGCTGAAGAAGGCGAGCACGAGGAAGAGCGCCGAATGCACGGTGCTGCGCGCGGTGATCACGCGCAGCGAGGCCGCCAGCAGCACCGCCGAGAAGACGTAGAAGAGGGCAGTGAGCGTGTTCATCAGCGGTATTTCGCGTCGGCCGCGCGGTGGGCCGCGATTTCCTTCTCGTACCGGTCGCCGACCGCGAGCAGCATGTCCTTCGTGAAGTACAGGTCGCCGCGCTTCTCGCCGTGGTACTCGAAGTGGTGCGTCTCGACGATCGAGTCGACCGGGCAGCTCTCCTCGCAGAAGCCGCAGAAGATGCATTTGGCGAGGTCGATGTCGTAGCGCTTGGTGCGGCGGCTGCCGTCGGCGCGCTGTTCGCTCTCGATCGTGATCGCCATCGCCGGGCACACCGCCTCGCACAGCTTGCAGGCGATGCAGCGCTCCTCGCCGTTGTCGTAGCGGCGCAGCGCGTGCAGGCCGCGGAAGCGCGGCGACGCGGGCGTCTTCTCCTCCGGGTACTGGATCGTGATGTGTTTGGAGAAGAAGTGGCGCCCGGTCAGCGCCAGCCCCTTCCAGAGCTCGCCGAGCAGGAAGGGGGACAGGAGGTCCTTGACGGCGGTGTATGAACTCATCGTTGCACCCGAGGGATCAATGCCAGATGCTCAGCGGCGACTGCATCCACAGCCCGACGACGACGAGCCAGACCAGCGTCACCGGGATGAAGATCTTCCAGCCCAGACGCATGATCTGGTCGTAGCGGTAGCGCGGGAAGGTCGCGCGCACCCAGAGGAACATCGTGACGACGGCGAAGACCTTGACCGCGAGCCAGATCCAGCCCGGGATGAAGGCCAGGAAGCCGAACGGCGGCAGCCATCCACCGAGGAACATCAGCACGCACAACATGCTGACGAGCCACATGTTCGCGTACTCGGCGAGGAAGAACATCGCGAACGCCATGCCCGAGTACTCGATCATGTGGCCGGCGACGATCTCCGATTCGCCCTCGACGACGTCGAAGGGATGGCGGTTCGTCTCCGCCAGGCCCGAGATGAAGTAGACGAGGAAGATGGGCAGCAGCGGCAGCCAGTTCCAGGACAGGAAACCGACGCCCATGCCGGCCATCCGGCCCCGGCCCTGCTGCATCACGATCTCGCTCACGTTCATGCTGCCGCTGACCATCAGCACGACGACGAGCGCGAAGCCCATCGCGATCTCGTAGCTCACCATCTGCGCCGTCGCCCGCAGCGCGCCGAGGAAGGCGTACTTCGAGTTGCTGGCCCAGCCGGCGATGATCACGCCGTACACCTCGAGCGAGGTGATGGCCATCAGGAACAGCAGCCCGGCGTTGATGTTGGCGAGCGCGATGTCGGGCCCGAACGGGATCACCGCCCAGGCCGCCAGCGCCGGCATGATCGTCATCACCGGGGCGAGGAAGAACAGACCCTTGCTGGCCGCGGAGGGGCGGATGATCTCCTTGAAGATCAGCTTGACCGCGTCGGCGATCGGCGTCAGCAGGCCCCAGGGGCCGACCCGGTTCGGTCCCGGGCGGATCTGCGTCCAGCCTATGCCCTTGCGTTCCCACAGGGTGAGGTAGGCGACGCAGATCATCAGCGGCAGCACGACGACGACGATCTTCACCAGGCTCCAGATGACGAGCCAGAGATTCGCGCCGAGCAACGATGCGCCCGCTTGGTTGAGGCTGTCGAACATCGCGTCAGGCCTTCTCGATTTGGATGGCGCCGAACAGGGCGCCCAGCGCCGCCGTGCCGGCATGGCCGGCGGCCACGCGGACGGTGCCGTCGGCGAGCGTCCCGTCCTCGCGTGCCGGCATCACGACCGACGAATCGCCCTGCGACACCAGCACCTTGGCGCCGCTCTGCAGTCCGAGCGCTCGCCACAGCGCGCTCGGCAGGCCGGCGATCGGCGCGCGCGCGTCGGCCGTGAGCTGCAGCGAGACGGCGCGGCGCACGAGCGAGTCGGTGGCGTAGATCGGCACGTCGGCGATGCGCTGCAGGCTGGCACCCGACGGCGCCGGCAGCATCGGCGCGAGCGCGGCGCGGTTGTCGAGGCGCTGCGCCAGCGCGGCGACATCGCCGAGCGCCTCGGCGCGCACGTCCTCGGCCGTCTCGTAATCGAAGCCCGGCAGGTCGAGCAGATTGCCGAGCACGCGCAGCACCTTCCAGGCCGGCCGCGTCTCGGCCAGCGGCTTGACGACGCCGTGGAAGCTCTGCACGCGGCCTTCGGCGTTGACGTAGGTGCCGGCCGTCTCGGTATAGGGCGCGATCGGCAACATCACGTCGGCGAGATCGGCGGCGACATCCTTGAACGGCGTCAGCGCGACGACGAGGCCGGATTGCGAGAGCGCGCGCCGCGCCGCCGCGGCGTCGGCGGCATCGAGCACCGGTTCGGTGTTCAGCAACAGCAGCGCCTTCATCGGCTGGCTCAGCATCTGGCCGGCGTCAAGGCCCTGCGCGCCGGGCAGCGCGTCGACGAGCTGGGCGCCGACGCTGTTCGCGCCCTCGCCCAGATAACCGCAGGAGGCGCCGCTGTGCTCGGCGATCCAGTTCGCGAGTGCGAGCAGGGTCGAGGCCTGCGGATGCTGGGCCGCCGCGTTGCCGAGCAGCACCGCCTTGCGCTCGCCCTTGAGCAGCGAATCGGCGATGCGCTGCGCCTCGGCGCTCGCGCTGCCGGCCACCGGCGGCGCGATGCCCTTGGCGGCGGCGATGGCAGCGGCGACATCGGCCAGCGCCTGCGGCCAGGCCAGCGGCGCGGCCGTGAGCTTGGTCGCCAGCGTCATCGCCCAGTCGTCGTGGACGGCCTGCAGGCTGTGGATCTGGGCGCCGCGGCGCGCCGCCTGGCGCAGCCGCTGCGCCAGCAGCGGATGGTCCTTGCGCAGGAACGAGCCGATGACGAAAGCGCGGTCGAGCTGCGACAGCGACGCGACCGGGGTGCCGAGCCAGCGCGCGCCGCCCGCGGCGGCCCGGTTGCCGAAATCGCTATGGCGCAGCCGGTGGTCGATGCTCTGGCTGCCGAGGCCGCGCACGAGCTTGGCCAGCAGATGCAGTTCCTCGACCGTCGAGCTCACATGGCCCACGGCACCGATGCCGGCGGCGCCGAATTCGGCCTGCACGCGCTTGAGGCCGTCGGCGACGTAGGCCAGCGCCGTCTTCCAGTCGACGGCCTGCCATTGCCCGCCCTGCTTGATCATCGGCTGGCGCAGCCGCGCGTCGGAATTCAGCGCCTCGTAGCTGTAGCGGTCGCGGTCGGCGATCCAGCACTCGTTGACCGCCTCGTTCTCGAGCGGCAGCACGCGCATCACCTTGTCGGCCTTGACCTGGACGACGAGGTTGGCGCCGACGCTGTCGTGCGGGCTCACGCTCTTGCGCCGGCTCAGCTCCCAGGTGCGGGCGCTGTAGCGGAACGGCTTGCTCGTCAGCGCGCCGACCGGGCAGATGTCGATCATGTTGCCCGAGAGCTCGCTGTCGACGGTGCGGCCCGCCATCGTCGTGATCTCGCTGTGCTCGCCGCGGTGGATCATGCCGAGTTCCATCACGCCGGCGACTTCCTGGCCGAAGCGCACGCAGCGCGTGCACTGGATGCAACGGCTCATCTCCTCCATCGAGATCAGCGGGCCGACGCTCTTGTGGAAGACGACGCGCTTCTCCTCGGTGTAGCGCGCGGCGCTGGCGCCGTAGCCGACGGCCAGATCCTGCAGCTGGCATTCGCCGCCCTGGTCGCAGATCGGGCAGTCCAGCGGGTGGTTGATGAGCAGGAACTCCATCACCGACTGCTGCGCCTTGGTCGCCTTGTCGCTGTGCGTGCGCACGACCATGCCGTTGGTGACCGGCGTCGCGCAGGCCGGCATCGGCTTGGGCATCTTCTCGATGTCGACCAGGCACATGCGGCAATTCGCCGCGATGCTCAGTTTCTTGTGATAGCAGAAATGCGGGATGTAGAGGCCGGCGGCATCGGCCGCCTGCATCACGACGCTGCCGTCGGGCACCGTGACTGACTTGCCGTCGATCTGGATTTCGGCCATGGTTCAGACGCCTTGCGCGACCTTGCAGGTCTTGTGTTCGACGTGGTACGCGAATTCGTCGCGGAAATGCTTGAGCATCGCCTGCACCGGCATCGCGGCGGCATCGCCGAGGGCGCAGATCGTGCGGCCCTTGATGTTGTCGGCCACCGAGTCGAGCAGCGCCAGGTCCTCGGCGCGGCCCTTGCCGTTCTCGATGCGGTCGACCATGCGCCACAGCCAGCCCGTGCCTTCGCGGCACGGCGTGCACTGGCCGCAGCTCTCGTGCTGGTAGAAGTAGCTCAGGCGCAGCAGGCTCTTGACCATGCAGCGGCTGTCGTCGAGCACGATCACGGCGCCGGAACCGAGCATCGAGCCGGCCTTGGCGATGGCGTCGTAGTCCATCGTCAGGTCCATCATCGTCGCGCCCGGCAACACCGGCGCCGACGATCCGCCCGGGATCACCGCCTTGAGCTGGCGCCCGCTGCGCACGCCGCCCGCGAGCTCGAGCAGCTTCGAGAACGGCGTGCCGAGCGGAATCTCGAAATTGCCCGGCTGGTTGACGTCACCGACGACCGAGAAGATCTTCGTGCCGCCGTTGTTGGGCTTGCCGCATTCGAGGTAGGCCTGGCCGCCGTGGTTGATGATCCACGGCACCGCGGCGAAGGTCTCGGTGTTGTTGATCGTCGTCGGCTTGCCGTAGAGGCCGAAGCTGGCCGGGAACGGCGGCTTGAAGCGCGGCTGGCCCTTCTTGCCCTCGAGGCTCTCGAGCAGCGCCGTTTCCTCGCCGCAGATGTAGGCGCCGAAGCCGTGGTGCGCGTGGAGCTGGAAGCAAAACGAGCTGCCGAGGATGTTGTCGCCGAGCAGGCCCGCGGCGCGCGCTTCCTCGAGCGCCTGCTCGAAGCGCTCGTAGACCTCGAAGATCTCGCCGTGGATGTAGTTGTAGGCCGTGCGGATGCCCATCGCGTAGGCGGCGATGGCCATGCCCTCGATGACGATGTGCGGGTTGTAGGCGAGGATGTCGCGGTCCTTGCAGGTGCCCGGCTCGCCCTCGTCGGAATTGCAGACGAGGTATTTCGGGCCCGGGAACTGGCGCGGCATGAAGCTCCACTTGAGCCCGGTCGGGAAACCGGCGCCGCCGCGGCCGCGCAGCGCACTGAGCTTGACCTCGGCGATGACCTGGTCGGGCGTCATGCCGGCGCCGCCGTCCTGGCCCAGGATCTTCCTCAGCGCGCTGTAGCCGCCGCGCGCGACGTAGTCCTGCAGCCGCCAGTTGCTGCCGTTCAGGCCGGCATAGATCTGGGCCCCGAGGTGGCGGCCGTGGAAGCAGGTCTCGTCGCCCCTGGCCTGGAATTTCGACAGGTCAAGCATGTTGGGCCTTCAGCAGCGCGAGCAGTTCGTCGAGCTTGTCGTGGCTCATGTAGCTGAGCATCTGGCGGTCGTTGACGAGCATCACCGGCGCGTCGGCGCAGGCGCCCAGGCATTCGCTGGGCTGCACGGTGAAGGTGCCGTCGGCGGTCGTGCCGTAGGGCTCGACGCCGAGCCTGCTGCAGACATGCTCCAGCGCCTTGTCGCCGCCGCGCAGCTGGCAGGGCAGGTTCGTGCAGACGTTGAGCTTGTAGCGCCCGACCGGCTGCTGGTTGTACATGTTGTAGAAGGTCGTCACCTCGTGCACCGCGATCGGCGGCATCTCGAGATAGGCGGCGACGGCGTCCTCGGCCTCGGGCGAGACATGGCCCTGCTCCTGCTGGACGATGGCCAGGCAGGCCATCACCGCCGAGACCTTCTGGTCAGCCGGATACTTGGCGACTTCCCTGGCGAAGCGCGCGATCGTGGAGTCGGAAAAATTCATCGGTCGATCTCGCCGAAGACGATGTCCATGGTGCCGATGATGGCCACCGCGTCGGCCAGCATGTGGCCGCGCGCCATCTCGTCGAGCGCCGCCAGATGGGCGAAACCGGGGGCGCGGATCTTCAGCCGGTAGGGCTTGTTGGCGCCGTCGCTGACGAGGTAGATGCCGAACTCGCCCTTCGGGTGCTCGACTGCCGCGTAGGCCTCGCCTTCGCTGACGTGCATGCCTTCGGTGAAGAGCTTGAAATGGTGGATCAGGTCCTCCATGTTCGTCTTCATGCCGACGCGCGAGGGCGGAGCGACCTTGTGGTCGTCGACGATCACCGGGCCCGGGTTCGCACGCAGCCAGGCGACGCATTGCTGGATGATGCGGTTGGCCTGGCGCATCTCCTCGACGCGCACCAGGTAGCGGTCGTAGGTGTCGCCGTTGGTGCCGACCGGGACGTCGAAGTCCATCTTCGCGTAGACCTCGTAGGGCTGCGTCTTGCGCAGGTCCCAGGCGAAGCCGGAGCCGCGCAGCATCGGACCGGTGAGGCCGAGGTTGAGCGCGCGCTCGGGCGAGACGACGCCGATGCCGACGGTGCGCTGCTTCCAGATCCGGTTGTCGGTCAGCAGCGTCTCGTAATCGTCGACGTTCTTCGGGAAACGCTGCGAGAAATCGTCGATGAAATCGAGCAGCGAGCCGCTGCGGTTGCCGTTGAGCTCGCGCGTGGCGCGCTCGTTGTGGATCTTGCTCGCCCTGTACTGCGGCATGCTGTCGGGCAGGTCGCGATAGACGCCGCCGGGACGGAAATAGGCCGCGTGCATGCGCGCCCCGGACACCGCCTCGTACATGTCGAAGATGTCCTCGCGCTCGCGGAAGCAGTAGATGAGGATGTTCATCGCGCCGCAGTCCAGGCCATGCGCGCCCAGCCACAGCAGGTGGTTCAGCAGCCGCGTCAGCTCGGAGTACATGACGCGGATGTACTGAGCGCGGATCGGCACCTCGATGCCCAGCAGCTTCTCGATCGCCAGGCAGTAGGCGTGCTCGTTGCACATCATCGACACGTAGTCGAGACGGTCCATGTACGGCAGCGCCTGCAGGAAGGTCTTGGTCTCGGCCAGCTTCTCGGTCGCGCGGTGCAGCAGGCCGATATGCGGGTCGGCGCGCTGGATGACCTCGCCGTCGAGCTCGAGCACGAGGCGCAGCACGCCGTGCGCGGCGGGGTGCTGGGGGCCGAAGTTCAGCGTGTAGTTCTTGATGTCGGCCATGTCAGTACCGCCCGGCCGTTCCGAAGGTGCTGACCACCCCCTCGGGGGGCAGCGAACGAAGTGAGCGTGGGGGTGTCATGTCAGTGATGTCCGCCGTAGCCTTCTTCGCGCACGACGCGCGGCACGATCTCGCGCGGCTCGATCGTCACCGGCTGGTAGATCACGCGCTGGGTCTGCGGGTCGTAGCGCATCTCGACGTTGCCCGTGGTCGGGAAGTCCTTGCGCATCGGGTGGCCGATGAAGCCGTAGTCGGTGAGGATGCGGCGCAGGTCGACATGGCCCTCGAAGACGATGCCGTAGAGGTCGAAGGCCTCGCGCTCGAACCAGTTGCCCGCCGTCCACAGGTCGGTCACCGAGGCCACCGCCGGCAGTTCGTCGTCGGGCGCCCAGACCTTCAGGCGCAGGCGCCAGTTCAGGCTCACCGAGAGCAGGTGCACGACGACGCCGTAGCGCGGGCCGTCGCGCGGCTCGTTGCGGTAGGCGGCGTAGTCGACGCCGCACAGGTCGATCAGCTGCTCGAACTTCAGCGCCGGGTCGTCGCGCAGTTTCAGCGCCGTCTCGTGGTAACGATCGGCCTTGACGGTGATCGTGATCTCGCCGCGGTCGCGCACGAGGCCGACGATCGCGTCGCCGAGCTGCTGCTGCAGCGCGGCCTGGAGGGTGTCGAGCTTGGCGGTCATCTGGTTCAGCGGGCGATCGTGTTCTCGCGCCGGATCTTGGCCTGCAGCTGCAGGATGCCGTAGAGCAGCGCCTCGGCCGTCGGCGGGCAGCCGGGAACGTAGATGTCGACCGGCACGATGCGGTCGCAGCCGCGCACGACCGAATAGCTGTAGTGGTAGTAGCCGCCGCCGTTGGCACACGAGCCCATGCTCAGCACCCAGCGCGGTTCGGCCATCTGGTCGTAGACCTTGCGCAGCGCCGGGGCCATCTTGTTGCACAGCGTGCCGGCGACGATCATCAGGTCGCTCTGGCGCGGGCTGGGACGGAACAGCATGCCGAAACGGTCGATGTCGTAGCGCGCCGCGCCGGCGTGCATCATCTCGACCGCGCAACAGGCCAGCCCGAACGTCATCGGCCACAGCGATCCGGTCTTCGACCAGTTGATCAGCGTGTCGACCGAGGTCGTCAGATAGCCTTCTTTGAAAACGCCTTCGATACCCATAGTGGAACTCCCGGTGCGAGCCGACGGGGTCGGTTCACTCCCAGTCGAGTGCGCCTTTCTTCCATTCGTAGACGAAGCCCACGACGAGGATGGCGAGGAACACCATCATCGCCCAGAACCCTGACGAGCCGATGTCGCGCAGCGAAACGGCCCAGGGAAAGAGGAACGCGATCTCGAGATCGAACAGGATGAAGAGGATGGCGACGAGGTAGTAGCGCACATCGAACTTCATGCGCGCGTCCTCGAAGGCCTCGAAGCCGCATTCGTAGGGGCTGTTCTTGGCCGCGTCGGGGCGGTTCGGTCCGAACACGAAACCGATCGCCTGCGGCAGCACGCCGACGGCGACGCCGACGAGGATGAAGAGGATCACGGGCAGGTAGCCTTGCAGGTCCATCGCTAGTCAGTCTCCCGTCAGATCGTTCACGGCCGTGAAAAAGCGCGCCGGAGGTCGCGACGTGCAGGTCGCGACCGGGCGCGCTCGGTGTTCATTGAAGCGCCTCTATCGAATCTCGGAGCCCGGGCCCCGCCGAAACGATCCATCCTGGTGCCGACGGCGAGACTCGAACTCGCACAGCTTTCGCCACTACCCCCTCAAGATAGCGTGTCTACCAATTTCACCACGTCGGCCCGACGTCAATCGATCACTTCCAACCCGGTCCCTGCGAGCCGTCACAGATGCGACATGACGGGCTCGACAGCCTGTAATTCTAGCCCGAAAATCCGGGTTTTCGCCTAGCACGCGATCACTTCGAAGCCGCCGGCGCGGGGGCCGATGCGGCGGCCGTGGGGCCCGGGATGGCACCGGGGACCGCGCTCGGCGCGGGCAAGGACGCGGCGCTCGCGGCCGGCGCGACGTTGGCCGGCCGGTCGAGGATGCTCGTGCCGGACTGGCTCTGCGGCGAACGCCCATGGGTGCCGAGGTAGGACAGCGCCAGCGTGCTGACGAAGAACACGGTGGCCAGCGCCGCCGTCGAACGCGAGAGGAAATTCGCGCTGCCGCTGGCGCCGAACAGGCTGCCCGAGGCACCGCTGCCGAACGAGGCGCCCATGTCGGCGCCCTTGCCGTGCTGCAGCAGCACGAGGCCGATCATCGCCAGCGCCGACAGCAGCTGGACGGCCAGGATGAGGGTCATCCAGATTTGCATGGTGAGAAGACTCCGGGTTTCGGTTCAGGTGGCGGCGCGACAGATGGCGATGAAATCGGCCGCCTTGAGCGAGGCGCCGCCGATCAGGCCGCCATCGATGTCGGGCTGGGCGAAAAGCGTGGCGGCGTTGTCGGCCTTGACGCTGCCGCCGTAGAGGATGGTCATGGTGGCGCCGCGGCCGGTCGCGGCCTGGAGCTGCGCGCGCAGCACCGCGTGCACCTGCTGCGCCTGCTCGGGCGTGGCGGTGCGGCCGGTGCCGATGGCCCACACCGGCTCGTACGCGACGACCATCTCGGCCGCGCAATGCGTGAGCTGGTGGATGACGGCCGAGAGCTGGCGCTTGACGACGGCCTCGGTCTGGCCGCCATCGCGCTCGGCCAGCGTCTCGCCGACGCAGACGATCGGCGTGACGCCGCGCGCCAGCGCCGCCTGCGCCTTGCGCGCGACCAGCGCATCGCTCTCGCCGTGGTAGGCGCGGCGCTCGGAATGGCCGACGATGGCGTAGCGACAGCCGCATTCGGCGAGCATCGCGGCCGAGATCTCGCCCGTGTAGGCGCCCTGCTCGTGCTCGGACACGTCCTGGGCGCCCCAGCGCAGATCGCTGCCGGCGAGCGTCGCCGCGGTCTCGTGCAGGAACAGGGCCGGCACGCAGACGGCGACATCGGCCATGTAGGGCCGCGCCGCGAGCAGCGCCGCCAGCAGTTCGGCGTTCGCCGCACGGTTGCCGTGCATCTTCCAGTTGCCCACCACGAGTTTGCGTCGCATGTTTCGCCCCTTTGCGGTTCAGATCCAGCTCAGCACGATCTTGCCGACATGGGTGCTGGATTCCATCAGCGCATGCGCGGCCGCGGCCTGCGGCGCCGGGTAGACCTGGTGGATCACCGGCCGCACGCGCCCGGATTCGAGCAGCGGCCAGGCCTGCGCCTTCAATTGCCGCGCCAGCGCGGCCTTGTACTCGATCGTGCGCGGACGCAGCGTCGAGCCGGTGATCGCGATGCGCTTGCGCAGCACGAGCCCGACATCGATCTGCGCCGCGACGCCGCCCTGCACCGCGATGATCGCGATGCGGCCGTCCTCGGCGACGCAGCCGAGCTCGCGCCCGAGGTAGGGGCCGGCGACCATGTCGAGCACGACATCGGCACCGCGGCCGCCGGTCAGGCGCAGGACCTCGGCGGCGAAGTCCTGCGTCCGGTAGTTGATCGCGTGGTCGGCGCCGAGCGCCACGCAGGCGGCGCATTTCTCGTCGCTGCCCGCGGTGACGATGACGCGCGCGCCGCGCGCCTTCGCGAGCTGGATCGCCGTCACGCCGATGCCGCTGCTGCCGCCCTGCACGAGCAGCGTCTCGCCGGCGCGCAGCCCGGCGATCTCGAACACGTTCTGCCAGACGGTGAAGCAGGTCTCGGGCAGGCTTGCCGCCTCGACCATCGACAGCCCCGCCGGCAACGGCAGGCATTGGCCGGCCGGCGCGACGCAGTACTCGGCGTAGCCGCCGCCGGCGACGAGCGCGCAGCAGGCATCGCCGACGGCCAGCCCGGCCGCGGCGAGGTCGGCCGGCGCCCCGGCAGCGACCGTGCCGGCGATCTCCAGACCCGGCAGGTCGGAGACGCCGGGCGGCATCGGATACAGGCCCTTGCGCTGCAGCACGTCGGGGCGGTTGACGCCCGAGGCCTGGACCGCGATCAGCAGTTCACCAGCCTGGGGTTCGGGTATCGGCCGCTCGCACAGCCGCAGCACCTCGGGCCCGCCCGGGGCGCTGATCTCGATCGCACGCATCGCCGGGCTCACTCGTCGTGCTTGGGCGCGGCGGCGTCCTCGACCACGGCGGGCGCGACGGCGGCCGGCGGCGCGCCATCGGCGTCGCCGGGCGCATCGCGGCGCGGCCGGTCGTCGCGATCGCCCCGATCACGGCGCGGGCCGCGGTCGCCGCGGTCGTCACGATCCCGGCGCGGGCGCTCGCTGCGCTCGCGCGGCGCCTCCTCGGGCATGCCCTCGGGACGCTCGAGCAGCGCCTTCATGCTGAGCTTGATGCGGCCCTTCTCGTCGGTCTCGAGCACCTTGACCTTGACGACCTGGCCTTCCTTGAGGAAGTCCTCGACCTTCTCGACGCGCTGGTGGGCGATCTGGCTGATGTGCAGCAGGCCGTCCTTGCCGGGCAGGATGTTGATGAGCGCGCCGAAGTCGAGGATCTTCGTCACCGGGCCTTCGTAGACCTTGCCGATCTCGGCCTCGGCCGTGATCTCGGCGATGCGCTGCTTGGCATGCTCGGCCTTGTCGGCGTCGGTGCTGGCGATCGTGATCGTGCCGTCCTCGCCGATGTCGATCGTGCAGCCCGTTTCCTCGGTCAGCGCGCGGATCGTCGCCCCGCCCTTGCCGATGACGTCGCGGATCTTCTCCGGGTTGATCTTCATCGTGTACAGGCGCGGCGCGAACATGCTGACCTCGGTCTTCGCGCCGCCGACGGCCTCGACCATCTTGGCCAGGATGTGCAGGCGCGCTTCCTTGGCCTGCGCCAGGGCGACCTGCATGATCTCCTTCGTGATGCCCTGGATCTTGATGTCCATCTGCAGCGCGGTGATGCCGCCGGTGGTGCCGGCGACCTTGAAGTCCATGTCGCCGAGGTGATCCTCGTCGCCGAGGATGTCGGTCAGCACGGCGAAGCGGTTGCCTTCCTTGATCAGGCCCATCGCGATGCCGGCCACGTGGGCCTTCAGCGGCACGCCGGCGTCGAGCAGGCTGAGGCAGCCGCCGCAGACGCTGGCCATCGACGACGAGCCGTTCGACTCGGTGATCTCCGAGACGACGCGCAGCGTGTAGGGGAAATCCTCCTTCTTCGGCAGCACGGCGATGAGCGCGCGCTTGGCGAGGCGGCCGTGGCCGATCTCGCGCCGCTTCGGGCTGCCCACGCGACCCGTCTCGCCGGTGGCGAACGGGGGCATGTTGTAGTGGAGCATGAAGCGGTCCTCGAAGTCGCCGGCCAGCGCGTCGATGCGCTGCGCGTCGCGCTCGGTGCCCAGCGTCGCGGCGACCAGCGCCTGCGTCTCGCCGCGCGTGAACAGCGCCGAGCCGTGGGTGCGCGGCAGCACGCCGCTGCGGATCTCGATCGCGCGCACGGTGCGCGTGTCGCGGCCGTCGATGCGCGGCTCGCCGGCGAGGATCTGGCCGCGCACGAGGCGGGCCTCGATCTCGAACAGCAGGCCCTCGACCTCGACCTTGTCGAATTCGATGTTCTCGGCCTTGAGCGCGGCGAAGACGTTGTTCGTGACGTCGCGGCAGGCCTGGGTGCGGGCCTGCTTGCTGCGGATCTGGTAGGCCGCGCGCAGCGGGCCTTCGGCGAGCTCGGTGACCTTGGCGATGAACGGCTCGTTCTTCGCCGGCGCCTGCCACTTCCACTCGGCCTTGCCGGCTTCGCGCACGAGCTCGTTGATCGCGGCGATCGCGACCTTGCCCTGGTCGTGGCCGAAGACGACGGCGCCGAGCATGACTTCCTCGCTCAGCTGGTCGGCCTCGGACTCGACCATCAGCACGGCGGCCTCGGTGCCGGCGACGACGAGCTCGAGCCGGCTGTCGGCGAGCTGGGTCTTGCCCGGGTTGAGGACATATTCGCCGTTGACGTAGCCGACGCGGGCGGCGCCGATCGGGCCGTTGAACGGGATGCCGCTGATCGCCAGCGCGGCGCTGGTGCCGATCATCGCGGCGATGTCGGCCTGCACCTCGGGGTTCAGGCTCAGCACATGGACGACGACCTGGACCTCGTTGAAGAAGCCTTCGGGGAAGAGCGGACGGATCGGGCGGTCGATGAGCCGGCTCGTCAGCGTCTCGAGCTCGCTCGGGCGGCCCTCGCGCTTGAAGAAGCTGCCCGGGATCTTGCCCGCGGCATAGGTCTTCTCGATGTAGTCGACGGTGAGCGGGAAGAAGTCCTGGCCCGCCTTGGCCTCGGTCTTGGCGACGACGGTGGCCAGCACCACGGTGTCCTCGATGCTGACCATGACGGCGCCGGTGGACTGGCGCGCGATCTCACCGGTCTCGAGCGTGACCCGGTGCGAGCCCCATTGGAAGGTCTTCGTGACTTTGTTGAACATGCTCATGCGATGTCTCCTGTGCGTGAGGGCAGCGCAATGCCATTCCAATGCAGCCCGCTGAAGCGGTGGCGGCGGTGGAATGACACAGCAATGCGGCCCGGTTGAGGGGAAGTTCGCGGCACCGGCAAGCGGCGCCGCGGTATGGATTACTTGCGCAGGCCGAGCTTGGCGATCAGCGCGGTGTAGCGCTCGGCGTCCTTGTCCTTCAGGTAGGACAGCAGGCGCTTGCGCTGGTTGACCATCTTCAGCAGGCCGCGGCGGCCGTGATGGTCCTTGAGGTGGGTCTTGAAGTGCGGCGTCAATTCATTGATGCGCGTGGTCAGCAGAGCGACCTGCACTTCGGGGCTGCCGGTGTCGGCTGGGCCGCGGGCGTGGGCCTTGACGACCTCGGCGGTGGCGGCGGTGGTGAGCGGCATGCGATTTCCTATCGGATCTTGGAAACCGCCCTGCCCGGCGCGCATCGAGGTCGGTGAACTGACCGACGCGCCTGGCCGCAGGTTTCCGGGTTGACTTGCGAACGCCAGTGAAACCGACCGGCGCCGTGCTGGGGGAACTGCTTTCGGGTGTCCCGAAGAACACCTCCCGATTGCTCAGGAGCTTCGAATTATAGCCCGAGGCCGGCGCGCAGCCGCTGCAGCCCCAGATCCAGGCGCGCAGGGTCATGCGAGGCGAAGCACCAGCGCAGCCAACCCTCTCCCTCGGGCCCGAAGGCCGCGCCCGGCGCCAGCCCCAGGCCCTGCTCGATGACCAGGCGCTTGGCCAGCGCGAGCGAATCGTCCTCGCCGGCGACGCGGAAGAACGCGTACAGGCCGCCGGGCGGCACGGCCACGGTGACGCCCGGCGTGGCCAGCAAGCCAGCCAGCAGCCGATCGCGGCAGGCGCGCAGGCGCGCCACCAGCGCCGGCACGAAGCCGTCGGCCATCGCCAGCGCGGCCAGCGCGCCGCGCTGGGCGAACACCGGCGCGCAGGAGCTGTTGAACTCGAGCAGCTTGCCGACCGCGTCGATCTGGTCGCCCGGCAGCACCAGCCAGCCCAGGCGCCAGCCCGTCATCAGGAAGCTCTTGCTGAAGCT
>JAGWVB010000328.1 GCA_018971105.1 Burkholderiales bacterium
GGTGATGCGCCAGTCCGGCCTCGAACTCGCGCCGCGCGCGGGTCTCGTCCCTCATGGCATCAAGCGATGGCCGGGACGCACGCCGGCGCGCGCGCGCCAGGCGAGCGGCGCTATTTCAGGTCGCCAGCCAGGCTCGCCAGCGTTTCGGCCGGCAGCGCCAGGTGGAACGGGTAGTTCGGATGGTCGCAACCCAGCGTCGCCGCGGCGCCGGCGCGCAGCGCCTGGCGCTGCGCCGGCGCGAATTCGAAGCGCACGAAATGCACGGCCGAGGTCTTCTCTGCGTTCTCGCGCTCGAGGTCCTCGTCGGCGATGGCGTAGACGCGGCCGCGGCCCTCGACCTCGACATAGAGCCGGTCCTCGACGCCGATGAGCCGCGCGAGCTCGCGCTTGCGCTCGTGCGGGTCGGGATACTCGATCAGCATCGTCGCCTTCCAGTTCGTGCCGTCGGGGATGAGCGGCGCATAGGCCTCGATCTCGCTGCGGATGCCGTCCTCGTCGAAGATCTTCTCGATGTGCAGCATCTCCTGGATCTGGCGCCGCACGGTGCGCTCGTCCTCGAACTGCAGCGTCATGTGCTCGCCCAGGGCCACGCTGCGCAGCCGCCGGTGCGCGATCGCCTCGGGCTGGCTGCTCTTGCGGATCTTCGAATAGGCCTCCAGCGTCAGCAGGCTGGCGGGGGTGATCGTCGTCATGTCCGTTACTCCAATCCGTAGGCCCGGCGCACCAAGGTCAGCGGGTGCTGCACGGCCGGGGCCGGCGTGCCCGCCTCCTGCATGCCCTGGGCGATGTGGTGCCCGGCCATCGGGCAATCGCTGGCGATGGCGTCGGGCTCGTCCTTGGCCATGAGCTTGAACACCGGCTTGCCGATCTTCATCGCCACCGGGTGCGTGGCCGTCTTCACGCCGTAGATGCCGGCGTGGCCCGAGCAGCGCTCGACCGTGTTGAGCTGCACCTCGACCGTCTGGCCGATGAGCTTGAACATCTCCTCGGTCTTGCGCCCTATCTTCTGCACCCGGCCATGGCAGGGGATGTGATAGCTGATGCGGCCCAGCGCCTGCTTGAAATCGACCTTCAGCAAGCCGTCCTTGTGGCGCGCGACGAGGTACTCGAAGGGATCGAACATCGCTTCGGCGACGAGCTTCGTGTCCGCGTCCTCGGGGAACAGCAGCGGCAATTCCTGCTTGAACATCAGCGTGCAGCTCGGCACGCCGGCGATGATGGCATAGCCCTCGCGCGCATAGCGTGCCAGCACCGGGACGTTGGCGCGCCAGGCCGCCTCGACGCCCTCGAGATCGCCGAGCTCGAGCTTGGGCATGCCGCAGCATCGCTCCTTGTCGACGATGACGTAGGGGATCTCGTTGTGCTCGAGCACCTTGAGCAGGTCCTCGGGTATGCCGGGCTCGTTGTAGTTGAGGTAGCAGGTCGCGAACAGAGCGACCTTGCCCGGCGTGCGCGCGCCGGCGACGACGGGGGCGTGGTAGTTCATCGCGCGGCCCCAGCGGAAGCGCTGCGGTGCCAGCGACGGCATCCAGGCGTCTGGATGCACGTCGAGTTCCTTGTCCATCAGCTGGCGCATCGTCTTCGTGCCGTTCACGGCATTCACCGCGTCGACGACGATCGGGATGCCGGCGAACTGGCCGTGGACGTCGGTGCTGGCGAGGAAGCGGTTCGCCGCCGAGACCTTGCCCTCGCGGAACTTGATCGCCTTGGCGCGCAGCATCAGGTGCGGGAAATCGAGGTTCCACGGATGCGGCGGCGTGTACGGGCATTTCGTCATGTAGCACAGGTCGCACAGGTAGCACTGGTCGACGACGCTCCAGTAGGCCTCCTTCTTGACTTCGTGCACCTCGCCGTCGGCTGTCGCGTCGACGAGGTCGAACAGGGTCGGGAAGCTCTGGCACAGGCTGACGCAACGGCGGCAGCCATGGCAGATGTCGAACACGCGCTCCATCTCGGCCTGCGCCTGGGCCAGGTCGTAGAACGCGGGGTTCTTCCAGTCGACGGGGTGGCGGGTCGGGGCCTCGAGATTGCCTTCGCGCATGGGGTGCCTCGATTCAGGTGGACAAAAGAACAAGGGGCACGCAGCCCCTTGTTCAGGCAGGCCGTGCGTCCCGGTCAGTCGACCAGCGCGTCCAGGGCCTTCTGGTAGCGGTTGGCGTGCGAGCGCTCGGCCTTGGCCAGGGTCTCGAACCAGTCGGCGATCTCGTCGAAACCCTCGGCGCGCGCCGTCTTGGCCATGCCCGGGTACATGTCGGTGTACTCGTGGGTCTCGCCGGCGACG
Organism: Burkholderiales bacterium; assembly: GCA_018971105.1. Lineage (GTDB taxonomy): Bacteria > Pseudomonadota > Gammaproteobacteria > Burkholderiales > Burkholderiaceae_C > Rubrivivax. The sequence continues at coordinate 2,282 of JAGWVB010000328.1, forward strand.
GCGGCGGTCAGGTTCTGGCGGCTGTTGCCGATCGGCAGCCCGGTGGCCGGGTCGCCGGTGGCCTCGAGGAACTCGAGATGGCCGTGCGCATGTCCGGTCTCGCCTTCGGCGGTGGAGCGGAACAGCGCGGCGACATCGTTCTGACCCTCGACGTCGGCCTTGTTTGCGAAATACAGATACCGGCGATTGGCCTGCGATTCGCCCGCGAAGGCGTCCTTCAGGTTTTGCTCGGTCTTCGAACCTTTCAAGCTCATGGCTGGCTCCTGGTTGTCATGTCGGCAGTCGGGCGTCCGCCCGGGCGGGCGCTACCGGCTGCAACGGTAACCGATGATGCGGGCCCGGGCCAATACAAAGCTTCAATAGCGCCCATAGCCTCGCCGGACCGCGCGGCGGCTCAGGACAGCCCCAGCAGTTTCAGCGCCAGGGCATGCAGCCGGCCCGCCGGGTCGGCGAGGTCGGTGACGATGCTGAAATGGTCGGCGCCGGGCAGTTCCTCGCACACCGGCACCGCGGTCGGCCCCCAGACATCGCGGATGAGCCGGTTCTGGCGCACGAACTCCTCGCTCTCGTCGGCGCCGACGACGGCGTACAGCCGCGCCGCCTTCGGGCGCGGGAAGAAGGCCGGGCTGAGCCGCGCGACCGCGGCCGGCGTCAGCTGCAGGTCCTTCTGGATGAAGGGCGCGTGGCGCAGCGGTTCCAGGTCGTACAGCCCCGAGACCGCGAGCGCCCCGGCCAGCGGCTGGGCCGGCATGGCCTCGTCGAACTGCTTCCAGCGGCAGCTCAGCAGCATCGCCGCGAGATGCGCGCCGGCCGAATGGCCGACGAGGGCGATGCGGGCCGGGTCGCCGCCGTAGCGCTCGGCATGGCGCCAGACCCAGGCCACGGCGGCCGCGAGCTGGAGCACGATCTGCTCGATCGTCACCGCCGGGCAGAGCGCGTAATTCGGCACCACCACCATCGCCCCGGCGGCCGTGAACGCGGGCGCCAGGAACGAGAAATCGGACTTGTCGAGCGAGCGCCAGTAGCCGCCATGGATCGCGATCAGCACCGGCGCGCGCGGCGTCGCGGTCGTGAAGACATCGAGCGTGGCGCCGGGCTCGTCGCCGTAGCGCAGGTCCAGGTGCGACAGGCTGCGCTCGCGCGCCCAGGCCGAGGCCAGGCGCCAGCGCTCGAACAGGGCGGCATGGCCGGGCACGCGCGCCCGGTTGTCGTATTGCGCTTCGAGCCAGACCGGATCGTGGCGGGGCTTCATCGGGTTCTCCTGCGGACGTGGACGGGAGTCGGGGCGCGGCGATGTTAATCGCGGCCCGGACCCGGCGCCGGCGCGGCCGGCCCTGCCGGCTCAAGTAGCCGGCACACGGCCCGATATCAGGTCAGCCCCGGCCCGCCGCCGGGCCGATGGCTTTGGAGACAAGAGATGCGTTTTTCCGATTTGAAGCTGGGCACGCGCCTGACGCTGGGCCTGGGTGCGGTGCTGGCCCTGGGCACCCTGATCGCGGCCGTCGGCTGGACCCAGCTCGCGGCCAGCCGCGCCGGCGCGCTCGCCTCGGCGCGGGCGCTGCAGCGCGCGTCGCTGGCGCTCGAATGGACCGACCTCACGCGGCTCAACATCAACCGCGCCATCGCGCTCGCCAAGGGCCAGGGCGCGCCCGCGCTGGCCCCGCATTTCGAGCCGCTGATGAACGCCACCTCGGCCGCCATCACGCGGCTGCAGACGGCGCTGGAGGCCGGCGTCGAGCAGGACGCCGCGGCGCGCGCGATGCTGGCGCGCATCGGCGCGCAGCGCCGGGCCTACCTCGGCCTGCGCCGGCAGATCCTGGCGCAGCTCAAGGCCCAGGCGCCGGACGCCCAGGCGCAGATCGACGCGCGCCTGCTGCCCGCGGCCGACGCCTACGTGCACGCGATCGAGGCCCTGCGC
>JAGWVB010000047.1 GCA_018971105.1 Burkholderiales bacterium
GCCACTGGATCGAGCGCAACGAGCCCGGCCACCCGGCGCCGCTGCTGATCCGCCGCGCGGCACGGCTGATGAACAAGAGCTTCGTCGAACTGGTGCGCGACCTCGCGCCCAACGGCCTCGACCAGGTCGCCGTGATCGCCGGCATCGACGCCAACCACTGACCACCAGGAGCGCCCCATGGCCACCAGCAGCCAGAAGTTCATCGCCCGCAACCGCGCGCCGCGCGTGCAGATCGAATACGACGTCGAGCTCTACGGCGCGGAGAAGAAGGTGCAGCTGCCCTTCGTGATGGCCGTGATGTCCGACCTCACGGGCAAGCCCGCCGAGCCGCTGCCGCCGGTGGCCGAGCGCAAGTTCCTCGACATCGACGTCGACAACTTCGACGCGCGCATGAAATCGATGAAGCCGCGCGCCGCGTTCCAGATCAAGAACAAGCTGACCGGCGAGGGCAACATCCCGGTCGACATCACCTTCGAGAGCATGGAGGACTTCTCTCCGGCGGCCGTCGCCAGCAAGGTCGACAGCCTGCGCGAGCTGCTGCAGGCGCGCCAGCAATTGGCCAACCTCATCACCTACATGGACGGCAAGGTGAAGGCCGAGGAGCTGGTCGCGCGCCTGATCAAGGACCCCGCGCTGCTGCAGTCGCTGGCCGCCGCGGCGCAGGCGGCGAAGGCCCAGGCAGGCGACGGCGCCGCCGCGCCGCAGTCCTGAGCCGCCGCCCCGTCCGACCACCCTCCGCCAGCGAGACCGCCACATGACCGAAGCCACCGCCACCACCGCCGCACTGCAGAGCGTCTCCGTCGACAACTCCGACCTCGCCGCGCTGCTCAACCGCGACTTCAAGCCCAAGAGCGAGGAGGCCAAGACAGCCGTCGAACAGGCCGTGATGACGCTGGCGCAGCAGGCGCTGGCCAGCACCAACCTCGTCGGCGACGACGTGCTGGGCTCGATCGAGGCCATCATCGCCGAGCTCGACAAGAAGCTCTCGGTGCAGGTCAACGAGATCCTGCACCACCCGGAATTCCAGTCGGTGGAAAGCGCCTGGCGCGGCCTGCATTACCTGGTGAACAACACCGAGACCGACGAGATGCTGAAGATCCGCGTCTTCAACATCTCGAAGACCGAGCTGCGCAAGACCCTGGCGCGCTACAAGGGCACGCCCTGGGACCAGAGCCCGATCTTCAAGAAGGTCTACACCGAGGAATACGACCAGTTCGGCGGCCACCCCTTCGGCTGCATCGTCGGCGACTACTACTTCGACCACCAGGCGCCCGATGTCGAGCTGCTGGGCGAGATGTCGAAGATCGCCGCGGCCGCGCACGCGCCCTTCATCGCCGCCGCCAGCCCGAGCCTGATGCAGATGAGCTCCTGGCAGGAACTGGCGAACCCGCGCGACCTGACGAAGATCTTCACGGCGCCGGAATACGCGAGCTGGCGCTCGCTGCGCGAATCCGAGGACGCGCGCTACGTCGGCCTGGCGATGCCGCGCTTCCTTGCCCGGCTGCCCTACGGCGCGAAGACGAATCCGGTCGAGGCCTTCAATTTCGAGGAGGTCACCGAAGGCGGCGACCACGCCAAGTACGCCTGGTCGAATTCGGCCTATGCGATGGCCGTCAACATCAACCGCTCGTACAAGCTCTACGGCTGGGGCACCTGCATCCGCGGCGTCGAGAGCGGCGGCGGCGTCGAGGGCCTGCCCGCGCACACCTTCCCCACCGACGACGGCGGCGTCGACATGAAATGCCCGACCGAGATCGCGATCAGCGACCGCCGCGAGGCCGAGCTGGCCAAGAACGGCTTCATGCCGCTGGTGCATGCGAAGAACACCGACTTCGCCGCCTTCATCGGCGCGCAGTCGTTGCAGAAACCCTTCGAATACGACGACTCCGATGCCACCGCCAATGCCAACCTGGCGGCGCGACTGCCGTATCTGTTCGCCACGGCGCGTTTCGCCCATTACCTCAAGTGCATCGTGCGCGACAAGATCGGTTCGTTCAAGGAGCGCTCCGACATGGAGAAGTACCTGAACAACTGGATCATGAATTATGTGGATGGCGATCCGGCCAATTCGTCGGAAACTGTGAAGGCGCAGAAACCGTTGGCGGCGGCCGAGGTCCACGTGGAAGAAGTTCCCGGCAATCCCGGCTATTACGCGTCCAAATTCTTCCTGCGGCCGCATTACCAGCTCGAAGGGCTGACCGTGTCGCTGCGTCTCGTCTCGAAACTGCCGTCGCAGAAGCAGTAGGTTCCCCGTCGCTGGGACTCGCAGGTCTCAAACGTTCACTGTCATCCGCACCCACTGGAGTTCATCACCATGACCACCGACACCCATATCAAGTTCGACGGCGTCGAAGGCGAATCCACGCATCAGGACCACAAGGGCGAGATCGTCCTGCTGTCGTGGAGCTGGAATGCCTCGAATGCCAGCAGCGTCGCCGCCGGTTCCGGCAGCGGCACCGGCAAGGCGCAGCCCGGCGAACTGCACTTCACGCACACCTACGACAAGGCCTCGCCGGTGCTGGCCAAGAAGCTGGCGCAGGGCGTGCACTTCGGCCAGGTCGTGCTGACGGCGCGCAAGTCCGGCGACGGCCAGAAGGATTTCCTCAAGGTCACGATGAAGGAGGTCTTCGTCACCGGCATCGCGCCCAGCGCCGGCAGCGACGGCACCATCATCGAGAGCGTCTCGCTGAGCTACGGTTCGATCGAGTTCGGCTACAAGCCGCAGGACGAGAAGGGCGCGCTCGGCGGCGAGGTCAAGTTCAGCTGGAACACCAAGACGACGGCGATCGCGTGATCGGCCGCACCGGAGGCACGCGATGGCGCAATCCAGCCCCGGCGCGTCGGCGGCCGACATCTTCCTGCACCTGCAGACCAAGCGCGCCGGCAAGGTCAAGGGCGAGGCCACGGCGGCCGACCATGTCGACGACATCGCGGTCGTCGGCTGGCATTGGGGACTCTCGGGGTCCTCGGTCGCCGGCAGCACCCAGGCCGGTGCGCGGCGCTCGTACACGGCGTTGACGGTGATCAAGCACATCGACCAGGCGACGACGGCGCTGATGTCGGCGCTGGCGACCAACGACGAGGTCAAGGAGGCGCGGCTGACGATGCGCCGCGCCGGCGGCAGCCAGGACGACTACTTCATCGTCAAGCTCCAGCGCGGGCGCATCACCAACGTCGAGCACAGCACGCGCGACGACGGCTCGACGCAGGAGACCGTCGCCATCCACTTCGGCAAGGTCGATGTCGAGTACCGCCCGCAGGCCGCCAGCGGCCTGCGCACCGGCGCGACGACCTTCAGCGACGAACTGCCCCAGGTCGGCTGATGGCGCGCCGCGACGCCGCCGCGCGCCCGGCCGAATTGCGCGACCGCCTGCAGCCGGCGCTGCTCGACCGCCTGACCGACGGCGAACCGGCGCAGCGCAGCGAGCCCGAGGAACGGCGCGTGATGACGCGTGCGCAGCTGCGCGCGGCCGTGCTGCGCGACCTCGGCTGGCTGTTCAATGCCACGCAATCGCATCCGCAATGGAACGAGGATGAACCCGGGCTGTCCGGCAGCGTCCTCAATTTCGGCCTGCCGCCCCTGTCCGGGCGCCGCGTCTCGAAGCTCGACCTGAGCGAGCTCGAGCGCACGATCGCCGAGGCGCTGCGCCGCTTCGAGCCGCGCGTCCTCGCCGACACGCTGGTCGTGCGCGCCGTCGAGGCCGAGAGCGTGCTCGACACGCACAACATGATCGAGTTCGAGATCCGCGGCCATCTCTGGGCGCAACCGGTGCCGCTGGAGATGCTGCTGCGCACGCGGCTCGACCTCGAGGCGGGGCAGGTCGAATTGCGCGACCTCTCGCGCGGCAGTCCGTTGGTGGGCAGCTGATGGACCCGCAGCTCACGCGGCTGTACCAGGACGAGCTGACGCACCTGCGCGAGATGGGGCGCGAGTTCGCGCTCGAGCACCCGAAGATCGCCTCCCGCCTGGGGCTCGAAAGCCTCGAGGTTGCCGACCCCTATGTCGAACGCCTGCTCGAGGGCTTCGCCTTCCTCACCGCGCGCATCCGCCTCAAGCTCGAGGCCGAGCAGCCGCAGCTGATCGCGCAGCTGATCGAGTCGATGACGCCCAATTTCCTCGCCCCGCTGCCGTCGATGATGGTCGTGCGGCTGGACGTCGACGTGAGCGACCCCAACCTCGTCGGCGGCTGCGAAGTGGCGCGTGGCACGGCGGTGCGTTCGCTGCTGCCGCGCGGCCGCAACACGATGTGCGAATTCCGCACCGCCGGCACGCTGACCTTGTGGCCGATCGAGATCGTCCAGGTGCAGTACTACAGCCACGCCCCCGATCTCGCGCTGGCGCGACTGCCGGCGCTGCGCGCGGCCGGCGGGGGCCTGCGCATCCGGCTGCGCAGCGGCGGCGGCCTCGCCGTCCCGGAGCTCGGGCTCGACCGGCTGACGTTCTTCATCGCCGCACCCGACGACGCGGCCTTCCGCCTGCACGAACTCGTGCTCGGCCAGGCGCTGGGCAGCCTCGTCGTCGAACCCGGCAGCGGCGAGCCCGTGCTGCGCTGGCAGGGCCGTGACAGCGTGCGCGCGCCGGGCTACGAGGCCGACGAGGCGCTGCTGCCCGAGACGCTGCGCGGCTTCTCGGGGCACCGGCTAATCCAGGAACTCTCGGCGATGCCGCAGCGCTTCCTGTTCTTCGAGGTTGGTGACCTCGCGTCGCGGCTGGCGGCGGTGCGCGGCAACGAATTCGACCTCGTGCTGCCGCTGGCGCGCGCCGACGCCGCGCTGGAAACCCAGATCGACCGCGAGAGCCTGGCGCTGAACTGCACCCCGGCGATCAACCTGTTCCACAAGCGGCTCGACCGCATCGCCGTCGGACCCGAGGTGCGCGAATATCACGCCGTTCCCGATCGCACGCGGCCGATGGATTTCGAGATCCACCACATCGACAGCGTCATCGGCCACAGCGTCGGCGGCGACGCGACGCGCCCATTCAAGCCGCTCTACGACAGTCACCACGAGCGACCGGCGGCCGGCGAGGGCTACTACACGACCAGGCGCGATCCGCGCATGCCGTCGGCGCGCCAGCGCGTGCACGGCGCGCGCGAAAGCGGCTATCTCGGCGAGGAGGTCTTCATCGCGCTGGCCGAACCCGATCACGAGCCACTCAGCGAAGGATTGCGCCAGCTCGCGGTGCAGGCCTGGGTCACGAACCGCGACCTCCCGGCCCTGCTGCCGCCGGCGGGGAGCCCCGGCGCCGATGCCTGGCAGCTCGACGCGCCGGGGCCGGTCACCCGCGTCGTCTGCCTGCGCGGGCCGACACGACCGGCCACGCGCGCGCCGCAGGGGCGCATCGGCTGGCAGCTGGTGGCACTGCTGGCGCAGAACCGGCTCGCGCTCGGTGAATCGGCAACGGCCGCCGCGTCGTCGCTGCGTGACCTGCTGCGCCTGTTCGGCACGCCGGGCGACGCGGCCTGGAAGCATCTGTGCGACGGCTTGCTCAATCTGCGCTCGCGCCAGGTCGTGCGCCGGTTGCCGCGGCCCGGACCTTCGAGTTTCGCCAGCGGTGTCGAGATCGAGATCGACATCGACGAAGCGCATTTCCAGGGCGCGAGCGCCTTCCTGCTGGGCATGGTGCTCGATCGCCATTTCAGCCGCCACGCCGCGATCAACAGCTTCACGCAACTGACGCTGCGCCGCGGTGGACGCGGCGCGACCATGAGCTGGCCGCCGCGCATCGGTCTGCGGGAGATCGCTTGAGCCGGCAGGATCCCTCGGCGGCCGTGCAGGCGCTGCTCGACGCCGTGCGCGCCGAGCCCTGGGGGCACGACTTCTTCATGCTGCTGCGGCGCATCGATGCGCTGCGCCCCGAGCTGCCGCGCACCGGCCAGACGCTGCGGCCGGGGCAGGAGCCGCTGCGGCTGGCGCAGCCGCCCGAACTCGACTTCGCGCCGGCGCCGCTGCAGGCGCTGGAGTTGCGCGACGATCTGCCGCCGCGATTGATGGTGCGCTTCTTCGGCCTGCTGGGGCCCCATGGCCCGCTGCCGCTGCATCTGACCGAATACGCGCGCGAACGCCAGCACCAGCACAAGGACCCGACCTTCGCCCATTTCCTCGACCTGTTTCACCACCGCCTGCTCAGCCTGTTCCACCGCGCCTGGGCGCAGGCGCAGCCGGTCGTGCACCTCGACCGGCCGCCCGACGATCGCTATCTGCATTGGCTGGGCGCGACCGCCGGCATCGTGTCCGGCGCGAGCACGCTGGCGGCCTACCGGCAGGCCTTTCACGCCGGCACGCTGGCCGGTCGCAGCCGCCATCCGGAGGCGATCTACAAGGTGCTGCGGCACGAGTTCGGCGTGCCGGTGGCGGTGCAAGCGCATGTCGGCAGCTGGCTGGCGATCGATCCGCGCGACCGTTCGCGCCTGGGCTATGCGGCCAATCGGCCCGAGCGCAACGCGCCGACCGCCACCGCGGGCCGCGCGGCAAACGCCGGCTCGCGCATCTGGGACCGGCAATACCGCTTCCGCGTCAGGCTGGGCCCGCTGACGCGGCCGCAGTACGATGATTTCCTGCCCGGCGGCGGGTCCTGGACGGCGCTGGTCGAATGGTTGCGATTGCTGGCGGGCGACGAAATGCGCTGGGAGCTGGAATTGCGGATGCAGGAGGCGCAGCGGCCCGAGCCCAAGCTGGGCACCGGTTTGCGGCTGGGCGTGGCGAGCTGGCTGCCGCGGCGGGGAGGGCGCGAGGGGCGTTCGTTGCGCTTGCGGCCGGCGACTTGTTTCTTGCTGCGTGATCGTCTCGGCACGCCGGATTCAATGGCATGAATATGCCCGGTGGAAGCGTGCCATGACCCGAGAGCGCTCCCTTTGTCGCATGGCGCGCCCGCCCGGGTCGGCCGCTGCACGTTTCGTTTCGAAAATGCTGCGGCCAAGTCCGGCCGCATCGACGCCGATGTGCGCGACGGCCTGATCGCCTGGTCCAACGGCAACAGGACGCTGCTCCATCGCAGCCGCTGCCCATCGCAGCCGTTCACGCCGCGCCGATCGATTCATCCGTCCGAGGGCGGTCTGTCATCGACCCGGGACGTTCTGCAAAACCTGGGAGCCCCCGGGCGGCGCCTACCTGGAGGACTACCCCGACCTCGAGGTCGTGATGGTGCCCAATGCGCGCGACATGGGGCCGCCCGAACAGTATTCGTTCCCGATGGCCATGGGCGTGCGCGAAGGCGACGACGCCTTGACCGCGCGCCTGAATGCCGTCGTCGAGTCGCACTGCGGTGAATTGACGGCGGCCTTGCAACGCCATGGCGTGCCGTATTTCGGCGCGGCGTCGGGCAGCCCGGAGGTCGGCATCGGCATGCAGCCGGTGGCGGACCGCGTGCCGATCGCCGCGCCCGCGCCGGCCACGACACCGGAGCCGGCCGGATTGCGCGATGCCAAGGCCAGCGATTGCTTCGCCTGCCATGCGCTCGACCACAAGATCGTCGGGCCGGCCTACGACGAGGTCGCCCGACGTTACGCCGGCCAGGGCCGCGATGCCGTCGGCAAGCTGGTCGACAAGATCATCGGCGGCGGTTCGGGCGTCCGGGGCAGCGTCGCGATGACGCCGCATCCCGATCTCGCACGGCCCGAGGCGCGGACCATCGTCGAATGGATACTCGGGCTGAAGCCCTCGGCGCCTGCGGCGCCTGCGGCGGCCGCGCCGGCAAGCAGGACCTACACCTACAAGACGGCGGACGGCAAACCGGTGACGCTCGATTTCCCGGTCTTCCTGGCCGGCCATCAGGGGAGGGTGACGAACGGTCTTCACCGGCTACGAGCCGTTCAACGCCTTTCGACGCAGGATTGAAGCTGCAGCAGCGGCGACCGAGACGGCGACGACGGCAGCGTCAGTCAGGCGCCGCCGCCGCGTCGCCGGCCGGCCGCGCCACGCGGCGCAGTTCCACGCGCCCCGATGCGCCGCGGCGCAGGACGATGTCGAAGCGTTTGCCGCGCACCGTCAGGCCCTTCAATGTCAGCGACTTCCAGGTTCCGGGCAGCAGCGGCGCATAGCGCGGCACCAGTCCTCCGGGCTCCAGCCGCAGGCCGCTGAAGCCGTAGATCAGGTTCTGCACCGCACCGGCCGAGGAGGTGACGAAATAGCCCGCGTTGTTCTCCGCCGATTCGGTGCGGACGTTGAACGGCGGCTTCACGGCCGCCGTCGTCAGGCTGCGTCGGAACCAGGCGATGGCCTCGGCATCGTTGCCGGCCACGGCGGCGGCGATCGAGTTGGGCGCGTATCCCATGCTGTTGGGGTCGCGTCGCGAGTCGCGGATCGGCTGCATCGCGTAGTCGTAGTCGTTGCGCCGCACCGCGGCGCTGCGCGCCAGGTCCAGCGAAGGCAGCGCCAGCATCGGCAGCGAACTGCCGCCCCAGGAATCGAGGTCGTGCGGTACGCCGGCGTCCATGTCCAGGTGATGGCCGGCGGCGGCATCGAAGGGCAGCAGCAGGCCGTCGGCGACGGCCTGCCAGCGCGCATCGGGCGGCAGGTGCAATTGACGGGCGGCCAGCGTCGCGATGCGCAGCGCCTTCGCCGCGGCGGCGTTCGTGTAGGTGTCGTTGGGGACGTCGTTGTAGTCCTCGTCGACCGAGGTCACGTGCAGGATCTCGTAGCGCTGCAGTGCCGGGTTGAATTGCGAGCGGCTGGTCCAGAACTGCGCCACGGCCTCGATCACCGGCCAGCCGCGCTCGCGCAGCCAGGCCTCGTCGCCGCTGGCGAGGTAGTACTGCCATTGCGCGATCGCGATATCGGCGTTGACGTGGATCTCGCGCTCGCCCAGCACGCCGGCGAAATGCGGCGTCTGCTCGCTGCCGTCGTCGGGGTCGGACTCCCAGGGGTACATCGCGCCGGCCCAGCCGCGCGCCCGGGCGCGGGCCTGCGCGGCCGGCAAGGTGCGATGGCGGAAATCGACGAGCGATCGGGCCCGCTGCGGGTGCATCAGCAGCAGGGCCGGGAAGATCCAGGTGTCGCTGTCCCAGAAGGCATGGCCCTGGTAGCCGAGCGTGAGTGCGCAGGCGCCGATCGGCCAGGCCGTGTCGGCGGTCGAGCTGGCCCAGAGATAGTACAGATCGGCATGGATGGTTCGCTGCGCGGCGGGGTCGCCATCGATGACGATGTCGCTGCGCCATAGCCGGTGCCAGGCCGCGCGGTGCGCGGCCAGCAGGGCGTCGAAGCCGGCGTGACGAGCGTCCTCGGCGGCGCGGCGTGCCGCATCGGCGCTGGGTTCGCCCCAGCCGTCGCGCTCGGCCGCGATGAACTTGCCGAAGCGGTAGCTGTGGCCGGCGCGCAGCGTGGCGTGGATCTCGAGCGTCAGGTGCCAGTCGTTCTGGTCGCGACGCACCTCGACCGGGCCGATGTCGTCGGGCAGGCTGATGGCGGCGGCCAGCGCCATGCGCGCGCCGCCTTCGGCGCGCCCTTCGAGCCAGAGCGTGCGCTCGCCCGGGTCCGCGCCCAGCAGGTCCAGGTCGACGGTGCCGGGGTACCAGAAGGCGGCGCGGTCGGGCGTGGCCGGCGCCTGCGGCAGCAGCGTCAGGCCATGCGCCGCGACGACCTCGTCGACCTCGTCGGGACCGAGCCGGGCCAGCGGCAGGCGCGGCTGGTGCGGCGCCCAGAGGTTGAAGCCGAAGCGCAGCGTGACCGGGCCGTCGGCTTCGGGCGTGAGGCTGATGCGGGTAGCCGCGACGTGGTTCGCATCCTGGCTCACGAAGGTCGTCACTTCAACCGCCGTGCGTGTGCCGGCGGCGAGATAGCGGTAGCTCGTCGTCAGCGTGGCATCGCGCAGGTTCAGCGTCTGCCGGTATTGCCGGAAATGCGCCGCATCCAGCGGCGCGCGGTTGAGCCAGGGCCCGTTCGGGCCGGCGCGGTAGTCGATCTCGGTCCAGCCCGGCATGGCCGCCGGGCGGGCGTTGTCGCCGGCGACGCGTTCCATCAGCGCCACCATATAGCCGCGGTTGCCCTCGGTGCCGCGCGGGGCGGTCAGGGTCGAGAAGTAGCCGTTGGCGAGGTAGCCGGGGAAGTAATGCTTGAAGTCCTGCGCGGTGGCGGTCAGCAGGAAGCTCGGATCGGTAGGCGGCTGGGCTGGCGCGGGCAGCGGGGCGAGGACGATGAACAGCGCGGCCAGGGCGCCTTCGCCCGTCGTTCCGAGGATCGATCGCTGAGGCATGGAGGGCTCGGTCGTGGCTGGGGTTCGATTGGAGCGGGCGCCTGCTATCGATGTCAATCGGGCTTCCGCCTAGATCTCGCCGCCCTCGGTCGGGCGGTGCATGACTTTCGGCCGGATCCCCGAGCGTCCTGCGGTGCCAACATCCAGCTGAATCCCAAGCCATGACGGTACCTTGTTGATCGCTGCGCCGCGATGTATCCAATCGCAGAAACCGACCGCCTCCACGCTGTCGACCGAGCCTTCGGCGGACACCTCGTCGAGGATGGCCGTGGCGCGCCCTTGCGCAGCGCCGATGGGCTTTCGAGCGCGCGGGACTGTCGCTGCTGCGTCGGGGTGAGTCCGTGGTCGATGATGCGATGGCAGTACGATCCGTAGCGGCCTCGTCGCGGCACAGGCGTGGCGCCGCTCGAAAATCAGCGCCTTCCGGCAAGACGGGGCAACGGCAGTGGAGGGGTCGACTGATGACGGGTCGCAATGCTGCCAGCGGCGGCAGGATGGGGGTGTCCAATCGCAGCGCGTGGCGGTCGATTTCGGCCTTGTCGACGGCGCTGTCGCCGATTTCATCGGCTGGGATCGGCCCAGGCGCCATACCGATCGATGAGCGCCGGGCGCGAGTCGGGATGGCTGCCCCTGGAACGCCGCCATGAAGGTGTCCGCGAGCGACCAGGCGATAGTTTTGGTCGAGGGCCGGTTGCGAGCCGAAGTGTCGTTGGCCCGCATTCGGCGCATCGTGGTCCTGTGCCGGGAGATCATGGCATCGGTGGCCGAACCTGATCTGGGTTGGGTCCTCGAAACGACCGAGGCCGACTGGTTCCTGCCCGGCGACTGTGCGCTCGAAGGGCTGCTGCGCGGGCCGCTGCAGCAATGGCTGGATGAGTCCCGGTGCCTGTATCTCGCGACCTATGTCAGCGCGCCGCTGCGGCTGCGAGCGCTGCAGGCGCAATGGGCGCTGCTTCGACGTCGTGCCTGCGCCCTGCCGCCAGGCACCTCGGCGACATTGCTGGCACAGGCCGACGTCGAAGGCCCGCTGTCATTGGAGGCGGCCATGCACAAGGTGCTGGGCTGAGTCGATGGCAGGACTCGACCTCCTTCCGATCGCGCTGCCGACGGTTGCCGTCGTCGTCGACGACCCGTTCGAACGCCAGCGCTGCGCCATCCGGGTTCCGGGGTCGACGGAAGAGGAAGGGTACGAATTTCTCGAAACGCTGGCGGCAAGCGGGAGCGGCTCCGGCGCAAGGCAGTGGTTGACCGGGGCGACTTTCGAACCCATTCGAGAGTTTTATCGAGCGCATGACGCCCGCATCGCCGGCCTGGCCGAGCAGCGCTTGAGCGAATTGGGCCCGCAGGCGTCAGTCGAGCAGATTCGCGAGGTTGCACGCTGGGCCAGCGGCAAGCGCACCGCGGCCGCAAGACTCTGGCGTGTGCCGTCGGGTCCCGAAGCCATGGCGCTGGGTGAGTTGCGCGACTGGCATCAATATGGCCTGGGCGGTCGCACATTGCCCAATCTGATGCGACGCAATCTGGCGCGGACGCCGGGTCTTGCTGAAGTCGACAATTTGTGCCTGGTGATCCGCAGTGCGGCCAAGGCGAATCCAAGGGTAACGCTCCAGGTCGGTGCCGTCGCGCGCAGCCTGCGTGCGGGCGGTGTCGTCTTGATGCTGGCCGGTGCCGGTTTGACGGCTTGGGAATACAGCGAAACCGCTCGATCGGAGCGACCGGAATTTCTCCGCCGCGAGGGTGCATCGATGGCCGGCTCGGCCATCGCGACGGGCGTTGTGACGACAGCTCTGGTCATGAGCTTCGCGCTTCCTGGCATTGTCGTGGTCGGCCTTGGAGTCGTCGCCGGTGTGGTGGGCGCTTGGGTGGGCGAGCGCATCTATCTTGCCGCGCGTGGCAGCCCTGCGCATGAACAAGCGATGGGCAGCGGCATCATACATGCCGAATTGCTGCGATATGGGCGCTGACCTGACTCTTGGCGTCTTCTCTACGGCGGCCACGATCTGGCGCTCAGCGGTCGGCATCGAGTGCGTGCCGTGACATGACTTTCGGATGCGTGCGACGGCCCGATGAAATGCGACCATTGGACGCATCCCTAGACTGCCCTGGAGGCGCGCCGAGCGTCGTGTCGCGATGAAGCAATTCGCTGAACTCGATAGCCCCTATGGCGACGCGTTGGTGTTCAGCCACCTCAGCGCCAGTGAGGCGATCAGCCAGCCGGGCAGCTACCTCATCACGGCACTGTCCGAGCGAGCCGACCTGGACTTCAAGCAGGCGCTCGGCGAGCACGTCACGGTTCGAATGCAGGGGACACCGGAATTTCTAGAAGCAGGTGCCAGCGTTCGCCATTTCGACGGTCTTGTCGAGCGGGTCTGCCTCGTCGGACATCAGGCCAAGTGGTTCCAGTACCAGATCGTTGCCCGCTCCTGGCCCTGGTTTCTCTCCTTGACCCGCGATTGCAAGGTGTTCCAGAACAAGACGGTGCTCGAGATCATCGACGAGGTCTTCGCCGACCATCCCATCGCCGTCGTCGAAAAGCGCACGACGGCCGAGTACACGCCCTGGGTTTATTGCGTCCAATATCGCGAAAGCGATCTCGATTTCGTCTCGCGGCTGATGGAGGACGAAGGAATCTACTATTACTTCAAGCATGAGGCCGGCAAGCACACGCTGGTGCTGGCTGACGGATCATCGGCGCATGACGCGCTGCCGCGGTGCTCCGGGCTGCCCGTGCGTGGGGCGACATCCGCCGGTCGCAACTTGGAGGAATGCGTCTGGAACTTCAGCAGTTCGCTGCGCATGCGGCCCGGCAAGACGGTACTCAAGGACTATGACTTCACGCGCACGCATGTCAGCTTGATGCAGACTCGCGCGATGCCCGCAGAACATGCCTTGGGCGACATGGAGGTGTTCGACTACCCGGGCCTCTATGACAAGGAAGGTGACGGTGAGCATTTCGCGCGGGCGCAGATGGAGCACCTGGTCGTCAATGGCGGCATGGCGGCAGGCGAAACGGATGCCCGCATGCTGGGTTGCGGTGGGCTGATGAAGCTGACCAGGTCGCTGCGCGGCAGCGACAATATCGAATATCTTGTTACCGGGACGCAGATCCTGGTCGATCAGCCCGACTACGAGAGCGCGGGTGGCGTCGGTAGGCCTGGTTTCAGCTGTCATTTCACGGCATGCGACGCGGCCCAGACCTACAGGTCTGCGCGTATGACCGCGAAACCCTTCGTCCAGGGTCCGCAGACGGCCGTCGTCGTCGGCCCCGCGGGCGACGAGATCTACACCGACCAATACGGCCGCGTGAAGGTCCAGTTCCACTGGGACCGCTACGGCAAGAAGAACGAGAAGAGCAGCTGCTGGGTGCGCGTGAGCTCGCCCTGGGCCGGCAAGAGCTTCGGTTTCGTGCAGATCCCGCGCATCGGCCAGGAGGTCGTGGTCGACTTCCTCGAGGGCGACCCCGACCAGCCGCTGATCACCGGCCGCGTCTACAACGCCGAACAGATGCCGCCCTGGGACCTGCCGGCCAACGCGACGCAGTCGGGCGTGCTCAGCCGCAGCAGCAAGGGCGGCGCCTACGGCAATGCGAACGCGCTGCGCTTCGAGGACAAGAAGGGTGCCGAGCAGCTGTGGTTGCATGCCGAGAAGGACCAGCTCACCGAGGTCGAGCACGACGAGGACAAGTGGGTCGGCAACGACCGGCGCAAGAACATCGACCACGACGAGACCAGCCACATCAAGCACGACCGCACCGAGACGGTCGACCACAACGAGACGATCACGATCGGCGCCAACCGCAGCGAGAGCGTCGGCGCCAACGAATCGATCACGATCGGCGCCAACCGCACGATCAGCGTGGGCGCGAGCGAATCCGCCAGCGTCGCGCTGCAGCGCACGCACAGCGTCGGCGTGAACGAGACCATCGCGGTCGGCGCGGCGCAGGAAATCGCGATCGGCGCGGCGCAGATGGTGGCGGTGGGCGCGGCGCAGAGCATCACCGTCGGCGCGAACCAGAGCACCAGCGTCGGTGCCAATCAGTCCAACGATGTCGGCGCGAACCAATCGACGACGGTCGGCGCCAACCAGACGACGAATGTCGGCACCGATCGGTCGATCCAGGTCGGCGGCGCGCAGAGCACCCAGGTCGGCAAGGCCCGCAGCACCCAGGTCGGCGAGGACGATGCGCTGAAGGTCGGCAAGAACTGGGTTGTCGACGCCGGGGACTCGGTGACGATCAAGACCGGGAGCGCGAGCATCACGATGAAGAAGGACGGGACGATCACGATCAAGGGCAAGGACATCACGCTGGATGGCTCGGGCAAGATCAACATCAAGGCCAGCTCGGACGTCGTGATCAAGGGTTCGAAGATAGGCGCGAACTGAGGTCGAGCAGATGAAACCCAACGACGATCCCTTCGTTCCCCTGGTGCAGGAGAACCTGTCGCTTCCCGAGCCGGAGGTCGGGACCCTGTCCGGCCACTGGGTGGGGCGCCTGCAGGGATTCGACCTGCTCGAACAGCCGCTGGTCGGCGCGCTCGCGGCCTGCCCGGGCCGCGTGCTGGCCTGTCGCAGCACGGTGCCGCTGCGCAGCGCGCACCGCGGGCGCGAGGTGCTGGTGATTTTCGAGCAAGGGGACCGCGAGCGGCCGATCATCGTCGGCGTCGTCGAACCGCATCCGCTGCAGGACGCGCCGGCCATGGCGAGCGCGCCGCAGCAGGGCGTGCGCGTCGAGGTCGATGGCGAACGCCAGCTCATCCAGGCCGAGCGCGAAATCGTCCTGCGCTGCGGCGAGGCCAGCATCACGCTGACGCGCGCCGGCAAGGTCATCATCCGCGGCAACTACATCTTGAGCCGCTCCAGCGGCTACAACAAGATCAAGGGCGCGGCGATCGACATCAACTGAAGCCCGGGCGATGTGGCAGGTCGACAACCGCACGCCCTTCGCAGCCGAACGCGGCTGGGTGCGTGACCGCGACGGCACCGAGATCTGGCTTGTCGCCGTGAAGGCGACGTTCGACATCCTTCCGGACGGAGCGACCGCCGTCGCCGCCGAGCAGCCGCCGGTGCTGCGGCTGCCCGAGCACCATGGCGAGCCGGGTCGCAGCAGCATCAAGTACGACGCCGACCTCGTGCTGACGAAGAGGACGAGCGACATCGTCGTCGTCGGCCATGCGCACGCGCCGCCGGGCAAGCCGGTGACGCAGCTCGACGTCGGCTTCAAGGTCGGCTCGGTGCAGAAGCTGCTGCGCGTGTTCGGCGACCGGCGCTGGAAGTCGATCGGCATGAGCGCGCCCGAGTACTTCACGAAGATGCCGCTGGTCTGGGAGCGCGCCTACGGGGGCTCCGATCCGAAGGCCGAGCAGCCGGAAAGGCATTGGGACTGGCGCAACCCGGTCGGCACCGGCTACGCGAGCACGAGCCGCAACGCAACCGGGATGGCGCTGCCGAACATCGAGGATCCGCAGCGGCTCATCGTGGCCTGGAACGATCGCCCCGCGCCGGCCGGCTTCGGCGTCGTCGCCAGCCACTGGCAGCCGCGCGTCGGGTTCGCGGGCACCTACGATGACCATTGGATGAAGACGCGCCAGCCGCTGCTGGCCGAGGATCTGGACGATCGCCATTTCCAGAGCGCGCCGCAGGACCAGCAGGCCCCCGCCTTCCTGCAGGGCGGCGAGGTTGCGACGCTGTTGAACCTGTCGCCACTGGGACGCCTGCAATTCCAGTTGCCGCGGCTGCACCTGGGATTCGAGACCCGATATGACGACGGCAGCCGCGAACTGCATCGCGAGCGGCGGCTGCACAGCGTGATCATCGAGCCGGATTTCCCGCGCGTCAGTCTCGTCTGGCATACGGCGCTGCCCTGCCATTTCAAGGTGCACAAGCTCGAACGAACCGTGGTGACGTTGAAGACGGCGGTCAATGCCGTGCCGCCGCAGGCTGACGACCGGGCGCTGGAACTGGATTGAAAAACGATGGATGACCCGGTCGTCATCGTCGGCCTCGGCGCGCGCACGCCGCTGGGCGAGGGCGCGTGGGCGAGTGCGGCGGCGGTGCGCGCGGGCATCAGCGCTTTCGAGCGCCATCGGTACATGATCGACACCGCCGGCGAGCCGATGCGCGTGGCGTGCGTGGCGGCGATCGAGATCGAGGTCCAGGGCGTCGATCGTTACGAAGCGCTGCTGTTTCCTGCCATAGCCGAAGCGCTGGAGCTGTTTGCCGGACAGGGCGACGCAGGGCTGCGCTTGGCGCTGGCGCTCGCGCTCCCGCCGCCGCGTCCGGGCCTGCCGAGCGAACTGCAGCGCGAGCTGATCGAGCGCATCCAGCGGCGCTGGCCCGGTCTTTTCGACGCCGCGGCGGTGTTCGCCAACGGCCACGCGGCCGGCCTGATGGCGCTGCAGGCCGGTCGTTCGCAGATCCGGCAGGGTCGTCTCGACGCCTGCCTGGTCGCCGGCGTCGATAGCTACCTGGAGCCGGAGACGCTGGAATGGCTGGAGTCCTGTGATCAGCTGCATGGCGCCGGGTCGCTGAACAACGCCTGGGGGTTCATACCCGGGGAAGCTGCCGGGGCGCTGCTGCTGTCCCGCGCCACGCGGGCGCGCGAGCGGGGATGGCAGCCCCTGGCCGCCGTGCTGGGTTGTGGCGTGGCGCACGAGCCCAAGCGCATCAAGACCGAAACGGTCTGCATCGGCGAGGGCCTGACCGAGGCGTTTCGAGGTGCGCTGGCCGCGTTGCCCCATGGCCGGAAGGTCAGCGACATCTACTGCGACATGAATGGCGAGCCTTATCGGGCCGACGAGTTCGGGTTCAGCGTCTTGCGCACGAAAGAGTACTTCGAGTCCGCCGGCGAGTTCGCCGCACCCGCGGATGGCTGGGGCGACGTGGGGGCTGCGGGCGGAGTCTTGCACCTGGCGCTGGCAACCGCGGCCGGGCAAAAGGGCTACGCCAGGGGGCCCTTGGCCTTCGCTTGGGCCAGCGCCGAGGGCGGCGAACGGGCGACCGCCCTGCTTGCCGTCGCGCAAGCCCAAGGGCAGGAGGCCTGAACCATGCCGGTGACGATCAAGGTCAACGGTGTCGCCAACTCGCTCGTGCACAAGGGCAGCGACGGCATCTCGGCCGCCACGATCCCCGACGTGTGCAGGACACCGTCGCCAGGCGGCCCGGTGCCGATCCCCTATCCGAACATCTCGCAGTCGGCGACGCTCGACAAAGGAACGACCACCGTCAAGGCCGACGGTGGAATGACGATCGCCACCAAGGGCAGCGAGTTTTCGCTGTCCAATGGCGACAATGCCGGGGTTGCGGGCGGCGTGAAGTCGTCGACGTTCATGAAGGAGAGTACGTGGATCCTGTACTCCTTCGACGTCAAGATGGATGGGAGCAATGCATGTCGGTTGACGGACAAGAAGTTCCAGAATCATGAGAACACCGTGGACCTTGGGGGGTGCCTTCAGGTACCCGTGGTTACGGGCAGCAACGCCGAGGAAATCGTCGCCTGTGCCATCCATTGTTGCGACAAGGCGCCCTACGAAAAGGGCAAGCATGACGATCAAGGCCAGCACTGCCGGAGCCTCAGTACGAGCAAACACTCCTGCGTGCTGCACAGCCTGCGTGAGAAAGATAAGAATGACAATCTGACGACGACGAACAGATTCAAGGACCCCATGGGCAGCACACTTGTAGAGGCATCGCCTCGTTGCGGCTCGATGGTTCCCGATGCCATTCTCAAGGTTCCCGGTGGACATAAGATCGTCGACGCGAAATTTCCATGTGATACCCCTTTCGACCATACAAAATCTTTCAAGGGTTCCAGGTCGTCCGACATGAGCGTTACGGGTAAGTCGATGTTGGGTGACAAGGAACTCATCGAGTACCCGACCATCCAGCGCGACGGTCAAAGGGTCAAGAAGGTCGAGGCATGGTCGCCCAGGGACGCGGCTGGCAAGATCAACCAGTCCTGCACGTGCGCGTAGCAGGCAGGTGAGTAATTTGGAGCTACGCCGGTGCAAGAACTGAAGTCGATGGTCGGCAAACTCGACCTCGTCGAAGAGGATGTTCGATTGGCGTCCTTGACGTTCTCGATTACTCTCTTCTCGGACAAGATGTTTACTGACATCCCTGCGTCAATGCTGCGCTGCCAGGAAATCTTCCTCTCGCATTGTCCGCAGGAGCTGCTGACTTTTTATGCGACTGAGAACATGCGCAGGCATCGGGCGATGAACCGGAAGGTCCTCACCATGCTGTCTTCGCGCCTGGCGGCGCCAAGCGCCAAGCCGGAATACATCGTTCTCGAATTGAAGGATGGAGAGCGCCCGGAAGACGCGCCGAAGCACTTCTTCAAAGTCGTAGGCAGCGAACAAGGCTCGATCGGCCACAAGGAGCATCTCGCGAACGCCGTGTGCCTGGCCTTCCCGCCCGAGATGGTGATCGAGGATGCGGATCGGGCCGTGCAGCTGGTGGTCGACTTGTGCGAGACCTTTCCGTTCCGATCGGGCAGTGCAGGCTTTGCCTTTCACTGCACCAGATATGATACCCAGCCAGCCCAGGTTCACGCCTTTGGCATGTCGATGCGCTATCCGGAGATAGACATCGTTCGCCTGCCGGAGGACATTCATGCGGTGGGTCAGAACGCAATCAAGACCATCAGTTGGATTACCGTCGTCGACGATAAATTTGTGGACGAACTCGGCGGTATCGCTTCGATAAAGAGAATCCTGGGTGATGGCATATCTTGCACGAAGATGAAGCGTGGTTATCTCTTTCGTATAGGTGTCCGACCCTCGCTCAGCGATCGCAATCGACAGCAACGCTGCCCCGAGTACGCTGCGATGTACGAAGCCTTGAAGCCATTGATCGAAGTGGCGGCGGATCAATCACAGTGGTTGGACCTTGGAGGAAGCAGCGAAGACGAGCAGACCCGTGCCTGGTACAAGAGATTCGAGCCATGATTCGCGGACTTCCGGCAATGGAGTTCACCGATGTCTCCGTGGACCAGCCGAGGCGTCTGCAGCTGCGGATCGATTTTGAATCGATCCCGAGCCATGAAGATGTGCTTTCGCGCGTTGCCGATGCATGCAACGCGTTCTGCCGAGCCACTGACTTCGGTGCCTTCGCCCGACAGGGTGGGCGGGGGCTTTCGTTTGCGAATTTGGTTCGTTCGCCGGTGCGCGATGACCGGAGTCTGCTTGCCGAAATTGACTTTCTGGCTATCGACAACGGATCACTCCAGTTCTTGCGAAACATGTTGCTGGGCCTCAACGATGCCGGGGCGCTGGTGAAGCGCCTTGCCTTGGGGGACCCTGGCTCATCCGGATTGCTCCGACGCCTCCCGCTGATCGATCACCTCAACGAGTCCAGCGCCTATCCGCGGTTGCCGGGTCCCATCTCGATGGGAGAGATCAGATTCGCGGCCTCGGATTTCTCGAAATCGCGACGCGTGCTGATTGAATTCGACGGATTTCCGCGCCGGGCTCAAATTGATGCCCTCGAAAGTTGCCTGGGCAACTGGTATGATTTGCTGGAATTGGGTGCGTTTTGTCAGCCCTTCGGCACGCCCGGTGAAACGGTCAACATTCGTGGGCGATTGGCGCGATTCGATTCGTCGTCGGTAGAGGCACACATACAGCGCTATGTCGGGAGCGAGGTCGGTTTCAAGGTTCTCGGCAGCATGTTGGACCATTACGCCGGTCGCGTGCACCCCATCGTAGGCGTCGAGGTCGATTAGGGCCCGGTGCGGGTCTGGCAGGCGGATGGATTTGGATGCACGACGGGTGCCACCGCGCGGGAAATGATTTCCCAACCTTGCGCCACCCCGCGCACCGTTTCGAAGTATGAGAGCGGGGCTTTGAGGCGGGCGCGGTTGGCCCGATGATGCGAACCTTGATCGCCGTCACACTCCGTTCATGACCAACCCGTCGCCACCCGCCGGTCGCAACCCCGCTCCGGCGCCCTCGCCATGCGAGCCCGACCCCGAGGCGACGCGGATCCTGCCGCTGCCGACCTTCGATCGTCCGCCCGACGAGACGACGCAGCTGATGCCCGCCGCCGCCTTCGACCGCACGCTGATCCAGCGCCGCACGCCTGAGGCGATGCCGCCGGCGGACGACGTCACCCAGCTCATGCCGGTCGAGCGCATGCCCCGGCCAGCGGCGGAACCGGCACCCGCGGCGCCGGCTGTCGTCGCAGGGTCTTCCGCCGCGACGCCTGCGGCTGGTGGTGCCGCCGCTGCGGCGTCACCCTGCGCCCCCGGCGGCGCCAACACGCTGCCCGGCGCCGACGCCGCGCATGCCCGCCGTTCCCCCGGCTCGGCCGCCGGCGACGCCGCGCTGCGCCAGGTCGGGCGCTACGAGATCGTCGAGCGCATCGGCCGCGGCGGCATGGCCACGGTCTACCGCGCGCACGATCCCTCGCTGCAGCGCGAGGTCGCGATCAAGTTCCTCCACGCCTCGCTGTCCGAGGACATCGACTGCCGCACCCGCTTCCTGCGCGAGGCGCGCGCCGCGGCCAACCTCGCCCACCCCAACATCGTCGTCGTCCACGACGTCGGCGAGATCGAGGGCCGGCCCTACATGGCGATGGAGATGATCGACGGCGCACCGCTGTCCGATCCGCTCGACCAGCAGAAGCAGTTCCCGGTGCGCGATGTCGTCGTGATGGGTCTGCAGCTGGCACGCGCGCTCGAATACGCGCATGCGCGCGGCATCGTCCACCGCGACATCAAGCCCGGCAACATCATGCAGTTGCGCGACTCGAAGACGATCAAGGTGACCGATTTCGGCATCGCCTATGTCGACGACGGCGCAAACGTCGCCACCGTCGTCGGCGCCGTGATGGGCACGCCGCAGTACATGTCGCCCGAGCAGACGCGGGGCGAGAAGCTCGACGGCCGCTCCGACCTGTTCTCGGCCGGCATCGTGCTGTACCAGATGCTCGCCGGCGCGCGCCCGTTCCAGGGCGACAGCCTGGTCGCGGTGGCCACGCGCATCGCCAACGAGGACCCGGTGCCGCTGGCGACGCGCCGGCCCGGGCTGCCGGCCTCGCTGCGCCGCGTGATGGACCGCTGCCTGGCGAAGTCGCCGGCACAGCGCTACCAGTCGGGTGGCGAACTCGCCGACGCGCTGTCCAAGGTGCTGGCCGAGATCGACGAGGCGGCGCGCGAGCGCGCACAGCCGCGCCTCGTGCCGCTGCGCCTGAAATGGGCGTTGACGATGGCCGCCATCGTCGCGCTCGTGATGGGTTCGACGGCGGCCGTGATCACGCAGCGCCAGTACGCGGCGATGATGAACCAGGTCGGCGATTACGGCGCCTCGCTGGCGCGCTTCCTCGCGGCGCAGAACGCGGCGCCGGTGCTGGGCGAGGAATGGGAGACGGTCCAGGTCGCGCTGCAGGAGGTGATGAAGACGGGCAGCTTCGAGCGCGTCTCGGTGATCGACCGCCAGGGCATCATCCGCGCCTCGAGCCAGCCCGCGCTCATCGGCAAGCCCTATCACGCCGAGGGCGTCGCGGCGCCGGGCCGCTTCGGCGGCATCCCCGCGCTGCGCTACGTCAGCGGCGGCGCTTCGGTGCTGGGCTTCGAGGCGCCGGTGCTGTTCCAGGACAAGGAGGTCGGCCGCGTCGCGCTCGGCATCCCC
The DNA here is from genome assembly GCA_018971105.1 of Burkholderiales bacterium. Lineage (GTDB taxonomy): Bacteria > Pseudomonadota > Gammaproteobacteria > Burkholderiales > Burkholderiaceae_C > Rubrivivax. The sequence goes on from JAGWVB010000047.1 coordinate 21,817, forward strand.
GAGCGTCCGGTGACGCAGCTCGCGCGCCTGTCGATCCTGCTCATGGCCGTGCTGGCGCTGGTGACGGTGCTGGCGGTGGCGATCGCGATGTACTTCGTCGCCAACTGGTTCGCGCGGCCGATCCGGCTCGTCATCGATTCGATGGGCGAGATCGCCAAGGGCCGCTTCGACCACCGCATCGGCGAGCAGCGCAACGACGAGTTCGGCCAGCTCTTCGTCGCCTTCGATGCGATGGCGCAGTCGCTGCAGCAGCGCGCATCGGGGGCGGTGCCGGAAGCGCCGGCCACGCAGCCGGTCACGCGGCCGGCCCCGCCGCCCGCCTCGCCGCCGGCGCCGCCGGTGGGCTGATGCGG
>JAGWVB010000329.1 GCA_018971105.1 Burkholderiales bacterium
CCGCCGGCGCTGGCCGGGGTACCCGACGCGGTGCCGCGCATCGAGCCGCTGCGCGTTGGCGGCCCCAACAAGCCCTACGAGGTCGCCGGCCGGCGCTATGTGCCGATGACGACCGACCGTCCCTGGACCGAGCGCGGCGGGGCCTCCTGGTACGGGCGCAAGTTCAACGGCCAGCCGACCGCCAGCGGCGAGCCCTACGACATGTACGCGATGACGGCCGCGCACCGCACGCTGCCGATCCCGAGCTATGTGCGCGTGCGCAACCCGGCCAACGGCCGCACGGTGATCGTGCGCGTCAACGACCGCGGCCCCTTCGTCGCCGGCCGCATCATCGACCTCAGCTACACCGCGGCGGCCCGGCTGGGGCTGCTCGGCGGCGTCGCCGAGGTCGAGATCCAGCGCCTGACCTTCGACGACATCCGCAGCGGGCGCTGGCGGCGGGACGCGCCGCCGGCGCCGGACGACCCCGTGCCGGGCGACGCGAGCGCGCGCGCCCAGGGCCCGGCGTACTGGCTGCAGCTGGGCGCGTTCCGCGACCGCGCGACGGCGGTGCAGGCGCAGCGGCGCTGGATCCTCGACGCGCCCGACGGCAGCGCGGCCGCGGTCGTCGCCGACCAGGGCTGGTACCGGGTCCAGGCCGGGCCGTACCCGACGCTCGACGCGGCCCGCGCGGTGGCCGATCGGCTGCTGCGCCAGGCCGGGCGCGTGGCCGAGATCGTCGCCGGGCCGGTCGCGCAGGCCGACGCGGCGGGCGCCGCATCCGGCCTCAGCGACCCCCGCTGACGTCGAGCAGGGCGCCGGTGGTGTAGCTGGCGGCGCCGGACAGCAGCCAGCAGATCGCGGCGGCGATCTCGTCGGCCTGGCCGGCGCGCTGCATCGGCACCTGCGGGCCGAGGCGCACGGCGCGGTCGGGCTCGCCGCCGCTGGCGTGGATGTCGGTCTCGACGATGCCGGGACGCACCGCGTTCACGCGCACGCCCTCGGTCGCGACCTCGCGCGCGAGGCCGATCGTGAAGCTGTCGATCGCACCCTTGCTCGCGGCGTAATCGACATACTGGGCGGCCGATCCGAGCCGCGCCGCCACCGAGGAGACGTTGACGATGGCGCCGCCGGCGCCGCCATGGCGCCGGCTCATGCGCCGCAGCGCCTCGCGCGCGCACAGCATCGAGCCGATGACGTTGATCGAGAACATGCGCTGCCAGCGCGCGACGCTGCATTCGTCGACGCGCGCCGCGACATCGACGATGCCGGCGTTGTTGACCAGGCCGGCGAGCGGGCCGAGGCCGCGGTCGATGGCGCCGAACATCGCCAGCACCTGGGCCTCGTCGTCGACCTCGGCCTGCACGACGAGCGCGCGCCGGCCTTGCGCCCGCACGCGCTCGGCCACCGCCTGGGCCGCCGCGGTGTCGCGGCGGTAGTTGAGCGCGACATCCCAGCCCTGGCGTGCGGCCAGCACCGCGGTGGCGGCGCCGATGCCGCGGCCGGCGCCGGTGACGAGCAGGATGGGCGGCGATATCGGATCGGACATGGCGGTTCCTCGACGACGACGGGCGGTGGTGGGCGAATGTACCGCGCGTGTGCCGGGCCGCCGCCGCTCGACGCGCCGCGCGGCAGGCCGCGCGCCGGGGACGCGAAACGTGTCGAATCGCCGGAAACCGGGCCGGCAGGCCGCCGCGACCCGCACCGGCGGTGCCGAACCGGCGTACAAACGATGGAGCCGTCCATCCCGCGCGCGGCCGTGCTCCGCCTTCGATGATCCGCACCCCTCCCCTGCCGCCGGCGCGGCGCGCCGCGGCGCACGCGCCGGAGAACGCCGACGACCTGGCCGAGACGATCGCCCTGGCCGAGAGCCTGCGCGCCAGCGACAGCCCGGCCGCGGGCCTGGCGCGGGCCGAGGCGATCTGGGGCCGCGTGCCCCCCGACGACGCGCCGGTGCGGCGTCGCGCCGGCCTGCTGCTGCTGGACCAGCGCTACCGGGCCGGGGCCTGGGTCGATTTCGTCGAACTGGCGCTCGAACTGCTGCCGCAGCTGCGCGCCGAGGGCCCGCGCAGCGAGCTCATCGACCTGCTGCGCCAGCTCTCGATCGCCGCCAGCGACACCGGTCGCTACGAGGTCGCGCTGACGGCCGGGCAGGAGGCGCACCGGATCGCGGTCGAGATCGACGACGTGGGCCGCATCTCGCTCGCGACGAACGCGCTGGGCTGCGCCTTCGAGCGCACCGGCGACCCCTGGCAGGGCGAGCGGCTGCTCGTCGAGGCGCTCGCGATCGCGCGCACCCAGGATCAGCCGCACCCGCTCTTCGTCGCCCTCAACAACCTCGTCGCGGTGCGCATAGGCCAGTTCTACCTGCGGCGCGACGCGCAGGCCCTGGAAGAGGCGCGCGCGCCGCTGCGCGAGGCCCTGCCGCTGGCGCTGGAAGCGCTGGCGCAGGCGCGCGCCAGCGGCGAGTCGTTCCGCACCCTGGTCGCGCTCGGCAATGTGGGCGAGGTCCTGGTCGGCCTGGGCGACATCGGCGCCGCCGCGCCGGCGCTCGACGAGGCCGAGGCGCTGGCGCGGGGCGGCTACGCGGCGCATCTGACGCGCGTCGGCTGCTCGCAGGCCGAACTGGCGCTGGCGCGCGGCGATGCCGCCGCCGCCTGGGAGCGGCTGCTGGGGCTGATCGAGGGCGCCGGCAATGAACACCTGAACACGCGGCTGCGGCTGCGCCATGCGCTGTGGCGCACGGCCAGCACGCTCGACCGTGCGGCCGACGCGCTGGCCCATCTGCAGGCCTATCTGCAGCTCGAGCGCCAGCGCTCGATGACGCAGATGCGGGCCCAGTCCGAGCTCTTCGTCACCCGTGTCGAGGCCGAGCAGATGCGGCTCGAGGCGCGGCGCCACCATGCGCGGGCGCGCGAGCTCGAGGCCGACACGCGGCGCGACGAGCTGACCGGGCTGGGCAACCGGCGCGAGGTCGAGCTGCGCTGGCCGCAGCTGGTCGAACAGGCGCTGAAAGGCAGCGGCGTGCTGGCCGTGGCGATGATCGACCTCGATCATTTCAAGCGCGTCAACGACACCCATGGCCATGGCGTCGGCGACCGCGTGCTGGTGGCCATGGCCGCGCTGCTGCGCGCCCACACGCGCGCGGCCGACCTCGTCGCGCGCCTGGGCGGCGAGGAGTTCCTGCTCGTGCTGCCCGACGCCGACACCGAGCGCGCGCGCGAGGTCTGCGAGCGCCTGCGCGTCGCCGTCCAGGGTCATGACTGGGAAGCGCTGGCACCCGGGCTGCGCGTGACGCTGAGCGCCGGGCTGACGAGCGGCCCGCCCGCCGAGGCCGATCGGCTGACGCGGCGCGCCGACACGGCGCTCTACCAGGCCAAGTCGCAGGGTCGCAACCGCGTCGTGCCGATTTGAGGCGTGCGCGCGCGGCGCCCAAAAAAAAGAACCCGCTGTTCGCACAGCGGGTTTGTGAAAGTCCTCCGAAAAGGACGTCGTTGGGACGGCCGGCAGCGCTGCGGGAGAATCGACCCGCGGCACCGCCGATGGCACCGAATCTACGGCCGGTCGCGGCAGCGGCGCATCCCTATTCATGGGAAAAACGACATGACCCCCCTAACTTCTCAGGTGCCGCCACTCGTCGACGCCGACATCGAACGGCTGCAGACGCTGCTCGACGGCCTGCCCGCGCCCTTGCAGCCGCTCGATGTCTCGGCGCTCGACGGCTTCCTCTGCGGCGTGCTGCTGCAGCCGCAGCGGCCAGCGCCGGCGCGCTGGCTCGCACTGGTCACCGATGTCGAGGGCCGCAGCGCCCCCGCCGGCGCCGCGCTCGCCGAGCTGCATGCGCTGGTGCAGCGCCGCCATGCCGAGATCGAGCGCGCGATCGCGGGCCGGCTGTGGTTCGACCCCTGGATCTACCAGCTCGACGACGATGCCGCGCCCGATGTCTGCGTGCTGCCCTGGATCGCCGGCTTCGCCGCCGCGATGGACGCCTTCCCGGCGCTGATGGCGCGCACCGACCCTGAGCTGGTCGAGCCGCTGGCGCTGCTGTTCATGCATTTCGACCCGGACGACCTCGAGGACGCCGACGAGCTGCTGGCGGTGATCGAGACGCTGGAACCGGCCGCCGACCTCGCCGAGGCGGTGCAGGACATCGTGCGCGCGCTGATGCTGATCGCCGACGTCACGCGGCCGCGCCGCGCCGCC
>JAGWVB010000330.1 GCA_018971105.1 Burkholderiales bacterium
ATCGCCTTCGCCTGGCCCTGGATGCTCGCGCTGCTGCCGCTGCCCTGGATCGTGGCGCGCTGGCTGCCGCCGGCGCAGCCCGGCGGCGCGGCCCTCTTCCTGCCCTTCGCCGCCGCGCTCGATCTCGGCGCGGGCGCGGCGACGCGGCGGCCGGCGCGCGCCTGGCTGCTGGCGCTGGTGTGGCTCGCCCTCGTCGGCGCGGCGACGCGGCCGCAATGGCTGGGCCCGCCCGAGCCGGTGGCGACGACGGGCCGGCGCCTGATGCTCGCGGTCGACGTCTCGGGCTCGATGGCCACGCCCGACATGGCCGACAACGCGAGCCGGCTGCAGGTCGTGCAGCAGGTCGCGGGCGAGTTCATAAGGCGCCGCCATGGCGACCAGGTCGGGCTCATCCTGTTCGGCACCCGGCCCTATCTGCAGGCGCCGTTGACGGCCGATCTCGCCACCGTCGACAGCTTCCTGCACCAGGCCCAGGTCGGCATCGCCGGCCCGCAGACGGCGATCGGCGACGCCATCGGCCTGGCGATCAAGCGCCTGCGCGCCGACGACGCGGTCGGTCGGCGCCACGGCAGCCGGCGCGGCGAGATGGTGCTGATCCTGCTCACCGACGGCGGCAACAACGCCGGCGCGATGCCGCCCGACGCGGCGGCGCGCATGGCGGCGCAGGAACATCTGCGCATCTACACGATCGGCGTCGGCGCGGCGCCGCAGCAGGGCCTGTTCGGCCTCGCGTCCGGCAACACCGACCTCGACGAGGACACGCTGAAATCGATCGCCCGCATCACCGGCGGCGCGTATTTCCGCGCCACCGACAGCGACGCGCTGCAACGGGTCTACGCCCGCATCGACCGGCTCGAACCCGCCGCCGGCCGCGACCGCTGGGTGCGGCCGCGCGATGACTGGTATGCCTGGCCGCTCGCGCTGGCGCTGTTGCTGAGCCTGCCGGCGGTGCTGGTTCCGCGCTCGAGGTGGCGGCCGTGATCGACGACCCGGGCTCCCGGCTCAGCGCCGCGCTGCACGCCTTCCATTTCCTGCGCCCGGCCTGGCTCGCGGCGCTGCCGCTGCTGTGGCTGGCGGTGGCCTGGGCGGCGCGCCGGCGCGAGCGCGAGGGCGACTGGGGCGGCCTCATCGACGCCGAACTGCTGGACGGCCTGCGCCTGGGCGGCAGCGAAGGCGCTGCGCGCACGCGCTACGGCCGGCCCTGGCCCTGGCTCGCCGCGGCCTGGACGCTGGCCGCGCTGGCGCTGGCCGGACCGAGCTGGCAGCGCGACCAGGCGCCCGGCTTCCGCAGCGGCGCGAACTGGGTGCTGGTGCTCGACCTCTCGCCGTCGATGGCCGTGACCGACCTCGCGCCCGACCGCGTCACGCGCGCCCGCTACGCCATCGAGGACCTGCTGGCGCAGGCGCACGACGCACATGTCGGGCTCGTCGTCTTCAGCGACGAGGCCTACACGGTGACGCCGCTGACCGACGACGTGCAGACCGTGCGCGCGCTGCTCGATCCGCTGGCGCCGGGCATCCTGCCGACGGCGGGCGACCATCTCGCCGCCGGACTGGCGCAGGCGCGCCAGCTGCTGGAGCGCGCCGGCGGCCTGCGCGGCGCCCGCATCGTCGTGCTCAGCGACGGTTTCGACGACCCGGCCGCGGCCCTGCAAGCGGCGGCGGCGCTGCAGCAGGCGGGCGCGCGCGTCGACCTGGTGGGCATCGGCACCGCCGCCGGCGCGCCGCTGCCCGACCCGAACGGCGGTTTCGTCACCGGCGCGCAGGGCCGGCCGGTGCTGGCGCGGCTCGACCCCGACCCGATGCAGCGCGTCGCCGCGGCCGGCGGCGGGCGCTATTTCGAACTCGGCGCGCTGCCGACCCTGATCGACTCGCTCACGCGCACGCCGGTGCCCGGCGGCACGAGCGAGCATGACGCGGGCGAGGTCGCGCGCTGGCGCGACGGCGGCGCCTGGCTGCTGCTGCCGCTGCTGCTGCTGGCGGCGCTGCTCGCGCGCCGGAGCTGGCTGTGAGGCATCGGCCCGCCGCCCTCCTGCTCGCCGCCACGGCCGCCGCGGCGGCGCCGGCCCATGCGGCAGGGCTGTGGGAGCGGCTCTGGCACAACGCCGACCAGCGCGGCCAGGCCCTGCTGCAGCAGGGCGACGCGGCGGCCGCGGCGCAGGCCTATGCGGACCCGCGGCACAAGGCCTATGCCGCGATGCAGGCGGGCGACTGCCAGGCCGCGGCGGCCGAGCTGGCGCCGCTGCACGACCGCGACGCGCTCTACAACCGCGGCAACGCGCTGGCGCGCTGCGGCAAGCTCGACGCCGCGCTCGCCGCCTACGACGCCGGGCTCGCGCTCGACGCGCACGACGCGGCGATGCGCCACAACCGCGACCTCGTCGCGAAGGCGCTCGAGCAGCAGCAGAAGCCGTCGGCGCAGCAGCAGCAGCAGCAGTCGTCGCCGTCGCCATCGCAGCAGCCGCAGCAGTCGCAGCAGTCGCAGCAGTCGTCGCAGTCGTCGCCGTCGTCGCCGTCGCCGTCGTCGCCGTCGCATTCGCAGTCGCCGTCACCGTCGCATTCGCAGTCACCGTCGCCATCGCCATCGCAGGGGCCATCCCCATCATCATCGCCGTCGCCGTCCCAGGCGGCGTCGCAGCCCGCGTCGACGGCGCAGCCGGGGGCATCGAAGGCCCAGCCGCAGGGCGCGCAGGCGGCGGATCGGCCCGGTGCCACCAGCGCCGCCGAAGCCGAGCAGGCGCGCCGCGACGTCGAGGCCGGGCTCGCCCGCCCCGCGTCGGCGCCCGCCGCCGCGAAGGACGCCGGCACCGCGCAGGCCGCACCTGCGGCACCGGCCGTGGGCGGCGGCGCGTCGGCGCCGCGCAGCGAAAAGCAGCTCGCCGAGGAGGAATGGCTGCGCCGCATCCCCGACGACCCGGGCGGGCTGCTGCGGCGCAAGTTCATGATCGAGCACCTGATGCGCCAACGGGGGGCGCCGCCTTGAAGCGCTGGCTGCGCCGCATCGCCGGGGCCCTGCTGCTCGCGACGCTGCAGGTCGGCGCGCACGCGACGCTCACGGCCACGCTCGACCGCGACCGCATCGCGCCGGGCGAGACGGTGCAGCTGACGCTCGCGCACGACAGCCGCGGCGGCGACCCCGACCTCGCGCCGCTGACGGCCGATTTCGACATCCTCGGGCGCAGCAGCGCGTCGAGCCTGCGCATCATCAACGGCCAGATCTCGAGCTCGCAGCAGCTCACGCTGACGCTGGCGCCGCGCCACGGCGGCCGGCTCACCGTGCCGGCGCTGCACTGGGGCAGCGATGTCTCGGCGCCGCTGACGCTGGACGTCGATGCCGGCGCGGCGGCACCGCCGACGCCGGACGGCAGCGGCGGCGCCGCCGCCGGCGCGCCGCCGGTGGCCATCAGCGCCACGCTGGAGACGCCGCGGCCCTATGTGCAGCAGGCGATCGTGCTCACGGTGCGCGTGCAGACCTCGGTGCCGCTGAGCAATGCCGGCCTCGACTTCGAGGGCGATGCCGACGTCATCGTCGAGCCGCTGGGCAAGGACATCCAGCACGACGAGGTGGTCGACGGGCGCGAGGTCCAGGTGATCGAGCGCCATTACCGGCTGCTGCCCCAGCGCAGCGGCCACATCGAACTGCCGGGGCCGCTGCTCGAGGCGCAGATCCCCGACCCGCGCGGCTTCGATCCGGGCTTCGGCGGCATCTTCGGGCGCATGCAGATCCCCGGCTTCGCGGGCGCGCAGCAGGCGCTGCACCTGCGCGCCGCCACCGTGGTGCTGGACGCGCGCCCGCGCGCCGTCACCGGCGCCGACTGGCTGCCCGCGCGCAGCGTCACGCTGAGCGAGACCTGGAGCCCCGACGGCTCGACGCTGCATGTCGGCGACCCCGTCACGCGCCACCTCACGATCAGCGCCGTCGGGCAGAGTTCGGCGCAACTGCCCGACCTCTCGACGCGCCTCGCGCTGCCCGAGGGCCTGAAGGCCTACCCCGACCAGGCCAAGCTCGACGACCAGTGGCAGGACGGCAGCAATGTCGGCCGGCGCGAGCAGGACGTGGCGCTGATCGCGACCCGGCCCGGCCGCGTCACCGTGCCCGAACTGCGCCTGGCCTGGTGGGACACGGTGCACGACCAGGCGCGCGTCGCCGTGCTGCCG
>JAGWVB010000048.1 GCA_018971105.1 Burkholderiales bacterium
TCGAATCCGCGCGCCGACCCGGGCGCCACCACGGCCTCGGACAGCAGGTCCGCGCGCGCGCGTTCGCGGTCGAGCAGGTTGCGCGAGCTGTAGTTCGTGAAGCCCATGCCCATCGTGTAGAGCATCGGGAAGACGACGAACAGCAGCGCACCGGCGATGGCCGGGAAGAGATAGCGCAGCGCATGGGTGCGGCGCGAGCCGTAGGTCCACAGCGCCAGCGCCGTCAGCAGCAGCAGCAGCAGCGCCAGCATCGACTGCCCGGCGGCGTGCACGAGCAGCACGCCGTAGAAGCCCAGCGCCGCGAGGGCCACCAGCGCCACCCGCTTCAGCCGCGCCGGCCAGACCGCCGCCGCCTTCATGAGGCGACGATCCTGCGCGCGGCCGCCTCGAGTGCGGCGCGCGGCGTCTGGCGGCCTTCGGTGAGGTTGAGCAACGCCGTCTTCATCGACGACCAGAAGCGGCCCATCTCGGGATTGCTCGGCGTCGGCACGCCGTCGCGCGCCGAGGCCATGATCGCGGCGATGCCGGGGTCGCCCGCACGCTCGGCGTAATAGGCCCGGCTGGCCGGCGCGCCGATGGCCTCGGTCCGGTCGATCTCGCGCAGCCCGGGCAGGGCCAGCATGTAATGCTCGACGAACTCGGTCGCCAGTTCGACCTGGCGGCTGGCGCGATTGACGAGCACGCCCTTGATGCCGACGAAGGGCCGCGCCGCATGGCCGTCGACGGCGGGGATCCTGGCGGCGCCGAAATCGATCCCGGCGCGGCGCAGGTTGAGCCAGGACCAGGGGCCGCTGATGATCGAGGCGATGCGGCCCTGGGCGATGCCGGCCTCCATTTCCGGATAGCCGCTGCCGGCCGGCATGAGGCCGCCGCGGATCATGCGTGCCAGCAGTTCGGCACCGGCGACAGCGCCGGCGTCCGCGACCCCGGTGTCGTGCGCGTCGTAGCTGCCGTCGGGGCGCTCGCGGAAGGCATAGCCGCCGCCGGCGGCCAGCAGCGGCCAGGTGAAATAGGCGTTCGTGTAGTCCCACAGCAGCGCGTGCCGGCGCTGCCGCGCCAGCTCGGCGTCGAGCGCGAACACGGCTTCGAAACTGCGCGGCGGCGTCGCGACCAGCGCCTTGTTGTAGAGCAGCGTGACGGCCTCGATCGCATAGGGGTAGCCCCAGATCCGGCCGCCATACGTGAAGCCGCGCCAGGCCAGCGGTTCGATGTCGTCGACGATGGGCCGGCTCGGATTCACCGCATGCAGCAGCCCGCTCTCGACCCATTCGCCGAGCCGGTCATGGGCGTAGATGTAGAGGTCGGGGCCCTTGCCGGCGGCCGACAGCTGCTGGAACCGGCTCGGGCCGTCGAGCGGGTCCGGCGCCTCGACGATGACCTCGACACCGGTGTCGGCCGTGAAACGCTGGCCGATGCGGCGCAGCGCCTTCGATCCCTCGACGGTGAACCAGATCACGAGCGGGCCGGGGCGCCAGGCGCCGCGCGCGCGCGCGCTCCAGGCCAGCGCGCCCGCGAGCCCGGCGCGGTTGACGAGGCGGCGCTGCGGGTCCATCGGTGTACGTTCCATTCAGGCCGCTGGTCGCATTCGCCGCGCACGCCGCGCTTCGGTGCAACACCGCAGGGCCGCGCTGACCGCGGGCGCGCGCCTCACGGTTCGACGAACACCGCGACCGTGCGCGCCGGCACGTTGAACGTGCCGCTGGCGGCGACGTAGCTCGCGCCCTTGACGACGGGGTCCGATCCCGCCGCCTGCACCGGGTGCAGCATGAACGCATGGCCGGCGAGCGCGGCCACCGCGTAGCCCTGCGCCGCCGAATTGGCGTTGACGAGGACGACGATGTTCTTGTAGGCGTCGTCGCCGCAGGACACGCCGGCGGCGCCGATGCGCATCACGATCAGCCCGTCCTGCTGCGCCGCGGCGTCGGGGAAGGAGACGCAGGCGTTGATCTGCGCCGCGCTCGGCAGCCTGAACATCGTGCTGCTGCGGCGCACCTTGAGCAGGTCCAGCACGGCGCCGTAGCTGGCCGCGATGTCGGCCGGCGTCGGCGCGATGTTCGGCTGCTGCAGCAGGGGCGTCATCACCGGCCAGTTGGCGCTGTTCTCGGGCGCCGGCGGCAGCCCCATCGTCGCGATGTAGTTCGTCTGGCCCGACCAGTCGATGCGGTTGAACCAGTCGCCCGAGTTGTAGCTGTCCTGGTCGAAGGCCTTCGAGCGCAGCAGTTCGTCGCCGGCGTGGATGAAGGGGATGCCCTGCGCCATCAGCACCGTGCCCAGCGCGACGACCTGGGCGCGCGCGCGGTCGGCGCTCGAGGTCGACGCCGGATGCTTGTACTGGCTGATGTCGTAGAGCGTCTGGCCGTCGTGCGAGCCGACGTAGTTGATCAGCTCCTGCGGGCTCGCCGTGTAGCCGGCCCCGGCCCCGTTGTAGGGGATCGCCGATGCGGCGACGCCGCCGAGCGTGTAGTTCTGCAGCCCGCCGGCCATCGAGACGCGGATCAGGGTCTGCGCCGCGTCGAGCGCGCCGCGCTGCGCCGCCGTGCAGGCGGTGCCGAGGTTCGAACCCCAGCATTCGCCGTTCACGAACCCCTGGTTCGCGATCAGGGCGTTGCCGCTGTCGAAGGGGCCGCCGCCGCGCACCGCATCGCGGATGCGGTCGTTGAACGAGCCGATGCCGGTGCCGGCCAGATGCGCCTGGTCGGCCTGGACGAAGTTCTCGTTGTTGATCCAGCCCTCGCCGTACCAGTACGACTGGCGCGGCGCGATCGCCGCCGCCACGGCCGCCTGCGCGCGCTGCATCACCGCGAGCGGGATGTTCTCCATCGTGTCGAAGCGGAAGCCGTCGACCGCGTACTGCGTGCTCCAGGTCACCAGCGTGTCGGTCATCAGCTTTTCCATCATCGCGTACTCGGTCGCCGTGTCCTGGCAGCAGCTGGTGGTGGTGATGTTGCCGTTGGCGTCGAGCCGGTAGTAATAGCCGGGAACGATCTGGTCGAGGAAATTGCCCGCCGTGTGGTTGTAGACGACGTCCATCACGACCGACAGGCCGATGCCGTGCAGCGACTGCACGAGGCTGCGGAATTCCTGCACGCGTGCGACCGGGTTGTTGGCGTCGCTGGAATAGAAGCCCGCCGGCGCGCCGTAATGGTGCGGGTCGTAGCCCCAGTTGTAGCAGTCGGTATTCGCGTCCGCGGCCAGCGTCGTTTCCGGGCCGGTGCCGACCGGATCGCTGTTCGTGATCGCCGGCGTCACGCAGCCGCCCTCGTCGACGCTCGTGATGTCGAACACCGGCATCAGGTGCACATGGGTGACGCCGGCGGCGGCGAGCTGCTGCAGATGCTGCATGCCGTTCGATCCGAGGTCGGTGAAGGCGAGGAACTTGCCGGCATGGGCCGGGTTCACGGTCGGGTCGTTGTCGGAGAAGTCGCGCACATGCAGCTCGTAGAGCACGATGTCGGTCGGCGCCGGCGCGGGCGGGCGCAGCGCCGGGTTCCAGCCCGCGGGTTTCAGCGCCGGGCTCGCGAGGTCGGCCACCATCGCCTGCTGGGCCGGCCCGTGGTAGGCATTCGCGTTCAGCGTCACCGCATAGGGGTCGGTGACCGTGTAGGTCTTCACCGCCGCGCCGTCGGTGCGCGCGTAGACCTGGACCTGGTAGCTGTAGAGCGCGCTGTTGGTCCAGGCGCTGAGGCCGGTGTAGGACCAGACGCCGCTGGCGGCATCGCGCGTCATCGCATAGGCGTTGCCGTTGACGACGAGCGCGACGTTGCGCGCCGTCGGCGCCCAGAGCCTGAAGGTCGGCGTCTCGTCGGCGGCGAAGGTCACGCCCAGCGCCTGCGTGCTGGCGGCGGCGGCATAGACGGCGTCGATCGCGCCCTGGGTCTGCAACTGGGTCGCGCGCAGCACCTGGCCGTTGGAGACCTCGACGAGCACGAGCTGGTCGCCGAGCAGGGTCTGGATCTGCGCCGCCGCGCTGGCCGGCAGGGCGAGGCCGATGTTGCCGCCGAGCTGCGGATAGCGCGCGGCCAGCGTCGCGCTCAGGGCGGCCGGGGCGCCCAGCGTCAGGCTGGTGTCGGCGCCGGTCACGGTGCCGTTGCTGAACACGGCGATGTTCGCCGCCGCCGAGGCATAGAGCAGGTACTGGTAGTTGCTGCTCGCGCCCGGCCAGGCGATCGTCGAGGCGTCGATCCACAGCGCCTGGGCGTTGCCGAAGCCGACCGCGGTCGGCGTCGGCGTCGGCGTGGGGGTCGGGGTCGGGGTCGGGGCGGCAGCGCCCCCGCCGCCGCCCCCGCCGCAGCCGACGAGCGTCGCCACGAGCAAGCCGATCACGATCCGGCCGAGGCCGCCCCAGGCGCGCTGCGATTTCGACATGACAACCCGATAAGTAGCCAAACTACGGTGAATATAGTCATACTTTTCATCGGGCGCCGCAGGGTTATCCAGAGTTTTATCTGAGAAAACGCCTGTGCATCGAAAATTCCAGTGCCGGATCATGTAGCGGAATTACATCTCGGTGCGACGCCCGGGGCGCGATCGAGGTCCCACTATCATGGCGCCATGAGCGCTTGGCCCGACGCCGTCGATCGACTCTTCAATCCCGCGCCGCAGGTGCGCGTGCTGCAGCTCGGCGGCGGGCGCCTCTGCCTCGTCGTCGACGATGCCCTGGTCGATCCGCAGGCGGCGGTCGACTGGGCCCGGCGCCAGCCCTTCGAGGAGCCGCGCGGCTTTCCCTATCCCGGGCAGGTGCTCGCGGCGCCGCCGACGCTGGCCGCGCGCATGACCGAGTTCTTCGCCCTCCATCTGCGCGGGCCGCTCGGCGCCCGGCGCACGCTCGCCGCGTCGGTGCGCATGGCGATGGTGACGACGCCGCCGGCCGCGCTGAGCCCCGTGCAATGGCAATGCCACCGGGATCGGCTCGGGCCGGTCGAGGACGGACTGCTGCTCGCGGCCTCGGTGCTCTACCTGTTCCGCGATCCGGCCCAGGGCGGCACGAGCTTCTATGCGCCCAAGGTGCCGCTGGCCCTGGTCGACCGCATGGTCCTCGAGGCGCAGACGCTCGATGCACGGACCTACGCCGAGCGTTACGGCCTGACGCCGGGTTACATGGTCGGCGACAACGACTATTTCGAGCGCGTCGCGCAGGTGCCGGCGCGGTGGAACCGGCTCATCGCCTACGACGGCGGGCTGTTCCATACGGGCGACATCGGCGACGCCGCGCGCCTGAACCCGGATCCCGCGCTGGGCCGGCTGACGATGAACGGTTTCTTCACCTGCCGGCGCCGCGCGGCCTGAGCCCGCGGCGCCGCCGGCCGTTCAGCGGCAGTCGTCCGTGGCCGGATTGCCGCCCTTGGCCATCTGGGCCTGACAGCGTGCCGACATGCGGGCCATCTCGCTCATCTGGTCGCGCTTGACGCGTTCGGCCACGGCCTTCGAGGTCGCCGCGACGGTCTTGGCCTTGTCCAGATCGGCCTGCAATCCCGGCGCGCTGGCCGGCCGTTGCAGGGTCGCCACGCGGTCGTCGCCCACGTTCAGGATCGTGAAGTAGCTGGTCTTCGCGCCGCTGGCCCAGACGGCGGTGACGTCGGGCGTCGTGATGCTCGTGGACTTGCCGTCGCTCTTGTAGGTGCGGGTCACGGGCGCCATGCCCAGGTCCTTGCCGCCCTCGAACAATTCGGCGCCGGCGGGCACGGTCTCGTAGGTGAGCAGGGCCTGGGTCGAGCGCGGCAGATCGGCGCAGGCGGCCAGCAGCAGGCCCGCTCCCGCGATGGCCAGCCAGGGGGTGATGGTCTTCAACATCTCGCGGTCCTTTCTAGGAGCTCAGCGCCGCGCGGCGCTGCAATGCTCGGCAATGTAGCGCGAGTGCGACGGCATCACATCGACGCAGGCATCGATGACGCCGGCGACCTCGTCGAGGTAGCCGGCGATCTCGGCCTCGGTGCGCAGGTCGACCAGCGGGTGGTAGGAGGCCGGGCGGATGCGCTGGCCGTGCATCACCTGCAGCCAGCTGACCTTCATGAACAACTCGGTGCCCTCGCGGAACACGCGGCCATGGCTGCGGAACAGGTCGATGCGTTCCTGCAGCGAGCGCGGCACCTCCATCTCGCGGCAGTAGTTCCAGAACGGCGAGTCGTCGCGTTCGGTGGCCTTGTAATGAAGGATGACGAAGTCGCGCACCCAGTCGTATTCCTGGTTCATCAGGCGATTGAACTGGTCGCGGTCGGCGGCGTCGAAGCCGGCCGCTGGGAACAGCGTCAGCAGGTGCGCGATGCCCATCTGCACGAGGTGGATGCTGGTCGATTCGAGCGGCTCGATGAAGCCGCTGGACAGCCCGATGCAGACGACGTTCTTGTTCCAGGCCAGCTTGCGCTTGCCGGTGGTGAAGCGGATCGTCCGCGGCTCGGCCAGCGGCGCGCCGTCGAGGTTGCCGAGCAGCACCGCGGTGGCCTCGTCCTCGCTCATGTAGCGGCTGCAGAACACATGGCCGTTGCCGATGCGGTGCTGCAGCGGGATGCGCCATTGCCAGCCGGCCTGGCGCGCCGTCGAGCGCGTGTAGGGCGTGATCTCGGCCACCGACGCGCAGGGCACGGCGACGGCGCGGTCGCAGGGCAGCCAGTGCGACCAGTCCTCGTAGCCGGTCTTCAGCGCGCCCTCGATGAGCAGGGCGCGGAAGCCCGAGCAGTCGATGAACAGCTCGCCCTCGATGCGCTGGCCCGAGGCCAGCTTGAGCGCGGCGACATGGCCGTCGGCCTCGCGCATCTCGACGTCGACGATGCGGCCCTCGATGCGCTGCACGCCGCGCGCCTCGCTGTAGCCGCGCAGGAACCGGGCGTAGAGCGAGGCGTCGAAATGAAAGGCATAGGCGATCTGCGACAGCGGCGAATTCGGCAGGTCGGGTCGCGGCCGCATGAACTTGTTGCGCAGGCAGGCGGCGGTATTGATCGAATAGGCCTCGAGATCGCGCGCCTTGCCCGCCAGATGCTGCTTGAGCCAGTACTGGTGGAAATCGACGGTGGCGTTCTCCTGGCCGATGACGCCGAAGCCGTGGATGTAGCGGTCGCCGAGCCGGCCCCAGTTCACGAATTCGATGCCGAGCTTGAACGAACCCTGGGTCTGGCGGACGAATTCGTCCTCGTCCAGGTCGAGCAGGCGGTTGAAGAGCGAGATCATCGGGATCGTCGCCTCGCCGACGCCGATGGTGGCGATCTCGTCCGATTCGACCAGCGTGATGCGGTACTGGCCCTGCAGCATCCGGGACAGTGCCGCGGCGCACATCCAGCCCGATGTTCCGCCGCCGACGATCACGACGCTGAGCTTGCCTGCGTTATCCATGTCATTGAACTCTTGCTGTAACCATGCCCCGGGCCTCGGCCCGGGATCTTAGACCCCGGAAAGGCCGAGGCCCCCGGCCGGACGTGGCGGCAGGGGGCCCCGGAGTCGAGCCGACGCTACTCGAACTTGTAGCTCAGCTTGAACGCGTAGCTCGCGCCGGTCTGGACCGAGGTGTTGATCGAGCCGTCGGACTTCAATTCCTTGTACAGCGGCTTGTTCATGTTGTTGCCCTCGAAGCGGAACCCGAGGCCCTTGAGCGCGCCCTGCTGGAACTCGTAGCCGATCTGCGCCGACACCCAGGACTGGGCCTGGATGTTGATCAGCGACGGGTAGCCGCCCACCGTCGTGTTGGCGACGCTGCCGACATAGGTCGAGCGGTAGTTGTCGGCGACGAAGGCGCTGAAGCCGGCGCGCTCGTAGTAGAGCATCAGCTTGGCGTTGGTCTTGGACAGGCCGGGCAGGGGCATCTTCGTGCCGCCGCTGGGCACCTGCTGGGTCGGGTTGAGGCCGATCAGGTTGGGCAGGTTGACCGAGCTCGTCGTGTACGAGTAGCTGGTCGCGACACCGAAGCCCTCGAGCGGCTTCCACACCAGGCTGAACGGCACCGACGCCGTCAGCTCGACGCCGGAGAGGCTGCCGCCGCTGCCGTTGACCGTCGTCGTGTAGTTGCCGATCGCGCCGGCCGGAGGGATCGTCAGGCCCAGCTGCTGCGCCACGGCCGTGAAGTCGTAGTTGCCGTTGGTGGCCGTCGTGATGTAGGTGTCGAGCTTCTTGTAGAAGGCGGCGCCGCTCAGGTAGGCCTTGTTGCCGAAGTACTTCTCGAACGACAGGTCCAGCGCCGTGGCCTTGAACGGCTTGAGGTAGGGATTGCCGGCCGATCCGACGAAATGACCGAAGGTGTTGTCGGCGGCATTCGTGTCGACCGCGGCCGAGAACGAATTGCGCATGTCGGTCAGGGTCGGGCGGGCGATCTGCTCGGACAGCCCGAGGCGCACGATGTTGCCGCCGCCCAGGTCGCCGCGCAGGTTCAGCGACGGCAGGACATCGGTGTAGGTCGTGCCGTTGGTGGTCAGGCCGCCGGCCGGATTGGTCAGCGTCACGTTCGAATCGACCTGGGCGCGGTAGCCGGCCGAGGACTGGTTCGTGTTGACGAGCTGGACGCCGACGTTCCCCGTGACCGGAACCTTGCTCCAGACCGTGTCGATGTCGGCCCTGACGTAGGCCGTCGTGACCTTCTCCTGCACCGTCCAGGTCTTCGAGAGGATGTCGTTGTTGTACTTGTGCAGCAGCACGGCGCCGGGCCACAGGCCGGCGGTCGGATCGAAGGTCAGCAGGTTCAGGCCCGTGCCGCCGACGTTGGTCGCGACATAGGATCCGCCCGGATAGGGGATGCGGTCGTAGCCGCCGTTCGTCGCCGAGATGATCAGACCCTCGTCGGTGATGCGGTCCTTGCTGCGGTTGCTGTAGTTGCCGCCGAACTGGAGGTCGGTGAACATCGTGCCGTCGGGCAGGTCATGGTGGAAGTCCAGGCGCACGCCGTCGATCTTGTCGGTGACCGTCGGGCCCTTGTCGTAGCCGGCCTGCGGGACGGTCTGCCCGGCGTAGGGGCCGCTGGGGTAGGTCACGCCGCTCCAGCCGGCCTGGTTGCGCACGGCGATCTGGGTCGGATCGGTGTAGGCGCTGGCGTTGCCGAGCGTGAACTGGGGGATGTTGCCGCCGCCGTTGGTGAAGCTCAGGGTGTCGGCGCCCACGATGCCGGCGTAGGCCTCGATGTCGCGCTCGACGCGGGTCGCCTTGTTGTGGTTGAAATCGATCGAACCGCTCCAGGTGTCGGCGAACTTCAGGTTGCTCTTCCAGCCCACCGACTCGATCTTGTCGTCGTCGAAGATGTTCTCGCTGCGCGTGATCAGGCCGCCCGGGGCCATCGCGAAGGTGCCGCTCTCGACCACGTTGCCCGACAGGGTGACGTTGGTCAGGCCCGTGAAGCTGCCGCCCTGGGCCTCGATCTTCTTCAGCGCCGTGTTGATCTTGGCGGTGTAGATGTCGAGCTCGGTCGAGAACGCCTTGTTCGGCTTGTAATTCAGGATCGCGGCGAAGCCGTCGCGCTTGTCGGTGTTGCGGTCGGACTCGTAGGTCAGGCCGCCGCCGAAGGGCACCGAGACGTTGACGACGGTGCCGTCGGTCAGCGTCGCCGGCCCCGAGCTGCCCCAGCTGCCCTGCGACAGCGTGTTGCTCGTGCTGGTGGAGTGGACGTAGCCGATCGCCACGCCCAGCGTGCGGTCGGCGAACTGGTCGATGTAGGAGATCGAGTAGCGCTTGCCCGACCCGGTGACCGGAAGCCCGACGCCGTTCTTGGTCTTCTCGACGTTGGCCGCGATGACGCGGTGGCCGATGGCCAGCGGGTCGATCAGGTGGTTGTCGATCGTGCCCGCCAGGCCGGCCGTCATCAGGCTCGCGTCGCCGGTCTTGTAGACGGTCGCGCCGCCGATCAGCTCGGCCGGATAGACGCTGAGGTCGACGCCGCGGCTGTCGCCGGTGCTGGTCTGCTCGCGGCCGTTCAGCAGGTAGCCGTTGAAGTCGGGGCCGAGGCCGCGGATCGAGATGCTGGTCGCGTTGCCGTTGCGGTCGCGCTGCGTCGTCAGGCCCGGCAGGCGCGCCAGCGATTCGGCGATCGTCGTGTCGGGCAGCTTGCCGATGTCCTCGGCCGAGATCGCCTCGACGACGCCGTCGGCGTTCTTCTTCACCGAGATCGCGCTCTCGATGGCGGCGCGGATGCCGGTGACCTCGATCGTCTGCGTGGCCGTCTGGTCGGCCGGGGCGGGCGCGGGCGCCTGCTGCGCATGCGCGGCCGAGCCCAGCAGCAGCGCGACGGCTGCGGCGACCGGGGTGGATTGAAGCAGGCTGCTTCGACGACGCTGGGTTTTGGGGTTCATGGTTGTCTCCGGTTCTTGCGGGGTGCGGGATTCGCCATCGGACCGGGTCATGCAAGGCGCCCGGAACGACTGGGGTATGGCTACAGGATGGTCACTGTGTACCAAAACTAGATCGGCCGACTACCTTCGGAAACCCTAGTGCTTGCCGGATTTCGGGATGCATGCAACAGTTCGCTGCGCAATATTCGGCTTTCCCATGGGGGGATACACTGAGAACGTCTCAAAGCCGGGTTCTCATCGACGCTTGGTCTTTTGAGGTTTTGTAGCGAAACTACATTGCGAAAATACAACAGACCAGGCTTCAGAATTGTTCTGGGCGCCGGCCTCATGGCGCTGGCGGGCGCCTGCGGCGCGGCGCCGGCGCCGGCGCTGCGCCTGCACGTGCCCTCGCCCGACTGGCGCGACCAGGTCATCTATTTCGTCGTCACCGATCGCTTTGCCGACGGCGACCGCAGCAACGACGACCAGGGTGCGGGCGAGTTCAAGCCCGGCGACGCCGACCACTACAACGGCGGCGATCTGGCCGGGCTGACGCAGCATCTGGACTACATCCGCGGCCTCGGCGCGACGGCGCTGTGGATCACGCCGCCGGTGGCCAACCAGTGGCTCGCGCCCGGCGGCCGCTCGGCCGGCTACCACGGCTACTGGGCCGAGAATTTCACGCGCGTCGACCGCCACCTGGGCACGCTGGACGACTACCGCCGGCTCTCGGACGCGCTGCACCGGCGCGGCATGTACCTGGTGCAGGACATCGTCGTGAACCACACCGGCGACTATTTCGGCTACCGCGGCGGCTGGGATGCGGCCGATCCGGCGCGCCACCTCGTGCTCCACACCGACACGCCGCCGGTGCCGCGGCCGTCGCAGCCGCCGTTCGACCTCGACGACCCGCGCGACCCGGTGCAGCGCGCCGCGGCGATCTACCACTGGACGCCCGACCTCAGCGACTACAACGACCCGGTGCAGCTGATGGACTACCAGATGGCCGGGCTCGACGACCTGAACACCGAGAACCCGGTCGTGCGGAGCGCGCTGCGCGCGAGCTACGACGGCTGGATCCGCGATGTCGGCGTCGACGCGTTCCGCGTCGACACGGCCTTCTACGTGCCGCCCGCGTTCTTCGACGATTTCCTGCATGCGCGCGATGCCGCCGCGCCGGGCGTGCTCGAGGCCGCGCGGCGCACCGGGCGGCGCGACTTCCTCGTCTTCGGCGAGGGTTTCGGCATCGATCGTCCGGGCCAGGACCTGCAGTCGCGCCGCATCGCTGCCTACATGACCGACCCGCAGGGCCGGCCGCTGCTGCCCGGGATGTTGAACTTCCCGCTCTACGGCGCGCTCGGCGATGTCTTCGCGCGCGGCCATGCGGCGGCCGAACTCGGTGCCCGCATCCGCAGCATGCTGGCCGTGTTCCCGCGCCCGCACGAGATGGTGAATTTCGTCGACAACCACGATGTCGAGCGCTTCCTCGCCGCCGGCAGCGTCGCCGGGCTGAAGCAGGCGCTGCTGGCGCTGATGACGCTGCCCGGCATCCCGGCGCTCTACTACGGCACCGAGCAGGGCTTCAAGGTGCCGCGCGCCGCGATGTTCGCCGCCGGCTACGCCTCGGGCGGTGTCGACCATTACGACCGCGGCGCGCCGCTGTACCGCGCCATCGCCGCGATGACGGCCTTGCGGCGCGGGCAGCGCCTGTTCTCGCGCGGCTTGCCGACGGTGCTGGCGGCCAACCCGGCGCGCGCCGGCGCCATCGCCTGGCGCACCGACTGGCGCGCGCGCGCGGGGCTGGCCTCGGCGCTGGTCGTCTTCAACAGCTCGGACCGGCCCTCGCTGCTCGACGCGCTGCCGACCGGGCTCGCGCCGGGCACGCGGCTGCGCGGCCTCTACGGCATCGACGGCCGGCCGGCCGATCTCGTCGTCGGCCCCGGCGGCCGGCTCACGCTGGCGCTGGCGCCGCGCGCCGGCCTGGTGTGGAAGGTGAGCCGGGCGCCTGCCTCGGGGGCGCGGGCCGGCGCCGTCGCCGCGGTCTCGATCGACGCGCTGCCGGACGCGGTCGAGGAGGGCGATTTCGAGGTCGCCGGCAGTGCGCGGGGCGCGGCGCGGCTGCAACTCGTCGTCGACGGCGATCTCGGCGCCGCCGCCGCCGTCGTCCCCGGCGCCGATGGCCGCTGGCGCGCGACGGTGCACACCGCCGCGCTCGACGACGGCGCATCGCACCGGGTCACGATCTGGGCGCCGCACGGGGACGCCGTCGCAAGCCGCACGTTCGGCTTCCGCCGCCATTGGCGCACGCTCGTCGACGCCGCGATCCCGCCCGGGCACGACCGCGGCCCGAACGGGCGCTACCGCTATCCCGTGGGCGACGACTGGGCCGCCGTCGACCCGATGGCCCTGCGCCGCGTCGCGGTCGCCGGCGCGGGCGGCGCGCTGCGGCTGGACCTGACGCTGGCCGGCCTGAGCCGGGTCTGGAACGCGCCCAACGGCTTCGACCATGTGGTGTTCACGATCTACATCGAACTGCCGGGCCGGCCCGGCGGCGCGACCGTGATGCCGCTGCAGAACGCGAGCCTGCCCGGCGGCATGCGCTGGCAGCTGCGGCTGCGCGTCGGCGGCTGGACGAACGCGCTGTTCGGCCCCGAAGGCGCCAGCGCGACCGACGAGGGCCGGCCGCTGACGCCGGGTGCCCGCGTCAGCGTCGACCGCGCGGCGCGCCGCGTGCGGATCGAACTGCCGGCGGCGCTGACCGGCCCCCGCCTGGCGGGCGCGCGCATCCTCGTCACGACCTGGGACTACGACGGCGCCTACCGCGCGCTGGCGCCCCAGCCCGGCCCCTACACGCTGGGCGGCGGCGCCGCCGACGATCCCAAGGTGATGGGCGACAGCGGGATCATCGTCGTGCCCTGAGCGCGCGTCTCGCCGCTGCGCGGCGCACAAGGAAAAAGGGCCGCGGCATCAGCCGCGGCCCTTTTCGCATCCCTGGGGGGACTCTTACATCTTGCCGGCGCTGGCGCCTTCGGCGGGCTTCGCGGCGGCCTTCTTGTGGGCAGCCTTGTGCATCGCCTTGTGCATGGGCTTGTGCATGGGCTTGTGCATGGCCTTGTGGTGGGTGGCATGCTTGGCGGCCTTCGGGGCGGCGCTGGCGGCAGCGGCGGGGGCGTCGGCGGCGTGCGCGGCAACGGCGGCGAAGGTGGTCAGGATCAGGGCGCTCAGGAGCTTGTTCATCGGTGACTCTCGGGTGTAGATGTGGAATTTGACTCGGTGCCGAAGAGGCGCCGACCGGCCGATGGGCGGGCTCGAGAACGGTCCGCGGCATCAGGTCCTAGTCACAACGCCCGCGTTTGGGATCGGTTGACAGCCCGCTCAAGATTTTTTACCGACCTAGGCTTCGTGCTGTTCCAGCGCCAGCGCGGCGCCGCTCAGCGCGGCCAGCGTGTCGGTGATGAGCGCGGTCGGGATGCCCTGCAGGTAGGCCTGGAAGCGGCCCTTGGACTCGAAGCGCTCGCGAAAGCGCGAGGCGAAGAAATGCTCGCCCAGCCGCGGCACGATGCCGCCGCCGATGTAGACCCCGCCGCGCGCGCCCAGCAGCAGCGCGACGCTGCCGGCGAAACTGCCCAGCAGCGCGCAGAAGCTGTCGACCGTGCGCAGGCAGCTGGGGTCGCCGCCGGCCAGCGCGCCGTCGACGATCTGCTCGGCGTTCAACCCCCGCGCGCCCTGGCCGAGCACGGTGCAGACGGCCTCGTGCAGCACCGGCAACCCGATGCCCGAGAGCAGCCGCTCGGCCGAGACATGGGCATGGTCGCGCCGCACCGCCGCCAGCAGCGCCGATTCGAAATCGTCGCCCGGCGCCAGCGTCGCATGCCCGCCCTCGCCGGGAAGCGCGACCCAGCCGTGGCGCGTCGGCACCAGCCCGGCGACGCCCAGGCCGGTGCCGGGGCCGATCACCGCCAGCGCCGCGCCCGCCACCGCCGCCGCCGGCCCGCGCCCCGGGATCGGACGGGTCTGGCCGCGACCGAGGCGCGGCAGCGACAGCGCCAGGGCCTCGAAATCGTTGAGCATCAGCAGCGCGTCGAGCCCGAGCTCGCGCTGCGTCTGGGCGCAGGAAAACGACCAGCCGCTGTTCGTCAACGTGATGCGGTCGGCGCCGACCGGGGTCGCGACCGCGAAGGCCGCCGCGCGCGGCGGCCGGTAGTCGGCGCCGAGCCGCCCGGCGACCTGCGCCAGGTAGGCGTGCGCCGCCTGCGCCGGGCCGGCGTGGTCGGCGCCGCGCAGCGTCTGCACCTCGCGCGGCTGCTCGCAGCCCTCGGCAAGCCAGCCGAAGCGGGCATTCGTGCCGCCGATGTCGGCCACGAGCCAGGGCCGCGGCAGCCCGGTCGCGGCGGCGCTGGCGGTGACGGGCTGGCTCATCTGGTCCATGTCGTTCTCTCTACCCTGCGGGCACGCCATCGAATTTCGTCGCCCTGCCCCGGCCCGGGGCATCCCGGGCCCGTCGCGCTGCGCATGGCGGACAAGCTAATCCGCGCGACGGTAGCAAAACTACAGCGTTCCAACAAGCGAATCAACGCGAACGGGGCGCAGTTCAACGGGATGGTGGTCAAACTCTCAGGGTAATACCTGTAGTCAATCTACAGGTCTAGGGATCCAGCCTATCGTGCCCGGAACAATCGCTCCAGCACAATGCAAGATCGGCGCCACCGCGCTCGAGGATGTCCATGACGCCGTTTCCCAGCCCGCGCCTGCTCGCCGACATCGGCGGCACCTACGCCCGCTATACCGTCGAGACCGCGCCCGGCCGCTTCGAACATGCAGCCTCGCTGCGCTGCGCCGAACATGCCGATTTCCATGCCGCCGTGACGGCCTACCTCGGCGGCCTGCCGGCGCCCCTGGCGCGCTCGATCGAGCATGCGGCGATCGCGATCGCCAATCCGGTCGAGGGCGACGAGGTCCGGATGACGAACTACCACTGGCGCTTCTCGAGCGAGCAGATGCGCCAGCGCCTGGGCCTGCAGACGCTCGTCGTCGTGAACGACTTCACGGCGCTGGCGATGGCGCTGCCGCGCCTGGCGCCGGGGCAGCGGCGCCAGGTCGGCACCGGCAGCGCGCGCGCCGCCAGCGTCATCGGCGTGCTCGGCGCCGGCTCGGGGCTCGGCGTGAGCGGGCTGATCCCGGTCGGCGACGGCCATGTCGCGCTCGGCACCGAGGGCGGCCACACGAGCTTCGCGCCGCGCGACGAGCGCGAGATCGCGATCCTGCGCCATGCGCTCGGCCGCTACAGCCATGTCTCGTTCGAGCGCCTGCTCTCGGGCCCCGGCATCGAGCTCATCCACGCCGCGCTGCGCGAGCGCGCCGCGCTGCCGGCGCTCGAACTCGCCGCGCCCGAGATCACGCGCCGTGCGCTCGACACCGGCGACGCCGTCTGCGCCGAGACGCTCGAGACCTTCTGCGCCATCCTCGGCACCGCGGCGGCCGACCTCGCGGTGACGCTGGGCGCCTTCGGCGGCATCTACATCGGCGGCGGCATCGTGCCGCGCCTGGGCAGCTACTTCGACCACTCGCCGTTTCGCGCCCGCTTCGAGGACAAGGGCCGCTTCGGCGACTACCTGCACGCCATCCCGACCTATGTCGTCACGGCCGAGCAGGCGACCTTCGTCGGCGCCTCGGCCATCCTCGCGGCGCAGCTGCGCGCGCTCCTGGGCGACGCCGAATCGGCGCTGCTGGGCCAGATCCAGCGCGCCCGCGACAGCCTCAGCCCGGCCGAGAAGCGCGTCGCCGACCATGTGCTGGCGCATGCGCGCGCCGTGCTCTCGGACCCGATCGCCGAGATCGCGCGTGCGGCGCAGGTGAGCCAGCCGACGGTGATCCGCTTCTGCCGCTCGCTCGGCTGCGAGGGGCTGTCGGACTTCAAGCTGCGCCTGGCCTCGGGGCTGTCGGGCGCGGTGCCGCTGAGCCATGCCCAGGTCATCGGCAGCGATTCGACGCTCGAGCTCGGCGTCAAGGTGCTGGGCAACACGGCCTCGGCCATCCTGCAGGTGCGCGAGCAGCTCAACCGCGAGACGCTGGCGCGCGCGATCGAGCTGCTGGCCGCGGCGCAGCGCATCGAGTTCTTCGCCGTCGGCCATTACCGCGTCGTCGCCGACGATGCGCAGTTCAAGTTCCTGCGCTTCGGCGTGCCCTCGGCCAGCTATTGCGAGCCGCGGCTGCAGCAGCTCGCGGCGCAGGTGCTGCGGCCCACCGATGTCGCCGTCATCATCAGCAGCAGCGGGCGCATCGACGACCTGCTGGCGGTGGCCGACGTGGCGCGCGCGCGCGGCGCGACGGTGGTCGCGATCACCGCCAGCCACACGCCGCTGGCGCGCAAGGCCGACGTGACGCTGATCGTCGACCATGTCGAGGACGTCGACACCCAGGTGCCGATGGTCAGCCGCATCCTGTTCCTGCTCACGATCGACATCCTGGCCGTCGGCGTGGCGATGCGGCTCGAGCAGCAGGGACTGGCGCAGCCGCTGGCCGCCGATGCCGCGTTGGAGGAAGGGCAGGAGGGCCCTGCGGCGGGGCCGGCCGACGACGGCAGCGCGCCGCCGCCGGCGGCGCAGCGCGTCGCGCCGGGCGTCAGCAGCGCGGGCGCGCTGACGCGCCTGACTTCGCACAGCCGATAGAATCGAGGCTCTTCCGAGGAGCGTTGCGACGGGGCCGACCCGCCAGGCTCGGAGCGCCCCGCGCCAGCCGCCGGGCATCCCAACGGCGCTCGCCCCCCACCCCGGGACGAGCCCATGAACACCCGCACCACCCCTGCCGCCACCGCCCATCCCGCGCCGATGCGCCTGTCCGGCCTCGAGCCGGTGACGATCGGCGAGGGCTCGCTCTTCGTCAACATCGGCGAGCGCACCAATGTCACTGGGTCGAAGGCCTTCGCGCGCATGATCCTCGAGGGCCGCTACGAGGACGCGCTGGCGGTCGCGCGCCAGCAGGTCGAGAACGGCGCCCAGGTCATCGACGTCAACATGGACGAGGCGATGCTCGACAGCGCCGCGGCGATGGAGCGCTTCCTCAAGCTCGTCGCCGGCGAGCCCGAGATCGCGCGCGTGCCGATCATGATCGACAGCAGCAAGTGGAGCGTGATCGAGACCGGCCTGAAGTGCATCCAGGGCAAGGGCATCGTCAACAGCATCTCGCTCAAGGAAGGCGAGGCCGAGTTCAGGCGCCAGGCCACGCTCGTGCGCCGCTACGGCGCCGCGGCCGTCGTGATGGCCTTCGACGAGCAGGGCCAGGCCGACAGCTACGAGCGCAAGACGAGGATCTGCGAGCGCGCCTACCGCATCCTCGTCGACGAGGTCGGCTTCCCGGCCGAGGACATCATCTTCGACCCCAACATCTTCGCCATCGCCACCGGCATCGAGGAGCACGACAACTACGCCGTCGACTTCATCGAGGCGACGCGCTGGATCAAGACGCACCTGCCCGGCGCCAAGGTCAGCGGCGGCGTCAGCAATGTCTCGTTCAGCTTCCGCGGCAACGACCCGGTGCGCGAGGCCATCCACACCGTCTTCCTGTACCACGCGATCAAGGCCGGGCTGGACATGGGCATCGTCAACGCCGGCATGGTCGGCGTCTACGACGATCTCGACCCCGTGCTGCGCGAGCGCGTCGAGGATGTCGTGCTGAACCGCCGCCGGGACGCCGGCGAGCGCCTCGTCGAGGTCGCCGAATCGGCCAAGGGGATGTCCAAGGACGAGAGCGCGCGGCTGGCCTGGCGCAATGCCGGCGTCGAGGAGCGGCTGTCGCACGCGCTGGTCCATGGCATCACCGAATTCATCGTCGCCGACACCGAGGCATGCTGGCAGGGCATCCACGCCCGCGGCGGGCGGCCGCTGCATGTCATCGAGGGCCCGCTGATGGCCGGCATGAACGTCGTCGGCGACCTCTTCGGCCAGGGCAAGATGTTCCTGCCCCAGGTCGTGAAGTCGGCGCGCGTGATGAAGCAGGCGGTGGCGCATCTGCTGCCGTACATCGAGGCCGAGAAGGCGGCGCTGGCCGAGGCGGGCGGCGTCTCCAGACCGAAGGGCAAGATCGTCATCGCCACCGTCAAGGGCGACGTGCACGACATCGGCAAGAACATCGTCACCGTCGTCCTGCAGTGCAACAACTTCGAGGTCGTCAACATGGGCGTGATGGTGCCCTGCCAGGACATCCTCGCGCGCGCCAAGCTCGAGGGCGCCGACATCGTCGGCCTCTCGGGGCTGATCACGCCCAGCCTCGAGGAGATGCAGCATGTGGCCGCCGAGATGGAGCGCGACGCCTACTTCCGCGAGCGCGCCACGCCGCTGCTGATCGGCGGCGCGACCTGCAGCCGCGTGCACACGGCGGTGAAGATCGCGCCGAACTACAACGGCCCGGTCGTCTACGTGCCCGACGCGTCGCGCAGCGTCGGCGTCTGCAGCGACCTCCTCTCCGACGAGCGGCGCGCGCGCTACCTGGCTGAGCTCGAAGCCGATTACACCGAGGTGCGCCGGCTGCACGCGGCGAAGAAGGCGACGCCGCTGGTGACGCTGGCGGCCGCGCGCGCCAACAAGACGCCCATCGACTGGTCGGCCTACGAGCCGCCGGCGCCGAAATTCATCGGCCGGCGCGTGTTCAGGAACTACGACCTCGCCGAACTCGCGTCGTGCATCGACTGGGGCCCGTTCTTCCAGACCTGGGACCTCGCCGGGCGCTACCCGGCGATCCTCGACGACGAGGTCGTCGGCGCCGAGGCCCAGCGCGTGTTTGCCGATGCGCAGCAGATGTTGCAGAAGATCATCGACGGCCGCTGGCTGCAGGCCTCGGGCGTGCTCGCGCTGCTGCCGGCGGCCACCGTCGACGACGACACGATCGAGGTCTACACCGATGCCAGCCGCAGCGAGGTCGCGCTGCGCTGGTCGCCGCTGCGGCTGCAGACCGAGAGGCCGGTGATAGCCGGCGTGGCGCGGCCGAACCGCAGCCTGGCCGACTTCATCGCGCCCAAGGGCAGCGGCAAGATGGATTACATCGGCCTCTTCGCCGTCACCGCGGGACTTGGCATCGAGGCACCTATCCAGCGTTTCATCGCCGACAACGACGACTATTCGGCGATCACGCTCAAGGCGCTGGCCGACCGCCTGGCCGAGGCCTTTGCCGAGCGGCTGCACCAGCGCGTGCGCACCGATCTCTGGGGCTATGCGGCCGACGAGACGCTGGCGCTGCCCGACCTCATCGCCGAGAAATACCGCGGCATCCGCCCGGCGCCGGGCTACCCGGCCTGCCCCGACCACAGCGTCAAGCGCGCGATGTTCGACCTGCTCGCGGCGACCGAGGTCGGCATGGACCTGACCGAGAGCCTGGCGATGACGCCGGCGGCCAGCGTCAGCGGCTTCTACCTCGCGCACCCGGAGGCGACCTACTTCAACGTCGGCCGCATCGGCGAGGACCAGTTGCAGGAATGGGCGCAGCGCCAGGGCGTGGAGCCGGCGCTGGCGCGGCGGCTGCTCTCCCCGGTGCTCGGTTGAGCATGGCGAGTTCGCCGCCGGTCAGCCTCAACCCCGCCCAGGACCGCGCCGTCCACCACCTCGCCGGGCCCTGCCTGGTGCTGGCGGGCGCCGGTTCGGGCAAGACGCGCGTCATCGTGCACAAGATCGCGCGCCTGCTGCAGGTCGAGACCGAGCCGAAACACATCGCGGCGATCACGTTCACGAACAAGGCCGCGGCCGAGATGCGCGAGCGCGCGAAGGCGCTCGTCGGCCCGCGCGCGGCGCGCGACCTCGCGATCAGCACCTTCCACTCGCTGGGCGTGCGCATGCTGCGCAGCGATGGCGAGCGCGTCGGCTTGAAGCCGACGTTCTCGATCCTCGACAGCGACGACGTGCTCGGGCTGATGCGCGACGCCGGCGGCTGCAGCGACAACGCGCTGGCGCGGCGCTGGCAATGGACGATCAGCCTGTGGAAGAACCAGGGGCTGGATGCCGCCGGCGCCGAGGCCGCCGCGGCGAGCGACGACGAGCGCGTCGCCGCGCGCGTGATGCAGCGCTACCAGGAGCGGCTGCAGGCCTACCAGGCGGTCGATTTCGACGACCTCATCGGCCTGCCGCTGGCGCTGCTCGCGCGCGACGCCGAGGCGCGCGCGAAATGGCAATCGCAGTTCGCCCACATCCTCGTCGACGAGTACCAGGACACGAATGCCGTGCAGTACGAGCTGCTCAAGGCGCTGGTCGGCGAGCGCGGCCTCTTCACGGCCGTCGGCGACGACGACCAGAGCATCTACGGCTGGCGCGGCGCGACGATCGAGAACCTGCGGCGGCTGCCGCAGGACTATCCGCGGCTCGAGGTCATCGCGCTCGAACAGAACTACCGCAGCACCGGCCATATCCTGCGCGCCGCGAACGCCGTGATCGCCAACAACCCGAAGCTGTTCGAGAAGAAGCTGTGGAGCGAATTCGGCGACGGCGAACCGGTGCGGCTGATCGAATGCGACAGCGAGGAGCATGAGGCCGAGCGCGCCGTGGCGCGCATCCAGTCGCTGCGCGGCGGTGCGCTGATGGCCGCGGCAGCGCCGGGCGGCACCAAGCTGTCGGACTTCGCGATCCTCTACCGCGCCAACCACCAGGCGCGCGTGTTCGAGCAGAAGCTGCGCGCGGCGCAGATCCCGTACAAGGTCAGCGGCGGCCAGAGCTATTTCGACCGCGCCGAGATCAAGGACCTCTGCGCCTGGCTGCGGCTGCTCGTCAACAACGACGACGACCCGGCCTTCCTGCGCGCCGTGACGACGCCCAGGCGCGGCATCGGCCACCAGACGCTCGCTGACCTCGGCGAGTTCGCGTCGCGCTGGAAGGTGAGCCTGTTCGAGGCGCTGTTCTCGCCCAGCCTCGCGGCGTCATTGAAGGGCAAGGCCGTCGCCGGCCTGCACGAGTTCGGCCGCCTCGTGCACGACCTGCAGGAGCGCGCCGGGCGCACGAACGGCGAGGGCGAGGCGCGCGCGCTGCTGCTCGAATGGCTCAAGGACATCGGCTACGAACAGCATCTGCACGACGGCGAGGACAGCGAGAAGCTGGCCGCCGCGCGCTGGTCCAATGTGCTCGATTTCATCGACTGGATCGCGCGCCGCTGCGGCGGCGGCGGCGACGACAACGCACCGGTGCAGACCGTGCTGCAGGTCGCGCAGACCATCGCCGTCATCATCAGCCTGGCCGACCGCGCCGACGAGGCCGACGTCGTCACGCTGTCGACGCTGCACGCCGCCAAGGGCCTGGAGTGGCCGCATGTCTTCCTCGCCGGTGTCAACGAGGGCCTGCTGCCCTTCCGCTCCGGCGACGAGGAGATGACGCCGGCGCGCATCGAGGAGGAGCGGCGGCTGATGTACGTCGGCATCACGCGCGCGCGCACGACGCTGGCGGTGAGCACGCTGCGCCGGCGCAAGAAGGGGCGCGAGCTCGTCGCCGGCCTGCCCAGCCGCTTCGTCGCCGAGATGAAGCTGAACGAGGCCGCCGGCCCGCGCGAGGACCCGCGCGCGCGGCTGCGCAAGCTGCGCGACGCGATGGCGGCGCAGGCCGCGGCGGCGCCGCCGGCCGGAGTCTGAGCGCGCGCCGGGCGAGCGGCCGCACCGCAACCATCAGTCGATCAAGTGGACGCCGCGGAACCGGCTTTGCCGGGCCGCTGGCGT
>JAGWVB010000049.1 GCA_018971105.1 Burkholderiales bacterium
CGCGCCGGCGCGGCCGGCTCGTCGGTCAATGCTTGCGCGCGGCCGCGGCGCTGGTGGCGACGAGCAGCTTCTCGACCTCGGCGCCCGACATCGCACCGGGCTTGCGCGTGCCGTCGGCGAAGAACACCGAAGGCGTGCCGTTGATGTGCTCCTTCTGCGCGAACGCCAGGTTGCGGTCCAGCGCCGAGGTGTCGCAGGTGTTGCCCATCATGCGCATCGGGGCCTGGCCGTCGAGCATCCAGGCGCGCCAGGTGTGGGCGGGATCCTTCGAGCACCAGATGTCGCGCGCCTTGGTGATCGAGTCGGCGCTCAGGATCGGGATCATGAAGGTGTAGATCGTCACGTCCTTCAACTGCACGAGATCGCGCTCGAAACGCTTGCAGAAGCCGCAGTTCGGGTCGACGAACACGGCCATCTTGCGCGCCCCGCTGCCCTGGCGGAAGACCATCGAGTCCTTGAAGGGCAGCTTGTCGAAGTCGACCGCGGTGAGCTTGGCGATGCGCTGCTCGGTGAGGTCGGCGCGCGTCTTGGTGTCGACCATCGAACCGGTGAAGACGTAGTCGGCATGCTCGTCGGTGTAGAGGATCTCGGTGCCGCCGTAGCGCACCTCGTAGATCCCCGGCACCGCCGTGCGCGTGACCTCGTCGACCTTGAGCTGGGGCAGGCGCGCGGTCAGCACCTTGCGGATCGCGGCCTCCTGGGCCTCCTGGGCCTGCACCGGGAGCGCGGCGAACAGCGCCGCGGCGGCGGCCAGGAGCAAACGGAGCAAGCGGTCAGTCAGTTTCATCTCGAAATCCTGGGTAGGCGCGTCGGCGTTTCAGCGTCCGAGCGCGTTGGCGGCAAGCAGCCGCTTGAGCGGCGGCAGATGGTTGACCAGGGTCAGCCCCCGGTTGCGGAGTTCCTTGACCAGCGGCTGCGGGCTCGCGAACAGCTGCAGCAGCGCATCGGTGACGCCGGCCATCGCCAGCACCGGCAGGCGGCGCTGGCGGGCATAGCGCGCGAGCAGCCGCGGGTCGTCGAGGGTGCGCCAGGGCTCGCGCGCGGCCAGCACCGCCGCGAGCGCGGCGACATCGCCGAAGCCCAGGTTCAGGCCCTGGCCGGCGAGCGGGTGCACGACATGGGCGGCGTCGCCGACAAGCACCCAGCCCGGCCCGGCCAGCGCCTCGGCCCGCGCCAGCGCCAGCGGCCAGGCGGCGCGCGCGCTCGCCAGCTCGAGCGCGCCGGCGGCGCCGGCGCTGGCATCCATGAGCGCGGTCGTGAAGTCGGCGTCGGACAGCGCCATCAGCTCATCGGCGCGCGCCTCGGGCAGCGACCAGACCAGGGCCAGGCCATGGCCGCCGTGGCCCGCGCGCGCCGGCCGGTCCAGCGGCAGCAGCGCGAGGATGTCGGGGCTGCGGAACCATTGGCGCGCCAGGCCTTCATGCGGCTGCTCGCTCGTCAGCCGCGCGGCGATGGCGCGCTGGCCGTAGGCATGGCGCGGCATCGAGACGCCGAGCTGCGCCCGGGTGGCGGAATCCTTGCCCTCGGCCAGCACCTGCAGCGCCGCCGGCACCGGGGCCTCCACCGGCGTGACATGCGGCGCGAACTTCACCGCCGTGCGCAGGGCGCGTTCGAGCTCGGCCGCGTCGACGATCCAGGCCAGTTCGGCGCGCGCCTGCGACCAGGCCGAGAAGTCCAGCGCCGCGCCGGGCGCGTCGCCCTCGACATGCATCTCGCGCACCGCCGTGCGCGCGTCGGCGGGCAGCGCGTCCCAGACGCGCAGCTGGCGCAGCAGCGCCACCGCGGCGTCGTTGAGCGCGTAGGCGCGCAGATCGGGCTGGGCCGGTTCGGCCAGGCTGCCCAGCAGCGCCACGCCCAGTCCCTGGCGCGACAGCGACAGCGCCGCCGCCAGGCCGACGGCGCCGGCGCCGCGGACCAGGATGTCGGCTCGGTTCATCGGCGCGATTGTAGGGAGATGCCCGCGGACGGATCATGTCCCGGCGCGCGGGCGCTGCAGGCGACGTGCATCCATGCGCACTCGACGCTCGAGGGAACGCCGGGCCGCACCCGAGTTTCCCTGACCCCCAGGGCCACGAAGGGGCCCCTGCGGGTCCTCGGGGGCCTGACGCGTGGCGGCAGGTCTGGGGGCGCTCAGAACCGCCGCTCGGGCAGCGGGATGAATTCGGTCTCGCCGGGCACGCTGGCGAAACGGCCGCCAGCCCAGTCGTCGGCCGCCTGCTCAATGCGTTCGCGCCGCGTCGAGACGAAATTCCACCAGATGCGGCGCGGCCCCAGCGGCGCGCCGCCGATGAGCACGGCGCGCACGTCGTCGTCGGCGGCGAGCATCGGTTCGTCGCCGGGGCGCAGCAGGACCATCGTCCCCGGCCGCAGCGGCCGGTCGTCGAGCTGGGCGCGGCCCTGCACGAGGTAGACGGCGCGCTCGGGGGCCGGCGGCAGCGGCAGCGCATCGCCGGCGGCCAGCGCGAGATCGATGAACAGCGTCGGCGAGCGCACCGCCACCGGCGACTCGGCACCGTAGGCACTGCCGACGAGCAGGCGCAGCCGGGCGCCGCCGACCTCGAAGGCCGGGATCGCCGCCGCCGGCGTGTGGGCGAAGACCGGCTCGGACTCCTCGTCGGCCTGTGGCAGCGCGGCCCAGAGCTGCAGGCCATGGCTGCGCCGCCGCCGGCCGCGCAGATCGTCGGGTGTGCGCTCCGAATGGACGATGCCGCGCCCGGCCGTCATCCAGTTGATGGCCCCGGGCTCGATGCGCTGCACCGCGCCGGTGGAGTCGCGATGCAGCATCGCGCCCTCGAACAGGTAAGTCACGGTCGCGAGCCCGATATGCGGATGCGGGCGCACATCGTGGTTGTCGGCCGGGCCGGCCTCGACGGGTCCGAAATGGTCGAAGAACAGGAACGGCCCGACGGCCTGGCGCGCCGCCGCCGGCAGCAGGCGCTGGACGACGAAACCGCCGCCGAGGTCGCGCGCCTGGGGCTCGAGTTCGTCGTCGGGATCGCGCATCGCCCCAGTGTAGGAAAATCGCCGGTTTTGCGCTGCGCAATCGAGAAAGCGAACCCCATGAGCCTCAAGTGCGGCATCGTCGGCCTGCCCAATGTCGGCAAGTCCACCCTCTTCAACGCGCTGACCAAGGCCGGTATCGCGGCCGAGAACTACCCGTTCTGCACCATCGAGCCCAATGTCGGCATCGTCGAGCTGCCGGATCCGCGTCTGGCCGCGCTGTCCGAGATCGTGCAGCCCGAGCGCGTCGTGCCGGCGATCGTCGAGTTCGTCGACATCGCCGGGCTGGTGGCCGGCGCGAGCAAGGGCGAGGGCCTGGGCAACCAGTTCCTGAGCCACATCCGCGAGACCGACGCCATCGTCAACGTCGTGCGCTGCTTCGACGACGAGAACGTGATCCATGTCGCCGGCAAGGTCGACCCGATCTCGGACATCGAGGTCATCCAGACCGAGCTCTGCCTGGCCGACCTCACGACGGTCGAGAAGAGCCTGCATCGCTACGTGAAGGCGGCGCGCTCGGGCAACGACAAGGAAGCGGCGGCGCTCGTCAAGGTGCTCGAGAAATGTCAGGCCGCACTCGACCAGGCGCAGCCGGTGCGCGGCATCGATTTCAGCAAGGAGGAACTCGCGATCCTCAAGCCCCTGTGCCTGATCACGGCCAAGCCGGCGATGTTCGTCGGCAACGTCGCCGAGGACGGCTTCGAGCACAACCCCTACCTGGCGCGGTTGCAGGAATACGCCGCGCGCCAGAACGCGCCGGTGGTCGCGATCTGCGCCAAGACCGAGGCCGACCTCGCCGACATGAGCGACGAGGACCGCGCGCTCTTCCTGCACGAGATGGGGCAGGACGAGCCGGGGCTGAACCGCCTCATCCGCGCCGCCTTCAAGCTGCTCGGGCTGCAGACCTACTTCACCGCCGGCGTCAAGGAAGTGCGCGCCTGGACGATCCACATCGGCGACACCGCGCCGCAGGCCGCGGGCGTGATCCACACCGACTTCGAGCGCGGCTTCATCCGCGCCCAGACCATCGCCTACGAGGACTACATCGCCTACCGCGGCGAGCAGGGCGCGAAGGACAACGGCAAGATGCGCGCCGAAGGCAAGGACTACGTCGTGCGCGACGGCGACGTGCTGAATTTCCTCTTCAACGTCTGAACGAAGCTCGGCCCGAAGTCCGACGCCGCCCGCGGCGGTGCTCGAGCGCGGGCCTTCGAACGCTTACAGTCGCGCGATGGCGCAGAGCATGAAGACGGCGGGCGGGGCTCGGTGGCGCAGTTCCGGGCCGGCCGTGGCGCTGGCCAGTGCGCTCGCCTACGCCCTCGTCGGCGCCCTGGCGCTGCTGCTGGCCGGTCCGCCGGGCTACGCGGCGCCGGTCTACCCCTCGGCCGGCATCGCGCTCGCCGCGGTGCTCGGTTACGGCCGCGGCGCCATCCCCGGCGTATGGATAGGCGCGACGGCGGTGAACATCGGCCTCGCCCTCGCCTTCGGCCACAGCGGACTCGGGGCCGTCCTCGTGCCGGCCGTCATCGGCCTGGGCGCCGCGCTGCAGGCGGCGCTCGGCGCGGCACTGGTGCGGCGCCATGTGGCCCAGCCGGTGGTGCTCAACGCGCCGCGCGACGTGCTGCGCTTCTGCCTGCTCGGCGCGGGCGCGGCCTGCCTCGTCAGCCCGACCATCGCGACGGCGGCGCTGCTGGCCAGCGGCGCCATCGGCCGCGACACCGGCATCACCAACTGGATCACCTGGTGGGCCGGCGACGCCGCGGGCGTGATCATCGGCGCGCCGCTGACCTGGACCCTGATCGGCCGCCCGCGCGCCGACTGGCTGCCGCGCCGGCGCACCGTCGGCCTGCCGCTGCTGGCGGCGCTGGCGCTGCTGATGGTGGGCGTGCACGAGTTCGGGCGCCTGGACGGCCAGCGCCAGGCGGCCACCTTCGGACGCGATGTCGACCGCCTCGCGGCCGAGGCGCAGGCGCGCCTGCGCGAGCCGATGGATGCGCTGCAGGCGCTCAACAGCAGCGCGCTGGCGCGCGGCGGGTCGATCGACCAGGCCTCGCTGCAGGCGGCCTCGCGCTGGTGGCTGGAGCAGCCGATCGAGCTCCAGGCCACGGGCTACGCCGAGCGCGTGGCGCTGCCCGAGCTGGCGGCATTCGAGGCACAGGCGCGCGCCGACGGCGCGGCCGGCTACCATGTCTTCGACCGCGACGGCGGCGTCGCGCGCGGTCGCGACGGCGAGGTCGTCGCGGTGCGCTACATCGAACCGCTGGCCGGCAACGCCGGTGCGCTGGGCGTGAACTCGCTCTCGGTGCCGGCGGCGCGCAAGGCGATCGAGGCCGCGCGCGACAGCGGCGCGCCGGTGGCGACGGCCGGATTCATGCTCAGCCAGGGCGGCGACGGCACCGGCATCGTGATCTACCAGGCGCTCTACCGGGGCACGCCGACCGACCTGGCCGAGCGGCGCCGGAGCTTCACCGGCGTCGTGTTCGTGACGCTGCGCGCCGCGCAGGTGCTGAGCAACCTCGCCGGCCCGTCGGCGCCCTACCTGCACTGGTGCCTCGAGGATCCGTCGGCGGACGGCCCGCAGCGGCGCCTGGCCGGCACGGCCGCCTGCGAGCTGCCGCGCGGCATCGGCCATTTCGAGGCCCGGCGCCTGGTCGAGCTCGGCGGCCGCCAGACGCGGCTGCGGGTGTCGGCCGCCGTCACCGAACTGCCGGGGCAGGACAGCGACGTCACCTGGCTGATCGAGCTCGCGGCGCTGGCCGCGGCGGCGATGCTCGGCGCCATGCTGCTGACGGTGACCGGGCTCAACCGGCGCACCGAGCTGGCCGTCGAATCGGCCACCACCGAGTTGCGGCGCGAGGTCAGCGAACGCTCGGCCGCCGAGGCCGCGCTGCGCGCGAGCGAGACCCGGCTGCGCACGCTGCTCGACCATGTGCCGCTGGGCGTCGCGTTCATGGATGCCGAGGGGCGCGTGATCGAGTTCAACCACCGGCTGTGCGAGATCGTCGCCCTCGATGCCGAGGCGCTGCACGGCCGCCCGCTGACCGACCTGTTCCAGGCCGACCAGGCGGGCGCGCTGAACGAGCTGCGGCGGCGCCTCATCGAGGAACCCAGCCGTTCGCTGCTGGCGCAGCTGCCGCTGCGCGGCGCCCAGGCGCCGCAGCGCATCGCGCGCATCACGGCCACCGCGCTGCAGCAGGACGGCGGGCGCTCGCTGCGCATGGTCGGCGTGCTCGACGACATCACCGAGCGGCTGCGCCTGGAGGCCTCGGAACGCGCGCTGCACCGCGCCGAGGCCGCGAACCTGGCGAAGAGCGAGTTCCTCTCGCGCATGAGCCACGAGCTGCGCACGCCCCTCAACGCGATGATGGGTTTCGCCCAGCTGCTGGGGATGGATCGCGAGCCCGGCCTCGCACCGCACCAGCGCGACTGGGTCGACCAGGTGCAGCGCGCCGGCTGGCACCTGCTGGAGCTGATCAACGAGACGCTGGACCTGGCGCGCATCGAGTCGGGCAATGTCCAGCTCACGCTCGCGCCGGTGGCGCTGGCGCCGCTGGTGGCGGCCTGCCGCGAGATGGTCGGCGCCGGCGCCCAGGCGCGCGGCATCAGCGTCAGCAGCGCCTTCGACGAGGATGCGGGCGCCGTCGTGGCCGACGCGACGCGGCTGCAGCAGGTGCTGACGAACCTGCTCAGCAACGGCGTCAAGTACAACCGCGACGGCGGCCAGCTGGCGGTGACGGCGCAGCGCATCCCGCGCGCCGACGGCGACCTGATCGAGATCGCCGTCAGCGACAGCGGCCTCGGCATGACCGAGTCGCAGCTCGCGGCGCTGTTCCAGCCCTACAACCGCCTCGGCCGCGAAGCCAGCGGCATCGAGGGCACCGGCATCGGCCTCGTCATCAGCCGCCGCCTGGCGGAGCTGATGGGCGGCACGCTCGAGGCCGCGAGCGAGGCCGGCGTCGGCTCGGTCTTCACGCTGCGCCTGCCCGCGGCCGAGGCCGCCGAGGCGCCGTCGGCGCGCTACAGCCTGAGCTCGCCGGCACCGTACCGCGAGCGCCGCGTCCACTACGTCGAGGACAACGAGACCAACATCGAGGTCATGCGCGGCGTCTTCGCCCAGCGCCCGCAGGTGCAGCTGACGACCTCGATGCTCGGGCTGGACGGGCTGGCGGCGATCCGCGCCGACCACCCGGACCTGATCCTGCTCGACATGCAGCTGCCCGACATCAGCGGCATCGAGCTGCTGCGCCACCTCAAGCAGGACGAGCGGCTGGCCGGCATCCCGGTCGTCGTCGTCTCGGCCGACGCGACCTCGGCCCACATGCGCCAGGCGCTGGTGGCCGGCGCGCTGCATTACGTGACCAAGCCGCTGAACGTGGCCCAGTTCTTCGAGATCGTCGATGCGATCCTCGAGGAGGCGCAGACGCGCTGGGGATGAAACGAGGAAGACGATGATGGAAACGACCAACGAGACCCTGCGCGACGCGCTCGCGCGCAATGTGCGCGATGCACTGATGGAGGACATCGGGCGCGGCGACTGGACGGCGCAGCTGGTGCCGGCGGGACGCCGCGTGCGCGGGCGCGTCGTCGCCAAGGAGGCGGCGGTCATCTGCGGCCGGCCCTGGTTCGACGCCTGCGTGCTGGCGCTCGACGCGGGCGCGGCGATCGACTGGACGGTCGCCGAGGGCGCCGCCGTCGCCGCCGGCACCGAGGTCTGCCGCATCGATGCCGAAGCGCGCGCGCTGCTCAGCGCCGAGCGGCCGGCGTTGAATTTCCTGCAGACGCTCTCGGCCGTCGCGACGTCGACGCGCCAGTACGTCGACGCCATCGCCGGCGTCTCGCCGAACCCGCGCGGCTGCGCCGTGCTCGACACGCGCAAGACGCTGCCCGGGCTGCGCCAGGCGCAGAAATACGCCGTGCGCACCGGCGGCGGGCGCAATCACCGCATGGCGCTGTGGGACGGCATCCTGATCAAGGAAAACCATATCGCCGCCGCCGGCGGCATCGCGCCGGCGCTGCGCGCGGCCGACGCGCTCGACGCCGGCGTCGTCGTGCAGATCGAGGTCGAGAGCCTCGACGAACTCGAGCAGGCGCTGGCCGCGGGCGCCGGGAACGTGCTGCTCGACGACTTCACGCTCGAGCAGATGGGCCGCGCCTGCCGGCTCAACGCGGGGCGCGCGGTGCTCGAGGTCTCGGGCGGGGTCGACCTGGCGCAGATCCGCGCCATCGCTGCCACCGGCGTCGACCGCATCTCGGTCGGCAAGCTGACCAAGGACGTGCGCGCCGTCGACCTCTCGCTGCGCATCGACGCCTGGAGCGCCTGAGGCGTCAGCCGGCGCCGCCGGCCCAGCGCCGCACGATGCCGACCTCGAGGTCGAAGAGGTCGAGCGCGCGGCCCACCGTCTGGTCGACGATGTCCTGCACCGTCGCCGGCCGGTGGTAGAAGGCCGGCACCGGCGGCATCACGATGGCCCCGTTCGCGGTCGCCTGCGCCATGAGCGCGATGTGGCCGGCATGCAGCGGCGTCTCGCGCAGCAGCAGCACGACGCGGCGGCGCTCCTTGAGGCAGACATCGGCGGCACGCACCACGAGTTCCTCGTCGTAGCTGTGGGCGATGCCGCTGAGCGTCTTCGCCGAGCAGGGCGCCACCAGCATCCCCAGGGTGCGGAACGAGCCCGAGGCGATGGTCGCGCCGATGTCGCGTGCGCCATGCACATGGTCGGCGAGCGCGCGCACCTCGGCCGGCTGGCGGTCGGTCTCGGCGACCAGGGTGCGCGCGGCCGCGGCCGTCAGGATCAGGTGCGTCTCGACCGCGCCCGAGGCGCGCAGCATCTCGAGCGCACGCACGCCGTAGATCGCGCCCGAGGCGCCGGTGATGGCGACGATGAGCCGCGGCTTCGCGGCGGTGCGCGCGGGCTGGGCCTGCGATTCCATGTTGGCGGCTGTCCTGTCGGTAGGCTGGGGCGGCGCCAGCTTAAGCGATCGGCGAGCCGCCGGGGCGCCGACCCCGGCGTGCCGCAAGCGGAATCGGGCGCCGGCGGCTGCGCGACCCGGGTCCAGCCGTCGTGCGGCGCGCAGATTTTCGATCGCAAGTCATCGATGTAAGTGCATGCTTATCTATAGAGATAGCGAGGACTTGTGCTCAGGTCACATCCGCCGCGTAAGCACTCGATAACAGAGAGTGCTAATATCGACGGAACCCGAACGCCGAAAGGCGTCTCTCAGACCGCATGAACATGAACCGTTCCACCGCCCTTGCCGTTCGCGACCCCTGGTCGATGGTGCCCTCGCTGGGCAACCTGGATGCCTATGTCTCGGCCGTGAACCGGATGCCGATGCTGACCCAGACCGAGGAGAGCCGTCTCGCCCGCGCCTTGCGCGACGAGGGCGACCTCCAGGCCGCCGGGCGGCTCGTGTTGTCGCATCTGCGATTGGTCGTCTCTGTCTCGCGCCAGTACCTCGGCTACGGCCTGCCGCAGGGCGACCTGATCCAGGAAGGCAATGTCGGCCTGATGAAGGCCGTCAAGCGCTTCGACCCCGAACAGGGCGTGCGCCTGGTCAGCTATGCGCTGCACTGGATCAAGGCCGAGATCCACGAGTACATCCTCAAGAACTGGCGCATGGTCAAGGTCGCGACGACCAAGGCCCAGCGCAAGCTGTTCTTCAACCTGCGCTCGATGAAGCAGGGTCTGAAGAGCGACGCGTCGGACGCCGACACCCATCGCAACACGCTGACCCCGGCCGAGGTCTCGGCCATGGCCGGCGAGCTCAACGTCAAGCCCGAGGAGGTCGTCGAGATGGAGATGCGGCTGTCGGGCGGCGATGTCGCGCTCGAGCCGCAGAGCGACGACGGCGAGGAAAGCTACGCCCCGATCGCCTACCTGGCCGACGATGCCAGCGAGCCGTCGCGCGTGATCGAGGCGCGCCAGCGCGATTGGCTGCAGGGCGACGGCATCAGTCTCGCGCTGGACGCGCTCGACGAGCGCAGCCGCCGCATCGTCGAGGAACGCTGGCTCAAGGTCAACGACGACGCCAGCGGCGGCATGACGCTGCACGATCTGGCTGCCATCTACGGCGTCAGCGCCGAACGCATCCGCCAGATCGAGGCCGCGGCGCTGAAGAAGATGCGCAAGGCGCTCGCCGACTGAGCGCGGCGGGGCGCCGCCCCGGCGCCCCGCCCCGCACGCGGGCGTCAGCCTTCGCGCAGCAATTCCTGCAGATCCTGCTTGAGCTTGTCGGCGCCGGTGCCGAAGCGCGTGAACAGGCGCACCCGGCCCTCTTCGTCGAAGACATAGCTGCCGGCCGTGTGGTCCATCGTGTAGCTCTGCGGGGTCGCGCCCGGGACCTTGGCGTAATAGACCTTGAACGACTTCGCCGCCGCGGCGGTCTGGGCGTCGTCGCCGCGCAGCGCGATGAAGTCGGGGCTGAAGTTCCGGACATAGGCCTTCAGCACCTGCGGCGTGTCGCGCGCCGGATCGATGGTGACGAACACGCCCTGCACCTTCGCGCCGTCGGCGCCGAGGGCCTTCTTCACCTGCGCCAGCTCGAGCATGGTCGTCGGGCAGACATCGGGGCATTGGGTGTAGCCGAAGAAGACGACCGTGACCTTGCCCTTGAAGTCCGACAGGTGCCGCATATGGCCGTCGGTGTCGGGCAGATCGAGCGCGCGCGCGTACTCGGCGCCGCTGATGTCTATCGAGTTGAAATGCGCCTGCTTAGGCGCGCTCGGGCCGCAGCCGGCGGCGAGGGCCGCCGCGCCGAGCGCGGCGACGGCATTCAGGAGGCGACGACGCGTGCGATCCATGGGCTCAGGTAATGGTCGACCAGCAGGGCCGCGAACAGCAGCGACAGGTGCCAGATCGAGTAGCGGAAGGTCTTGCGCGCGAGCGCGTCGCTGTACTCGCGCCACAACTGCCAGGCGTGGACGATGAAGCCGCCGCCGAGCACGAGCGCCGCGGCCAGGTAGAGCGAGCCGCTCATGCCGTTGATGCAGGGCAGCAGCGTCGCCGCGAACAGGATGATGGTGTACAGCAGCACCTGCAGCCGCGTGAAGCGGCTGCCGTGGGTGATCGGCAGCATCGGCAGGCCGGCCTTGCGGTAGTCCTCGGCGCGGTACAGCGCCAGGGCCCAGAAGTGCGGCGGCGTCCACAGGAAGATGATGAGGAACAGCATGATCGCCTGCGCGCTCACGCTGCCGGTCATCGCGGCCCAGCCCAGCACCGGCGGCATCGCGCCCGAGGCGCCGCCGATGACGATGTTCTGCGGCGTCAGCGGCTTGAGCACGACGGTGTAGACGATGGCGTAGCCGACGAAGGTCGCGAAGGTCAGCGCCATCGTCAGCGGGTTGACCCAGCAGTACAGGATCGCGCTGCCGATGGCACACAGCACGCCGGCGAACAGCAGCGTGTGCGCATTCGTGAGCTCGCCGCGCGCCGTCGGGCGCCAGGCGGTGCGCGCCATGCGGCGGTCGATCTGCTGTTCGACGACGCAGTTGATCGCCGCCGCGGCCGCCGCGACGAGCCAGATCCCGACCGTGGCCGGCAGCACGAGGCGCCAGTCGGGCCAGCCAGGCTCCGCCAGCAGCATGCCGATGAGCGCGCAGAACACGATCAGCTGCACGACGCGCGGCTTCGTCAGCGCGTAGAACTGCGACCAGCGCTGGAGCGCGGGACGCGGGGCGGTGAGGGTCTGCGACATCGGAGGAAGGATTTTAGGCGCCCGCCGCCGCGCGCGCACCGCCGCGCAGCCATAGCAGGGTCAGCAGGAGCACCAAGGCGGCGGCGCCCGCGGTGTGGATCAGCGCCGCCGGCAGCGGCCAGCCGAGCACGACGTTCGACAGGCCCGTCGCCAGCTGCAGCGCCAGCAGCAGCGCCAGCGCGCGGCCCCAGCGGCGCGTCGCGGCATCGCCGCGGCGCAGCAGCGCCCAGGCCAGCCCGGCCAGCGCCGCCGCGACGACGGCGGCGAAGCTGCGGTGCGCGAGGTGGATCGCGACCAGGGCGTCGAACGGCAGCGGCGCACCGGCGGCATCGACGCCGAGCCCGCGCAGGAAGGTGAAGCCGGCGCCGAAATCGGCCTGCGGCCACCAGCGGCCGTTGCACAGCGGGAAGCCGCTGCAGGCGAGCACGGCGTAGTTCGTGCTCACCCAGCCGCCGAGCGCGATCTGCACCCACAGCAGGCCCAGCGCCACCGCGACGCCGCTGCGCAGCGCGCCGGGCAGCACGAGCGCGCGCGGCCGATAGGCCTCGCGCTGGCGCGCCAGCAGCACCAGCAGCACGAGGCCGCCGAGGAGATGCAGCGTGACGACGGCGGGATAGAGCTTGAGCGTCACGGTGTACTTGCCGAACAGCCCCTGGATCACGACCCAGACCAGGGTCGCCGTCGGCCACCAGGGCGAGATCGGCGTGTGCCGGCGCTCGATCCAGGTCGCCAGGGCCGTGACGACGATGAGCGTGCCGACGGTCGCCGCGAGGTAGCGATGGATCATCTCGATCCAGGCCTTGGACCAGGTCACGGGGCCGCTGGGCAGCGCCGCCTGCGCCTCGTGGATGTCGGCGCGCGCGCCGAGCGGGCTCGCCTGCGCGTAGCAGCCGGGCCAGTCGGGACAGCCGAGCCCGGAATCGCTCAGGCGCGTGAAGGCGCCGAAGGCGACGAGGTCGAAGGTCAGGAACAGCGTCAGGGCCGTCAATGCGGCGAGCCGCGCGCGCCGGTCGGTGCCGCGCCGGCGCAGCCAGATCCACGCCAGCGGGACGAGCGCGATCAGCAGCACCGTCGCCGCCATGCGCAGCGCCGTCGACGGATCGAGCGCGAGCGGATTCACGGGCGCGCCGCGCGGTCCCAGCCCGCCGAGGCCTGGAGCAGGCGCGCGAGGTCGGCCTTGACCTTCATCGGATCGGGCCGCGCCGGCTCGCGCATCATCCATTGGCCCATCGGGTCGACGATGTAGAGATGGTCCTCGAGCGCGGCGCCCGGCGCCGGTTCGAGCCAACGCGCCAGCGCGGCGCGGTCGACGCGCAGCGCCTGCAGCGCCGGCGGCCGGGCGATCGCCGCGCGCAGCGCGGGCGGCGGCGCCGCGTCGTCGGTGACGAACCAGACCTTGTCGATGCGTTCGCCGTCCTTGCCCAGCATCTCGCGCAGCTGGCGCTGCATGAACAGGCGCCGGTCGCAGTCGCCCACGCAGTCCGCCGGCCCGACCGCGATCAGCAGCCAATGGCCGCGCAGCGAGGCCGCGGCGACGGGCGCGCCATCGAGCGTGCGCAGCGCGAGTTCGGGCAGCGCGCGCGTGGGCTCGATCAGCGTGCCGTAGTTCGTGCGCCCGCTGGGGCGGAAGACGAAATAGGCGAGGTACGAGGCGATGACCGGCGCGGCGCAGACCGCGAACACCAGCATCATCTTCAGGCGCGCGCTGCGCTGGCGCGCGCGCGCGGCATACGCGGGGTCGTCGAGGTCGGGCGCGGCGAGTCCGTGCACGGTCAGCGCGACCGCCTCAGCGTCGCGCGCGCCGGCGCGGTCGAATGATTTGGAACCAGGCATAGAGTCCGAGCGCGAGCAC
Source organism: Burkholderiales bacterium (assembly GCA_018971105.1). Taxonomy (GTDB): domain Bacteria; phylum Pseudomonadota; class Gammaproteobacteria; order Burkholderiales; family Burkholderiaceae_C; genus Rubrivivax. The sequence goes on from JAGWVB010000049.1 coordinate 13,547, forward strand.
GCTCATCGAGAACCATTGAAAGGCGTAGCCGTAATTCATCTGCAGGTTCAGCGCCGGCGGCGGCCAATGCCTGAGCAGGCCATCCGAGGCGTCGCCCTCGTCCTGCACCACGACGACCGGGCGCAGCGTCAGGCCCGTCTCGCGCGCATAGGCCGCAGGGTGCAGATTCTGCCGGATCGCGCCGCTGGCCGCAGCGGAGAACTCGAACATGCGCGACACCGCTACCGCGAGATGGCCGCGCACCTGCACCGGCCCCGCCGGCAGCGGAGGCAGCACGATGTGCCGGCGGTCGACGGGATCGCGCGGCAGCCAGCCGCGCTGCACCAGCAGGGCGCTGCCATCGGCCAGGCGCAGCGGCGTCACGGCGTAGAAGCCGGAGCGGTTCTCCATCTGCCGGTTGTCGAGGTAGACCGTGTCGCGCGCCAGCCAGACCCCGTCGACGACGACGCGGCGGTAGGCCTGGGCCTGGGCACCGGCGGCGTCGCGGGCGAGGTCGGCGCTGCCCAGCACGGGCTCGCTGCGCCGCGCTTCGAGCGCCTGTTCCAGCGCCTGCTTCTGCGCCGCGCGGTCGAGCTGCCAGAAACCGAGCCGGGCCGTCACCCCGGACACGAGCCCGGTCGCGACGAGGAGCGCGATGGCGCGCGTGTTCAAGGCCATCTTCGGACCGAGGGCGGATAATTCCGCTGCATGAAATCGTTGATGGTGGTGTTGTTCATGGGCGTGCTGGCGGCTCTGGCCAGCGCCGGTCTCTTCATGCTGCGCAAGGGCAACGATGCCGACCGCGGCAAGCGCATGGCGCGCGCGCTCGCGGTCCGCGTCGGACTCTCGATCGCGCTCTTCCTGCTCATCCTGCTCAGCTGGTACATGGGCTGGATACGACCGAACGGCGTGCCGCTCGGTTCCTGACCCCAACGGCCTTTCGAACCTCAGCGCCCTTCGAGTGAACGCCGGGGATCCGGCTCCGCCGGTCCAACGGGGTCGCCATCGGGCAAGCATGCCCGATGGCCCTCGCCCGCGAGGGACAGTCCGCAGGGGCTGTTCCTCGTCGCGGCTCGGCCCCCCTGGGGGGGCTTACAGCCAATAGACGAGGAAGTACAGGCCGAGCCAGACGACGTCGACGAAGTGCCAGTACCAGGCCGCACCCTCGAAACCGAAATGGTGCTCGGGCGTGAAATGGCCCTTCATCAGGCGCACCGTGATGAAGGTCAGCATCAGCATGCCGACGAAGACGTGGAAGCCGTGGAAGCCCGTCAGCATGAAGAAGGTCGAGCCGAAGATGCCCGAGCTGAGCTTCAGGTTCAGCACGGTGTAGGCATGGTGGTATTCGTAGCCCTGGACGCAGAGGAAGCTCAGGCCGAGCAGCACCGTGACCCACATCCAGGCGATCGTCTTCACGCGCCGGTTCGCGATCAGCGCATGGTGCGCGATCGTCAGCGTCACGCCCGAGGTCAGCAGCAGCGCCGTGTTCACCGTCGGCAGCGGCCAGGGGCCCACCGGCGTGAACGCGGGAATGATGTTCGCCGGCGAGGCCGTGCCGCCGCCGGCGCTCGGCCAGATGGCCTTGAAATCGGGCCACAGCAGCTGGTTGTCGAGGTTGCCGAGCGCGGGCACGGAATGCGCGCGGGCCCAGTACAGCGCACCGAAGAAGGCGCCGAAGAACATCACCTCCGAAAAGATGAACCAGCTCATGCTCCAGCGGAAAGAGAGGTCGATGCGCTTCGAATACAGGCCGCCCTGGCTCTCGTGGATCGTGTCCTTGAACCACGCGTACAGCGTCGAGAGCCAGATCACCAGCCCCAGCAGCAGCGAGTACGAGCCCCAGTGATGGCCGTTGATCCACTGGCTCGCGCCGAGGAAGACGAAGAACAGACCCGCCGCCACCATCGCCGGATGGCGTGACGGTGCGGGCACGAAGTAGTACGGCGTGCTGCCTGCCGGAGTGGAAGCTGACATGTGCTGAAGTCTCCTGAACCGCTGAACCTGAAGAAAACCGTTGAATGCGAAAACCGGTCAGCGCGCGGCGACGCCGCTGCTGACGACCCAGTGCACGAGTGCGATGAGCAGGCCGATGAAAATCAAGGCGCCGATGACCCCGGCGATGATCACCGTCGCCGGGTTGAGCCGCGTCATGTCCTCGGCGTAGCCCGAGCGCTTGCGGATGCCGAGGAACGACCAGGCCACCGCGCGCAGCGAATGCAGCAGCGATCCCTTGCGCCCCGCGGGCTCGTGCGTACCGTCGTTCATCTCAGGTGTCCGGCGCCGCCGGCATGCGGCCGCCGACCTCGAAGAAGGTGTACGACAGCGTGATCGTGTGCACGTCGCGCGGCAGGCCCGTGTCGACGACGAAGACGACCGGCCAGCGCTTGGCCTCGCCCGCGGCCAGCGTGTGCTGGGTGAAGCAGAAGCATTCGACCTTCTTGAAATACTCGGCAGCCACGCGCGGCGCATAGCTCGGGATCGCCTGCACGACGGCGGGACGCGCCAGCGTGTTGCGGAAGCGATACATCACGGTCGTGAGCTGCCCCGGGTGGACCTGCACCGAACGCTGCTCGGGGCTGAATTCCCAGGGGCCGCTCACGTTGGCGTCGAATTCGACCGTGATCGTGCGCGTCAGGTCGACCTGCGAATTCGACGGCTTCTGGCCGCCGGCGCCGCCCCAGATGCCGTCGTTGTTGCGGTCCTCGCTCACGGTGAGCACGTTGATGCCCAGCGCCGTGCAGATCGTGCGGTACATCGGCACCAGCAGGTAGCCGAAGCCGAACATGAGCGCGACGACGACCGCCAGCCGCCCGAGCATGCGGCGGTTGTCGGAGGTCGAACGCGGATCGCGGCTCATCGTGGCATCGCCTGGCTCAGAAGCCGAAGAGCCCGACCTTGACGACGTAGGCGACGGCGAAGGCGAGCGCGATCGCGGCGAAGATCCAGCCCAGGCGCCGGTTCGCCCGGCGCTGTTCGTCGTTGATCATGGCCACCATCGCCGCTTCAGCCGATCACGCGCGTGGCCGTCGCGTCGAGCTGCGGCGGGGTCTCGAAGGTGTGGAACGGCGCCGGCGAAGGCAGTTCCCACTCGAGGCCGACCGCACCCTCCCAGGGCTTGCTCGGGGCCTTCTCGCCCTTGCCGCGCATCATCGGGATCACGACCGCGAACAGGAAGTAGACCTGCGAGAGGCCGAAACCGAAGGCGCCGATGGACGCGATCATGTTGAAGTCGGCGAACTGCATCGGGTAATCGGCATAGCGGCGCGGCATGCCGGCCAGGCCGAGGAAGTGCATCGGGAAGAAGGTGACGTTGAACCAGATCAGCGAATTCCAGAAATGGATCTTGCCGCGCGTCTCGGAATACATCACGCCGGTCCACTTCGGGCCCCAGTAGTAGACGCCGGCGAAGAGCGCGAACAGCGACCCGGCGACGAGCACGTAGTGGAAGTGCGCGACGACGTAATAGGTGTCGTGCAGTTCGATGTCGATCGGCGCCATCGCCAGGATGAGGCCGGTGAAACCACCGATCGTGAACACGAAGATGAAGCCGATCGCGAACAGCATCGGGGTCTCGAAGGTCATCGAGCCGCGCCACATGGTCGCGATCCAGTTGAAGATCTTCACGCCCGTGGGCACGGCGATCAGCATCGTCGCATACATGAAGAACAGCTGGCCCGTCACCGGCATGCCCGAGGTGAACATGTGGTGCGCCCAGACCAGGAACGACAGGATGGCGATCGACGCCGTCGCGTAGACCATCGATTCGTAGCCGAACAGCGGCTTGCGCGCGAAGGCCGGGATGATGGCGCTGATCACGCCGAAGGCCGGCAGGATCATGATGTAGACCTCGGGGTGGCCGAAGAACCAGAAGATATGCTGGTACATCACGGGGTCGCCGCCGCCGGCCGGATTGAAGAAGGTGGTGCCGAAATGGCGGTCGGTCAGCGTCATCGTGATCGCGCCCGCGAACACCGGCATCACGGCGATGAGCAGGAAGGCCGTGATGAGCCAGGTCCAGGCGAACAAGGGCATCTGCATCAGCTTCATGCCCGGGGCGCGCATGTTGAGCACGGTGACGATGATGTTGATCGCGCCCATGATCGAGCTCGCGCCCAGCAGGTGGATGGCGAAGATCGTCGAGTCCATGCTCGGGCCCATCTGCAGCGTCAGCGGCGCGTACAGCGTCCAGCCCGTCGACGGCGCGCCGCCGGGCAGGAAGAAACCGCTCATGAGCAGCAGCGCGGCTGGGATCAGGAGCCAGAAGCTGAGGTTGTTCATGCGCGCGAACGCCATGTCCGAGGCGCCGATCTGCATCGGCAGCAGCCAGTTCGCGAAGCCGACGAAGGCCGGCATGATGGCGCCGAACACCATGATCAGCCCGTGCATGGTCGTGAGCTGATTGAACAGGTCGGGATGGACGAACTGCAGCCCGGGCTGGAACAGTTCGGCGCGGATGATCAGCGCCATGACCCCACCGACGAAGAACATCGTGAACGAGAACACCAGGTACATCGTGCCGATGTCCTTGTGATTGGTCGCGAACAGCCAGCGCCGCCAGCCATGGGGATGGCCGTGGTCGTCGTGGGCATGGGGGGTATGGGCGGGATGGTCGAGGACGGCGCTCATGAATGAACTCCTGGCAGTATGGGTGGGCAGCGATCAGCCGGCGGAGACGATGTCGACGCGACGCGCGGCGTCCTTGTCGGCCGACCCCGCTTCGATCTGCCCCGGCTTGCGCATTTCGATGCGATCGGCGGCGACGCCGCCGGCCGCGAGCGCGGCACGCACGGCTTTCGCGCGTTCCTTGGCAAGTTCGGCGTTCTTCGCCGCATTGCCGGTGCTGTCGACATAGCCGGAGAGCGCGACCTTGGCGTCGGCATGCGACTTCAGGTAGTCGAGCACCGCGCTCATCGTCTGCTGCGCCGTGGTGTCCAGCGTGGCGACGCCGCTGGCGAAGAGGACGCTGGCCGGCAGTCCCGCGGCCGGAGCGGGGGCGGCGGCGGCGGTATCAGCCGCCGGCGCCAGCGTCTTGCCGGCGCGCACCGCGGCGACCTCGGAGGGCTGGACGGTCTGGCCGGTGTGATTGGACCAGTTGTTCTTGGTGTAGGTGATGACGGCCGCGAGGTCGGTGTCGGAGAGCGCCTTCCACGACGGCATCGCGCCGTTGAGGCGACCGTTGAGCACGGTCAGGATCTGCTGCGACTTGTCGGGGCTGAGCACGGTGGGCGAGCCGTCGAGCGGCTTGACCGGGCCGCCGCCCTTGCCGTCGGGCCGGTGGCAGACGGCGCAATTCGCGGTGTAGACCTTCTCGCCGCGCGCGATCAGGTCGGCCTGGGCCCAGACCTTGTTCGGATCATCGAGCAGGGCCGCCATCTCCTTGTTCTTGGCCTCGACCCATTTGGCGTAGTCGTCCTGGCTCAGCACGCGCACATGGATGGGCATGTACGAATGTTCCTTGCCGCACAGCTTGTCGCACTGGCCGTAGTAGTCGCCGATCTTGTCGGCACGGAACCAGGTGTCGCGCACGAAGCCGGGGATCGCGTCCTGCTGCACGCCGAAGGCCGGCACCGACCAGGCATGGATCACGTCGTCGGCGGTCGTGATGATGCGCACCTTGCGGTCGACCGGCACCACGAGCGGGTGGTCGACCTTGAGCAGGTAGTTGTCGCCGCTGGGCTGGCCGGCCTCGGACGCCTCGCGCTGCTTGACGTCGAGCGTGGACAGGAAATGGATCCCCTCGCCCGGCCCCTTCAGGTAGTCGTAGCCCCATTTCCATTGGTAGCCGGTGACCTTGATCGTCAGATCGGAGCCGCTCGTGTCCTTGGAGGCGACGACCGTGCGCGTGGCCATCGCGCCCATGAAGACGACGATGATGAACGGCACCAGGGTCCAGGCGATCTCGACCGCCGTGCTCTCGTGGAAATTCGCCGGCTTGTGGCCGAGCGATTTGCGGTGCTTGAGGATCGAATAGAACATCACGCCGAAGACGGCGACGAAGATCACGAGGCAGATCAGCAGCATCATGTTGTGCAGCCACTGCTGCTGCTGGGCGATGATCGTGACCGCCGGCTGCAGGTCGATCTCGTTCACCGCCGGCCCGCCCTGCAGGTCGTTCACCGCCAGGGCCAGGCCCGAGGCGAGCAGCGCACCGGCGCCGAGCAGCCCTCGGGCGACGCGAAGTGCGGGATGGAGCTTCGTCTTCATCGTGTTCATATCAGTTCTGTTCTATGCCTGGGACGGACGCATGACGGATATCGGGTGAAACGCGGCGCAGGGCCTGACGCAGTTCGCGCGCGAAGGCGGGACGCAGTTCGGGCCGCAGGAAGCGGCCCACGCGCACCGAGAGCCCGTGGCCGCTGAGCTCGACCAGCGAGCCCTGCCCGGCCACCGGCTCGACGCGCGTCCAGGCGGCGCCGAAATCGGTGCGGTCGACGCGCTGGCCGCAGCGCTGTTCGACCTGGAGCCAGGGGCCGACCAGGGTCAGCGTCTCGCGGTCGGTCGCATGCAGGCCGTAGATGCGCAGCGCAAGCCCGAGCGCCACGAGCTCGATGCCGGCGAACGGCAGCACGAGCGTGGCGCCCACGGAATAGAAGAAGGCAGCCACCAGCAGCGACGCGCCGCACAGGCCGGCGTAGACGGTGAGGAGCTGGCGCGGCGTGATCGAGCAGTTGCGCGCGAGCAGCCATTGCAGCGCGCGCGGGGCGCCGGGCTGGGCCGACAGCGTGACCTCGCGCCCGAAGACCCAGCTTCCGCCCGCCGTCGCGGGGCGGGTCCAGCTCTGAGAGGCAAAGGCGGCGGTCATGCGCGTATCGGCAGGTTCGGAGGGACGACGGAGGGCTGGCGGGACTTGCGCAGCGACGGACCCTTACCCGCCTCGGCAGCCGCAGAGCGCATCGATTCTAGCGCAGCGTCAGCCCGGACTTGACATGGCTCAAACCCCATGCCGACCGCGCCGCACGAGCGCGCGCATCTGGTCCAGCGGCACCGCCGTTTCAGCGGCCAGGCGCGGCCGCGGCGGCGGTTTCACCGCATGGCCGTAGACGAGTTCGAACTCGAGCGCGATGCGCCCCGCGGCGTCGGTGCGCGCGCCCAGCAGCGCGAGCAGGCGCGCGCGCCAGCGCGGCGTGCGCAGCCCGGCGGCGCGATCGAGCGCGGCGTTGCCGCCGAGCCCGCGCAGCTCGGCCAGCAGCGCCGCGGCGTCGGGCCAGGTCAGCGTGAGCCGCTCCTGGTCCATCACCGGATCGGCGAAGCCGGCATGCACCAGCATGTCGCCGAGGTCGTGCATGTCGACGAAGGGCGCCGCCGGCGCCGGCCAGCCCTGCGCGCGGTAGAGCTCGCGCAGCCCCGCCAGCGTGCCCGGGCCGAGGGTCGAGAACATCAGGAAGCCGTCGACCGCGAGCGCGCGCAGCCAGCGCGACATCACCGCCTCGGGGTCGGGTGCGCCGTGCAGGCCCATGTTCGACCACAGCATCTGCGCGCTCGCGGCCTCGACCTCGGTCTCGGTCAGCACCGGTGCCGCCGCACTCCAGCGCGACCACCAGGGACGCTCGATCGCGCGTCGGGTCGCGTCGCGCCGCTCGACATCGGGCTCCACCGCCGTCAGGTGCGCGCGCGGGTAGGCCTGCTGCAGCGCCGCGCGGCCGGCGCCGAGGAAGCTGCCCCAGTCGAGCACCGTCGCCGGCTGCAGCTTGATCATCGGCAGCCGCAAGGCCATGCGGCGCGCGACCTCGCCATGCAGCCAGGGCGGCTGCGGCGCGCGCTGGAGCCGCCGTTGCTGGCGTGCGAGCGCTGCCGCGTCGAGCGGCCGGCGGGTGCTGCGCTCGGATTCGGACATGGGGCCAGTATATTGAGCCATGCTGTCGCCGGCCTCACGCCTGATCCCCGCGCTGCGCCGCCTGGCGTCGGCCGGGCCCGGGCTGTGCGAGGTCTGCCGCAGCTGGGGCACCGGTGCGCTGTGCGAGCGCTGCCGCGCGCGCTATGCGCCGCCGCAGCCGCGCTGCACCCGCTGCGGCCTGCGCCTGGCGCAGCCGGCGCCGGCCTGCGGCGCCTGCCTGCGCGAGCCGCCGCCCTGGCACCGCACGGTCTGCGTCGCCGACTACGGCTATCCCTGGGACGGCCTGATCGCCGCGTTCAAGTTCGAAGGCCGGGTCGAGCTCGCGCGCACGCTCGCGGCGCAGATGGTCGAGTCCTGGCGCGCCGCCGCCTTGCCGCCGCCGGCCTGCCTGGTCGCGGTGCCGCTGGCGCCGGCGCGCCTGGCCGAGCGCGGCTACGACCAGGCCTGGGAGCTCGCGC
>JAGWVB010000331.1 GCA_018971105.1 Burkholderiales bacterium
CTGGCCGGCGCCGAGCGCGGCGCGGCGTGCGTCGCCCTCGGCGCCGAGCACGCAGGCCAGCGACGCGCGCAGCGCCTGCGCCAGCAGCGCCGGCGCCGCGGTGGCGTAGGTGTAGCTGCGCGTCTTCTGCAGCAGCCATTCGATCAGGTTCTCGGGCCCGGCGATGAAGGCACCGGCGACACCCAGCGCCTTGCCCAGCGTGGCCATGTAGACCACGCGCGGCGAGGCGCGCGCGCCGACGAGGCCGGCCGCGGCGAGCGCGCCGCGGCCCTGCGGCCCGAGCACGCCGAAGCCATGCGCGTCGTCGATCAGCAGCAGCGCGTCGTAGCGCTCGCATAGCGCGACCAGCGCCGCGACATCGGCGATGTCGCCGTCCATGCTGAACACGGTGTCGCTGATGACGAGCTTGCGCCGCGCCGCGCTGGCCGCGAGATGGGCCTCGAGCGCGTCGAGGCGGCCATGGTCGTAGCGCTGGATCGTCGCGCGCGAGAGCCGCGCGCCATCGATCAGGCAGGCATGGTTGAGCGCGTCGGCATGGATCTCGTCGCCGGCGCCGACGAGGGCCTGCACCAGGCTCGCGTTGGTCGCGTAGCCGGCGTAGAAGTAGACCGCGCGCGGCAATTGCACGGCGGCGGCGAGTTCGATCTCGAGTGCGGCGTTGGCCTCGCTGTGGCCGCTGACCATTGGCGACGCGCCGGAGCCGACGCCGTAGCGGTCGACCGCCGCGTGCACCGCGGCGCGCAGCGCCGCGTGGCCGGCGAGGCCGAGATAGTCGTTGCTGCAGAAGGCCAGCAGCGGCACACCGTCGACCGACAGGCGCGCACCGTCCAGCGGCGCGACGACGCGGCGGCGCCGGCGCAGCGAGCGCGCGTCGAGTTCGGCCAGCCGGGCGTCGAATTCGGCGAGCCAGCTCATCGCCAGGCCTGCGGCAGTTCGATCGCGATGCGGCTCGCGTCGGGTCCGTCGGGTGCGTCGGCGTGCCAGGGGCAGAAGCCGAGCAGCGGCGCGGCCAGGCGCCGTTGCAGCGTGTCGATGTTCTCGGGCAGGGCATTCATCTCGGAGTCCATCTGGTTGGCGACCCAGCCGGCCAGCGTCAGGCCGTCGGCGCGGATCGCTTCGGCGCTGAGCAGCGCGTGGTTGATGCAGCCCAGCCGCAGGCCGACGACGAGCAGCACCGGCGCGCCGATCGCGCGCGCGAGGTCGGCCAGGGTCTCGCTGTCGTTGATCGGCACGCGCCAGCCGCCGGCGCCCTCGACGACGACGAAGTCGCAGCGCGCGGCCAGCGCGCGCTGGGCCGCGAGCAGTTCGGCCACCGCGATGCGGCGGCCGGCGCGCGCCGCGGCGAGATGCGGCGAGAGCGGGTCGGGCAGGGCGACGGGGTTGTCGAGCTCGGGCGGCACGGCCAGCGTCGACGCCGCGCGCAGCGCGCGCACGTCCGAGCTGATCCAGGCCTCGCCGTCGCGCACGAGCCCGGCCGCGACCGGCTTCATGCCGACGACGGCGCGGTGGTGGCGCGCAAGGGCGTGCAGCAGCGCGGCGCTGATCAGGGTCTTGCCGACGCCCGTGTCGGTGCCGGTGACGAAGACGCAGCGCACGCGGCCCGCGTGCGCCGCTTCAGGGCGCGACGGCGTCATGCGGGGAGGCGCCGCCGGTGGCGCCGTGCAGCGCGCCTTCCTCGGCCAGCGTCGCTGCGAGCGCGGCGAGCGCGCCGCGGGCCAGGATGTCGCCTTCGTCGCCGTCGATGACGTAGGGCGGCATCGCATACAGCGTCTGGCCGATCGGCCGCAGCACGAGGCCCCGGGCGAGCGCATGGCGCGTGTAGCGGCGCGCGAAATCGGGCAGCGTCGTCTCGACGTCCCAGGCCCAGATCATCCCGCAGCGGCGCGCGTGGCGCACGCGCGGGTGGCGCGACAGCGCCTCGAACTTGGCCGTCAGCGCGGCCGCGGTCGCGGCGTTGCTGCGCAGCGCGTCGGTCGACTCGAACAGGTCCAGCGTCGCCAGCGCGGCGCGGCACGCGAGCGGATTGCCGGTGTAGCTGTGCGAGTGCAGGAAACCGCGCGCGATGGCGTCGTCGTAGAACGCGGCGTAGACGGCGTCGGTCGTGAGCACGGCCGACAGCGGCAGCGTGCCGCCGGTGAGGCCCTTGGACAGGCAGATGAAGTCGGGCCGGATGCCGGCCTGCTGGTGCGCGAACATCGTGCCGGTGCGGCCGAAGCCGACCGCGATCTCGTCGAGCACGAGATGGACGCGGTAGCGGTCGCAGAGCGCACGCGCGCGCCGCAAATAGACCGGGTCGTGCATCGCCATGCCAGCGGCGCATTGCACCAGCGGCTCGACGATCAGCGCCGCCGTCTGCTCGTGATGCTGCGCAAGCCAGGCTTCGAGCGCCGCCGCGGCGCGCTCGGCCGCGGCCGCCGCGTCCTCGCCCGCGCGCGCGCCGCGCGCATCGGGGCTGGCCACCGTCGCCGCCAGCCGCAGCAGCGGCGCATAGGCTTCGCGGAAGAGCGCGATGTCGGTCACCGCGAGCGCGCCGACGGTCTCGCCGTGGTAGCCGCCGGCGACGCCGACGAAGGCGTTCTTGCGCGGCTGGCCGGTGTTGCGCCAATGGTGCGCGCTCATCTTGAGCGCGATCTCGGTCGCCGAGGCGCCGTCGCTGCCGTAGAACGCGTGGCCCAGGCCCGTCAGCGCCGCGAGCCGCTCCGAGAGTTCGACCACCGGCGCATGGCTGAAACCGGCCAGCATCACATGGTCCAGGCGCTGCAGCTGGTCGGCGAGCGCGTCGCGGATCGCCGGGTGGTTGTGGCCGAAGAGGTTGACCCACCAGCTGCTGATCGCGTCGAGATAGCGCCGGCCCTCGTAGTCGTGCAGCCAGACGCCGGATGCGCGCGCGACCGGGATCAGCGGCTGCGCCGCGTCGGCATGCAGCTTCATCTGGGTGCAGGGGTGCCAGACCGCAGCCTGGCTGCGGCGCCGCCAGTCGTCGTTGCCGCTCATCGGCCGCGCATCGGCAGCGCAATCAGGCAACGCGCGGCCGCAGCCCCAGCCGCGCGAGCAGCGCGCGGTCGCGCTCGACCTCGGGGTTGCCGGTGACGAGCAGCTTGTCGCCGTAGAAGATCGAATTCGCGCCCGCGGCGAAGCACAGCGCCTGCAGCGCCTCGTCCATCTGCGTGCGGCCGGCCGACAGGCGCACGCGCGCCTTCGGCATCGTGATGCGCGCCACCGCGATCGTGCGCACGAACTCGAACGGGTCGATCTTCTCGGCGTCGGCCAGCGGCGTGCCCTCGACGCGCACGAGCTCGTTGATCGGCACCGATTCGGGGTAGGGGTCGAGATTCACGAGCTGGGCGATCAGCCCGGCGCGTTCGAGCCGGCTCTCGCCCATGCCGACGATGCCGCCGCAGCACACCGACAGGCCGGCGCCGCGCACATGCTCGAGCGTGTCGAGCCGGTCCTGGTAGTCGCGCGTCGAGATGATGCGGCCGTAGGCCTCGGGCGCGGTGTCCAGGTTGTGGTTGTAGTAGTCGAGCCCGGCGTCCTTCAGCGCATGGGCCTGCGACTCGCTGAGCATGCCGAGCGTGGCGCAGGACTCGAGGCCGAGCGACTTCACCAGCTTGACCAGCGCCGAGACGTTCTCGATGTCGCGATCCTTGGGCGCGCGCCAAGCCGCGCCCATGCAGAAGCGCGTCGCGCCGGCCTGCTTCGCGGCGCTGGCGGCGTCGCGCACGGCGTCGAGGTCCATCAGCTTGCCGGCGTCGACGCCGGTGTCGTAATGCACCGACTGCGGGCAATAGCCGCAGTCCTCGGGGCAACCGCCGGTCTTGATCGACAGCAGCGTCGCCAGTTCGACCTCGTTCGGATCGAAATGGGCGCGGTGCACCTGCTGCGCCTCGTGCAGCAGGTCCATGAAGGGACGCTCGAACAGTTCGGCGATGGCCGGGGCGGGCCAGCGCTGCGCCGCCGCGCGCGGCGGGGTGCCGGCGCGCGAGGCCGGCATGGAGATGATTTGCGGCTCGGTCATGGAGCGGTTCTCGATGGAAGCGACGGTGGCGGCGCCGGCCGCGCCGCCGGGCGACGCGGCTGCGGT
>JAGWVB010000050.1 GCA_018971105.1 Burkholderiales bacterium
CAGCGTGTCGGCCAGCGTGTCGACGGTGTCGAACAGCGGCTCCTTGTCTTCCTGGTTGTCCTTGTTGTAGGTCAGGGGCTGGCCCTTCATCAGCGTGATCAGCCCCATCAGGTGGCCGACGACGCGGCCGCTCTTGCCGCGCGCCAGTTCGGCGACATCGGGGTTGCGCTTCTGCGGCATGATCGAGCTGCCGGTGCAATAGCGGTCGGCAAGGTCGATGAAGCCGAAGTTCTGGCTCATCCACAGCACGATCTCCTCGGCCAGCCGCGAGACGTGGACCATGCAGATCGCCGCCGCGGCGCTGAATTCGAGCGCGAAATCGCGGTCGCTGACGGCGTCCAGGCTGTTCTGGCAGCAGCCGTCGAAGCCCAGCCGCCGGGCCACGCGCTCGCGGTCCAGCGGATAGCTCGTGCCGGCCAGCGCCGCCGCGCCCAGCGGCAGCCGGTTCAGGCGCCGGCGCACGTCGACCAGCCGTTCGGCGTCGCGCGCGTACATCTCGACATAGGCCAGCAGGTGGTGCGCGAAGCTCACCGGCTGTGCGACCTGCATGTGCGTGTAGCCCGGCATCACGGTCTCGGTGTGGCCGGCCGCGAGTTCGACGAGCGCGCGCTGCATCGCCGCCAGCAGCGCGGCGATGCGGTCGATCTCGCCGCGCAGCCACAGCCGCACGTCGGTGGCGACCTGGTCGTTGCGGCTGCGGCCGGTGTGCAGCCGCTTGCCGGCGTCGCCGACGAGCGCGGTCAGCCGCGCCTCGATGTTCAGGTGCACGTCCTCGAGCTCGAGCTTCCAGGCGAACTGTCCCGACTCGATCTCGGCGCGGATCTGCGCCATGCCGCGCTCGATCGCGCCGAGGTCGTCGGCGCCGATCACGCCCTGCGCGGCGAGCATCTCGGCATGGGCCAGGCTGCCCTCGATGTCGGCGCGCCACAGCCGCTGGTCGAAACCGACGCTGGCCGTGTAGCGCTGGACGAGCTCGCTCATCGGTTCGGAGAACAGCGCCGACCAGGCCTGATGCTTGTTGGCGAGGGGATCGTGGGACATGCAGGGTCGGGCCGCCGGGGCCGCAGGGGGGAGGGGACTCCGTATTATCGGGTTCGAGATGGACAGCCCTCCCGAATCGGAATTCCAGGTCAGCCGCCCGCCCAGCCTGTGGCCCGAGTCGACGCGCCAGGGCGGCGCGCCCAGCACCGCCTTCGGCAACCTGGGCGGCGCCCGCTTCGACCCGCTGGCCGAGGAACGCGAGCGGCAACAGACCCAGGTCGCCGCGGCCTTCGAGGTCTGCCACCCGGCGCTGGCGCTGCGCGCCGTCGTGCTCGTGCAGGGCGCGCTGGCCGTGGTCGCGCTGGCCGGCGCCGCCGACCGCGCCGACTGGGGCGCGCGCCAGGCCATGCTGGCCTTCGGCGGCGTCGGCGCGACGCTGCTGTGGCTGGTGACGGTCTGCGCATTGCGCCAGCCGCTGCGCCGCGTCTCCGCCGCTTGGCGCAGCTGGAGCGTGCTGGCGCTGGGCGGTGTCAGCGCGCTGGTGGGCTGGTGGCCGATGTGGTGGGTCGGCCTGGCCGGCAATGCCAGTGCGCTGCGCGTGGCCGCGGTGGCACTGGCGGGGATCGGCTTCGCGGCGCTGTTGTGGGCCTGGCTCGAACTGCGGGCGCGCATCTGGCACCCGGCGAACGCGAGCGCGCGCCTGGCCGAACTGCAATCGCGCATCCGCCCGCACTTCCTCTTCAACGCCCTCAACACCGCGCTGGCGCTGGTCCGCATCGACCCCGAACGCGCCGAGGCCGTGCTCGAGGATCTGGCGCAGCTGTTCCGCGTCGCGCTCGCCGATGCCGGGACGAACGTCACGCTGGGCGACGAGATCGACCTCGCGCGGCGCTACCTGGCGATCGAGCAGGTGCGCTTCGGGCCGCGGCTGGAGGTGGCGTGGGAGATCGACCCGCGCGTGCATCCGGCGCGCGTGCCGCCGCTGGTGCTGCAGCCGCTGGTCGAGAACGCCGTGCGCCACGGCATCGAGCCGGCGTCGAAACCGGGTCGGGTGACGGTGCGCGCGCTGGTGCAGCGCGGCAACGCGGTCATCGTCGTCAGCAACACGCTCGGGCCCGAGGCCGGTGTGCCCGGACACGGCATGGCGCTGCACAACGTGCGCGAGCGGCTGCGCCTGCTGCACGATGTCGCCGCCGAATTGAAGGTCTGGCGCGAGGGCGAGCAGTTCCACGCCCGCATCGTGCTGCCGCTGGAATGAAACCCCCGCGCGCACTCCGTTCGCTGTCCCCAGGGACCCGCAGGGGCCCGGCCGGGTCCGTCGGGGCTATCAGCACCTTCGGGGCTGCCGGGCGGTGCTGACATGAAGCTCCTGATCGTCGACGATGAACCGCTGGCGCGTCTGCGCTTGCGCTCGCTCATCGAGGCCGTGGCGGCGAGCCTGCCCGAGCTCGAGGCCGAGGTCGCGGGCGAGGCCGCCGACGCCGACGCGGCGCTGCTGGCCTTGCGCGAGGCGCCGGTCGACGCGCTGCTGCTCGACATCGCGATGCCCGGGCGCGACGGCCTCAAGCTGGCCGCGGCGCTGCGCCGCCTGCCGCAGGTGCCGGCCGTGGTGTTCGTCAGCGCCCATGCCGAGCATGCGCTGCGCGCCTTCGACCTCGACGCCGTCGACTACCTGACGAAGCCGGTGCGGCGCGAGCGCCTGGCCGCGGCGCTGCAGCGCGTGCAGCAGCGCATCACCGGCATCGTGCCGACGCAGCCGGCGCCGCTGGCCGAGCCGCCGATGCTGGTTGTCAGCGACCGCGGCCGCGTGCTGCGGCTGCCGATCGACGAGCTGCTGTATTTCAAGGCCGAACTCAAATACGTCACGCTGCGCACCACCACGCGCACGCTGCTGCTCGACGACACGCTGGCCGAGCTCGAGCCGCGGCTCGAGGGGCTGGGCGGCGACTTCATCCGCGTGCATCGCAACGCCCTCGTCGCCAAGCGCGCGATCCGCGCGCTGGAGCAGCGCAAAGGCGGTGACAGCGGCGACGGCGAAGGCTGGGCCGTGCGCGTCTCGCCGATCGACGAATGGCTGGCGGTGTCGAGGCGGCAGGTGCAGGCGGTGCGGGCGGCGCTGCGGGCTGTCGGCTGAACTCGGTCTGGCGAAAAGAGGGCGCCCTCGAAACCGGATTCAATGCGTGTTGACATAGGGCCGCGGCACCGATGTCGTGACAGTCGGGAGTCCGGTCGGCCGTCGCTCCACCACGAAACTCGCGACGGGGGCGAGGCCCTGCTCAGCCCCTCGGTCCCCTTGGTAGAGAGTGATCAGGTAGTCACCCAATTCGCGCCAGCCAACGCCGCCGACGCCGACGCGGACGATCAGGGTCCTGCCATCGACGTCGATCACTTCCATCTGGGGACTACCGCCGTAGATCGGGTACGGCGTCCTTGGAGGGCTGCCGAAAGTCGGCAGCACCGTGTAGCCCCGGTGATCGCCGTTGATGTTCGCTTCGGCGTCGAGGAACTGCGCGGCGTACGCCCGCCTGCGCTCCGGCGGAGCAGGTGAGACGTTCTCCATCACCTTTGCACCGGCGGCTCGCGCGTAGGCCTCGGCCAGTCGGGGCGCGAGCGGTTCGGCATCGCGGCAGATCGACGCGTCCCTGCAGAAGCGCTCGCTCACCCGAAAAGCGTCGTCGAAGCGAATGGAGACCCGACAGGTCGCGAGCGCGGCGTCGTTCGTCCAAGGCGTGATTTCGACGTCGAGTCCCAGGGCCGGGTGTTCGAGGAATTCGCGTTCGATCAAGGCCGGTCGCCCGCTGACCTTGCCGATGTCGCGCGTGCTGTTCCAGCAGAGATCGGCATAGCTTGCCGGCGTGTCGACGGTCTCGAGCGCACCGTCCGCTTGCACGCGAAAGAACTTCTCGTAAGTGCAATCCGCGGTTCCCAGCACCTGAAGGCTCCGCCACACCGGGCCGTCCACATGCTGCACTTCGACGACGGGGCCGTGATCGCTGCCCAGCCATCGCAGCGCGCGTGCGTACAGATCGGGGTCCGCGAGTCGCGGAGGCGGCACGGCGATGACCGGCGCAAGCAGCGCGTCGTAGTCGACCGCACGTCGACCCTGCGCGGGCCTGGAAGCCATGGCCGCGGACTCGACATGGGCCGCCACGGCTTTGCAGGGTGCGAGCACATCCTGTTCGCCCACGGCTGCGGCCTTGGACGCCCCGGCGACCGCGAAGAGCATGGACAGAAGCCTCCACCGCATGGCGGCGCCAGTCTGGCACGAACGCGACCGGCCCGCTCGGGTCGGCGCCCCGGTGGCGCGCAACGCTCCTGTCACATCGCGAAGACTTCCTGCAGCGTGCTCAATGCCGTTGCCAGCGTCTTCGCCGATACCGCTCCCAACTTGTTCACCAGGCGGGCCTTGTCGACCGTCCGCAACTGATCGAGCAGGATCAGCCCCTTGATGCCGCCATGCCTCACGATGACCCGGAAAGGCGCCTCAAATCCCCTGGACGTCATCGGCGCGACGATGACCGTGCGCAGATGGTCGTTCAGTTCCGGGGGCGAGACGACGACGCAAGGCCGGGACTTCCGGATTTCGCTGCTGACCGCCGGGTCGAGGTTCACGAGCCAGATATCGCCCCGCTTCACCAGACCAGTTCCGCGTCGGCCGCATTGCCGAATTCGCCCATCGCCAAGGCATCGCCGCCTCGGGCGGCAAGGGCCCTTGCCGCCTCTGCCCATCCGGCGCGCGCAGGGCGGACCGCCTTGCGCAGAACGATGGCGCCGTCCTCCACCGTCATTTCCGCCGCCTCGTCGTCGCCCAGGCCGACCTGGGCCAGGACGGGCTTGGGCAGCACGACGCCCTTGCTGTTGCCGATCGATCGAATCGTGACTTGCATGATGGCTCAAGTGTTAACAATGTTATTCCATTGTATGATCCTGGCGATTGCGCTGCAGGGCGCATCGAAGCCGCCCTGCTCGGCCTGCGCCGCACGATCCCGCCGCGCATGTGACATCCGTTGACGCCACTGCCCCCGGCCGCGTAGGATGCGGGTCATGAGCCGTCGCTTCCCATCCGACCGCGCGCCAGGCCGGACGGCGTTCATGTGATCACCACGAAGCGAGCCCGGTATGTCATCGTCGTCGCCCTGGCTGCCGCGGTGGTCGGGTTGCTGCCCTGGATCGGTGCCGGGATGGCCGATCGGACCGCGCCGGTCGAATCGGTTCGGCTGGCCGATCCGACGGCGCCTTCAGTTGCCGCCGCAGCTGTGGCGATTGATGCGCGTGCTCGGACCCGGACCCCGTTGCGGCAACGGCAGGCGCTCGTGGCAGCCGCCGGGGCAGCTCTTGCGGCATCCGCCGGCGCCGGCGTTTGGGACCTGTGCGGCATCGGCCGCATGCCGCTGCCACCCGAGCTCGCCGCCAGCGCCGTCAGCGCCGCCGGTCTGTTCGCTGAACTGCCCGTCAACCTGGGCGAGCAGGCGTTGGCGGCGGCCCAGGAGCGTCTGCTCGCCGCGATGGATGCCGGCGGCGCGCGCTCGCGCGCGGCGGCGCTGCTGATGCGGCAAATGGCTTATCCCGCGCCGGCGAACGCGCCGACGCCGCAATTCGTTGCGCAGCAACTGGCAGGCCTCGCGGCGGGCAGCGGGGATCCGGTGCTGCTCGCCTGGGCCGCGCAGCGATGCAATTCGAGCACGCCTTGTTCGACGGATCCTGCCGGCGAATGGGCGCGGATCGAACCCGGCAATGCGGTGCCCTGGCTGCTGATCGCCACGCAGCAGCCGCAACGCCGACCCCAGGCGCTCGCGGCGCTGGCCCATGCGAACAGCTACTCCAGCCATTACGGCGCCGTTTCGGAAACCGCCTTGAAGGCGATGCCTGCCGATATTCCTGCCTATCTCCAACCCCGGCTGCTGATGCAGATCAGTCTCGTCGACGCAGGGATGGGCGACGCTGGCATCGCCAAAGCCATCAACCTCTGCCGGCCCGCGCCCGAGGCCGGCAGCCAGCGGCAGGCGCTTTGCCGATCGCTCGGCGCGCTGATGGTCAGGCAGGGCGATGCCGCCATCAGCTACCTCATCGGCCTTCGGGTGCAGGAGCTGTCGGGCCTGCCCGACGTCCATTACCAGCAGCGACGCGCCGAAATGCAGAAATTGATTTCGCAGACCAACATGTCACTGTTCGATTGGCAACATCCCTATACCTGCGCCACGGTCGATCGCTGGCAGCGCTGGACCCGAGATCGCGCGAAGCTGGGCGAACTCGGCGCCGCACGCACCTGGGCCGCCGCGGCGGCCTCGGCGGCCTCGGCGGCTTCGGCCGCCGGGCGCTGAGCCGCGATGCTCACCCCGTATTCCGCAACCCCGCCGCGATCCCGTTGATCGACAGATGGATCCCGCGCTGCACCCGATCCACCCCCGGCTGACCCTCGCGGTGATGGCGGTAGCGCCGCATCAACTCCACCTGCAGGTGGTTCAGCGGATCGAGATAGGGGAAGCGATGCGCGATCGAGCGCGCCAGCGCCGGATTCGATTCCAGCGGCTCGGCCTGGCCCGTGATCAGCGCCACGGCGTCGGCCGCGCGCTGCCATTCGGCGCGCAGCAGGCCGAAGATGCGCTTGGCCACGGCCTTGTCCTCGACCAGTTCGACGTAGCGCGCGGCGATGCGCAGGTCGCTCTTGGCCAGCACCATGTCGAGGTTCGACAGCAGGGTGCGGAAGAACGGCCATTGCCGGTGCATGCGCTGCAGCAGTTCCACCCGCTGCGCCCGGTCGCCGGCGGCGAGGAAGGCCTCGATCGCGCTGCCGAATCCGGCCCATCCCGGCAACGCCATGCGGCATTGGCCCCAGGAGAAGGTCCACGGGATCGCGCGCAGGTCCTCGATCGCCCGCGTGGCCTTGCGTGAGGCCGGGCGGCTGCCGATGTTGAGCTCGGCGATCTCGCGGATCGGCGTCGCGGCGAAGAAGTAATCGGTGAATCCAGGCGTCTCGTAGACGAGCTTGCGGTAGGCCTTGAAGCTCGCCGCGCTGATCTCGTCGGCGGCGTCGTGGAAAGCCTTGGGGGCGCTGCGCGTCGGGTGCAGCAGCGTCGCCTCGAGCGTCGCCGCGACCAGGGTCTCGAGGTTGCGGCGGCCGATGTCGGGATGCGCGTATTTCGACGCGATCACCTCGCCCTGTTCGGTGAGGCGGATCTGGCCGTTGACGGTCCCCGGCGGCTGCGCCAGGATGGCCTGGTAGCTCGGGCCGCCGCCGCGGCCGACGGTGCCGCCGCGGCCGTGGAACAGGCGCAGCGTGATGCCATGATCGGCGCGCAGGCGCGCGAACAGCGCCGCCAGCGCGATCTCGGCCCGGTACAGCTCCCAGTTGCTCGTGAACGATCCGCCGTCCTTGTTGCTGTCGCTGTAGCCCAGCATCACGTCCTGCTCGGCGCCGCCGGCGGCGACCATCGCGGCAATGCCGGGCAGGGCGTAGAACTCGGCCATGATGGTTTCGCTGCGCCGCAGGTCGCCGATGGTCTCGAACAGCGGCACCGTGATCAGCTGCGCGCTCGCACCGGCGTCGAGCGTGCCGGTCAGCAGCCCGGTCTCCTTCTGCAGCAGCAGCACCTCGAGCAGGTCGCTCACCTCCTCGGTGTGCGAGATGATGTAGTGGCGGATCGCGCCGCGCCCGTAGGCTGCGAGCGCGACGCGCGCGGTGTCGAAGATCGCCAGCTCGTCGCGCGCCAGTTCCGAATACGCGGCGCCATGCACGCGCAGCGGCCGCGCGTCGTTCAGCAGCTTGAGCAGGCAGGCGCGGCGCGCGCCCTCGTCGAGCGCGCTGTAGTCGGCCTCGATGCGCGCCACCTGCAGCAGTTCGGCGACGACGGCCTCGTGCTTGTCCGAACTCTGGCGCAGGTCCAGCGTCGCGAGGTGGAAGCCGAAGACCTGCACGGCGCGCATCAGCGGCGTCAGCCGCGGCCCGACGAGCGCCTGCGCATGGTGCGAGGCGAGCGAGCGCTCGATCACGCGCAGGTCGGCGAGGAAGGCATCGGCATCGGGGTAGGGGTCCTGCGGCGCCACCGCGTGGCGCAGCGCTTCGGTGCCGGTGAGCCCGTGCAGCGTTGCCGCCAGCCGCGCGTAGATGCCGATCAGCGCGCGCCGGTAGGGCTCGTCGAGGCGGTGCGGGTTGCGGTCGGGCGAGCGTTCGGCCAGCGCCGCCATCTCCGGCGTCACCGGCGCCAGCATGCCGCTCATCGACAGCTCGGTGCCGAGTGCGTGGACCTCGGTCAGGTAGAAGCGCAGCGCGACCTCGCACTGGCGCGCCAGCGCGTCGCGCAACGTCAGCGCCGTGACGTTGGGGTTGCCGTCGCGGTCGCCACCGATCCAGTGGCCCATGCGCAGGAAGCTCGCGATCGGGTGGCCGGGCAGCGCGCGCTCGATGTCGCGGTACAGGCGCGGGATCTCGCGCAGGAAGGTGCTGTTGTAGTAGCTGAGCGCGTTCTCGACCTCGTCGGCAACGGTCAGCTTGGCCGTGCGCAGCATGCGCGTCTGCCACAGCTGGGTCACGCGGGCGCGCATCAGCGCCTCGTTGTCGGCCAGGCGCTCGGCCGTCGGCAGCTCGTCGCGCTCGCCCAGCAGCGCGGCGATCTGGCGCTCGGCGTCGAGGATGCTCTTGCGCTGGACCTCGGTCGGATGCGCCGTCAGCACGGGCGAGATGTAGGCCGTCTCCAGCGCCGCGGCGATGTCGCCGCTGCGCTGGTCGGCGCGGTGCAGGCGCTCGAAGGTCAGCGCCAGCGAGCCTTCCTGCAGATGGCCCTCGCGCTCGTGCACGGCGCGCCGCCGCACATGGTGGCGGTCCTCGGCGATGTTGGCCAGGTGCGAGAAATAGCTGAAGGCGCGGATCACCGTCACGGTCTGGTCGGCCGAGAGGTTCTTGAGCAGCCGGTCGAGCACGCGCCCGGCGCTGGCGTCGGCCTTGAGCCGGTAGGCGACCGAGAGCTGGCGCACGCGCTCGATGAGCTCGAAGGCCGCTGCGCCCTCCTGTTCGCGTATGACGTCTCCGAGGATGCGGCCGAGTAACCGGATATCCTCGACCAGCGGCTTGTTCTTCGCGGCCGCATCGTTCTGGGCCGCGCTGCGATTCGATTTGGTGCGTGTCTTCGGCTGGGGTGTTGCTGTCTTGGTGCGCGGCATCAGGGCTCCGAATGAGGTAACCAGGTTACCAATTGTCCACCGAACGGGAACCCTGGGGCCACGCAAGCGGCATGCCCGGCGCCTGCGGTCCGCGGGGCGGCGGCTGGCTATCATCCGGGCATGAGATCCACGGTCGTCATCGCCACCCGGGAAAGCCGGCTCGCCCTCTGGCAGGCGCACCATGTGCGCGATGCTCTGGCGGCGCGTTTCGGGCTGCAGGTCGAACTGCTCGGCATGACGACGCGCGGCGACCAGATCCTCGACCGCGCGCTCTCCAAGGTCGGCGGCAAGGGCCTGTTCGTCAAGGAGCTCGAGACGGCGCTCGAGGAGGGCCGCGCCGACCTCGCCGTGCATTCGCTCAAGGACCTGCCGATGGACCTGCCGGCCGGCTTCGCGCTGGCTGCGATCTGGGCGCGTGAGGATCCGCGCGACGCCTTCGTCTCGAACCGCTGCGCCGCGCTCGACGAGCTGCCGCCCGGCGCCGTCGTCGGCACCTCGAGCCTGCGCCGCGTCGTGCAGCTGCTGGCGGCGCGACCGGACCTGCGCATCGAGCCGCTGCGCGGCAACCTCGACACGCGGCTGCGCAAGCTCGACGAGGGCGGCTACGACGCCATCGTGCTCGCCGCCGCCGGGTTGATGCGGTTGGGTCTGGAGTCGCGCATCCGCGGCCGCTTCGACGTCGTGCGCATGATCCCCGCGGCCGGCCAGGGCGCGCTCGGCATCGAGGTGCGCGAGGACGCGCACGAACTGCGCGCGCTGCTGGCGCAGACGATCGACGCCCCGACCTACCTCGCCGCGCATGCCGAACGTGCCGTCTCGCGCGCGCTCGGCGGCAGCTGCAGCATGCCGCTGGCCGCGCATGCGGTGTTCGAAGGCGGGCGCCTGGCGCTCGCTGCGGCGCTGGGCGACGGCGCCGACCCGCGGCGACCGCTGCTGCGCGTGCGGCTCGAGGCCGAAGTCGCCGACGAGACCGCGGCGCGCGCGCTCGGCGCGGCCGCGGCGGCGCGGCTGCACGCCGCCGGCGCCGCGGGCTACCTGCCTGCCGACTGAGCCGGGGCCGGCCTTGGTCGTCATCGTCACCCGACCGCGCGACCAGGCCGCGGCCTGGCTCGAAGGGCTGCAGGCGCAGGGCTGGCCGGCACGCTCGCTGCCGCTGATCGAGATCGGCCCGCCGCCCGACACGGAGCCGCTGCGCCAGGCCTGGGCGCGGCTGGGCGGCTACGCGCTCGTGATGTTCGTCAGCGCCAACGCCGTGCATGGATTCTTCGCCGCTGCCGACGAGGCCCCGATCTGGCCGCCGGCGCTGCGTGCGGCGTCGACCGGCCCCGGGACGACGGCGGCGCTGCGCGCGGCCGGCTTGGCCGACGCTGCGCTCGTCGAGCCGGCGGCCGACGCCGCGAGCTTCGATTCCGAGGCGCTGTGGCGGCGCCTTGAAGGCGAGGAATGGACCGGCCGGCGCGTGCTCGTCGTGCGCGGCGACGGCGGCCGCGACTGGCTCGCCGACCGCTTGCGCGAGCGTGGCGCGACGGTCGACTTCGTAGCCGCGTACCGGCGCCTGGCGCCCCGGCCCGACGCCGCGGGGCAGGCGCTGCTGGCGCAGGCGCTGGCGCGGCCGCGCGAAGCCGTCTGGCTCCTCAGCAGCAGCGAGGCGCTGGGTCATCTGCGCAACCTGGCGCCGCAGGCCGACTGGTCGGCCGCGCGCGCCATCGCCACCCATGCGCGCATCGCCGAGGCGGCGCGCGAATTCGGCTACGGCGCGGTCGAGCTGGCCGCGCCGACGCCCGGTGCCGTGGCAGCGGCGCTGGCCCGCATGGCCGCCGATACAATCGGCGCCCCTGTGAACCCGACGCCTCTGACGCCCCAGACGCCCGCCGCCGCGACCGCGGAGGCCCGGCCCGTGCCCGTGGTGGTGGCGGCGACGACGCCGTCGCGCTGGACCTTTGCGCTCGCGCTCGTCTACACCCTGTTGCTGGCGGCGGCATGGATGCTGGCCTGGAACACCCAGCAGCGCGTCAAGACGCTCGAGGCCGAACTCGTCAAGCGCCAGCAGGACAGCGGCGTCCAGGCCACCGAGGCGCGCACGCTGGCGCAGCAGGCCGAGACCGCGTCGCGCGAATCGGCGGCGAAGATGGCGCTGCTCGAGGCGCGCGTCGACGAGACCTCGATCCAGCGCAGCCAGCTCGAGGACCTGATCCAGTCGCTTTCGCGCTCGCGCGACGAGAACGTGCTCGCCGACATCGATACCTCGGTGCGGGTGGCGATGCGCCAGGCCGCGATCACCGGCAGCGCCGAGCCGCTGCTGGCCACGCTCAAGCAGGCCGACGACCGCCTCTCGCGCTACAACCAGCCCCGGCTCGAGCGCGTGCGCCGCGCCGTGATGCAGGACATGGACCGCGTGCGCGGCGCCGGCGTCACCGACATCAACGGCCTGACGATCCGGCTCGACGACGTCATCCGCCAGGTCGACGAACTGCCGCTGTTGAGCGGCCCCGAGCACCGCGCGCACCGGGCCCCGGCGCCGGCAGCCGCGGCGGCGAAAGCGCCCTCCGCAGCGGCCTCGGCCGCGGGCTGGCGCGAATGGGTGCACCGCGATTGGCGGGCGCTGGCCGACCGCGTCTGGCAGGAAGTGCGCGGGCTCGTGCGCGTGACCCGCATCGAGGCGCCCGAGGCGATGCTGATCGCCCCGGACCAGGCCTTCTTCCTGCGCGAGAACCTCAAGCTGCGCCTGCTCAACGCCCGGCTCGCGCTGCTGTCGCGCCAGTTCGATACCGCGCAATCGGATCTGCGCGATGCGCAGGCTGCGCTCGAGCGCTATTTCGACCGCGGCTCGCGCCGCGTCACGGTCGCGATCGAGCAGTTGCGCCAGGTCCGGGCGCAGGCGCGCCAGATCAACGTGCCGGAGCCCGACGCGACGCTGGCCGCGCTGGCCGCGGCGTCGGCCGGGCGCTAGGGCGCACTGAAGGCGATGCGCGGCGTCATCTGGCTGGTGCTGATCTTCGTCGTTGCCGTCGTCGCGGCGACGACGCTGGGCAGCAACGACGGGCTGGTCAGCCTCTACTGGGGCGGCTGGCGCACCGACCTGTCGCTGAACTTGTTCGTGATCGCCCTCGTCGGCGCCTGTGTGCTGCTGATGTCGGCGGTGCAGGCGATCAATGCGCTCATCAGCCTGCCGCAGCGCGCCGGTGCCTGGCGGGCGCTGCGGCGCGAGCGCGCCGCCCAGGCCGCGCTGCGCGAGGCGCTGGGCGAATTCTTCGGCGCCCGCTACGGGCGCGCGCGCAAGGCGGCGCAGCGCGCGCTGCAGATTGCCGACGGTGCGCCGGCGCTGTCCGGCGACGGTGAGTTCAGGATGATCGCCCATCTGCTGGCCGCCGGCAGCCTGCACCGCCTGCAGGACCGCGCCCGGCGTGACGAGGCGCTGCAGCAGGCGCTCCAGGCGGCGCGCGGCGGATCGGACGACGCGGCGCGGCTGCTGGCCGCCGAATGGGCGCTCGAGGATCGCGACGCGGCGCGCGCGCTGCGCTCGCTCGAGGCGCTGCCGCCGGGGGCCGGCCGCCGCACCCAGGCGCTGCGCCTGAAGCTGCAGGCCCTGCGCATGGACCGCCGGCCGCTCGAGGCGCTGCACACGGCGCGCCTGCTCGCCAACCACCAGGCGTTCTCGCCCATCGTCGCGCAGAGCCTGCTGCGCTCGCTCGTCGGCGAGACGCTCGAGGGCGCGCACGACATCCAGCAGTTGCGCCGCCTCTGGAGCCAGTTCGACCAGGCCGACCGGCGCGACGCCCAGGTCGCGGCGCGGGCGGCGCAGCGCGCGTGCCAGCTCGATGCGAATGAAGACGCGCGCGTCTGGTTGCGCCCGTTCTGGGATCGCCTGAGCGACATTGCGCGCGAGGACCGCGAGGCGG
Source organism: Burkholderiales bacterium (assembly GCA_018971105.1). GTDB lineage: Bacteria > Pseudomonadota > Gammaproteobacteria > Burkholderiales > Burkholderiaceae_C > Rubrivivax. The sequence goes on from JAGWVB010000050.1 coordinate 13,038, forward strand.
TCGCGATGGCGCTGATCGACGCCCGCGGCGGCATCGGCGTGGACTGGTTGCCGCGGCTGGAGAGTGCCGTGCAGGCCTTCAGCCACGAGAACGCCGTCGTTGCCGCGGTCGGGATGGTCTTTGCCGAACGCCAGCTCTGGGGCAAGGCCCGGCGGCTGCTCGAGCAGGCCGCCGCGGCACCGGCGCTGCCGGCCCGCACGCGCCGCGCCGCCTGGCGCGAACTCGCCCGGCTGGCGCGCCAGGAATCCGACGAGGCGCAGGCGCTGCGCTGCGAGCAGGCCGCCGCGGCGCTCGATTGACAGAGTCGGGTTCAGACCGTGCTACACTGTTAGGCTACGTGCGGCTGTAGCTCAGCTGGATAGAGTACTTGGCTACGAACCAAGGGGTCGTGGGTTCGATTCCTGCCAGCCGCACCATAAGAACAAGAAATGGATCAACGGCTTAGAGGCATTGGGCTTCTAGGCCGTTTTTCTTTGCCCTGAAGCTCTTGAGGGGTGGCATTGCCGTGCACTGCACCCCGCTCCGCTCGCAGCGTGGCCAGGCTGCGGGACCACGGCTCCGATTCCTTGCTGACCGCTGCATCGCCGGGTGCAGTCCCAGCGGCGGCGCTACGCGGTCGTCGCCGGCATGGTGGTCGTGCCGTGCCGGCGTGACTCGCTGAAGACTCCCCCGGCGTACTTCATGCGATTTCACGCGCGAGGAACGGCTGGACCTGCGCGAGCAACGCCTCGGGCGCCTCCTCGGCGATGTAGTGGCCGCAAGCGACCGGCTGCCCTTCGACCTGGCGCGCAACGCGCCGCCATTCGTCCAACGGCTTGAAGCAGCGATGCACCACGCCGTCCGCGCCCCACAGCGCGAGCACGGGCATCTCCAGCATGCGGCCCGCGGCGCGATCGCTCCGGTCGTGATCCAGATCGATGCCGGCTGCCGCTCGATAGTCTTCGCAGAGACCGTGGGCGGCACCCGGCAGCGCGATGCAGCGCATGTATTCGGCCAGTGCGCGCGGGTCGAACGGCGCCAGCCCGGCACTGCGCCGACCCATCACGTCGCGGATGTAGCCCGCGGGATCCGCGGTGATCAGGCGCTCGGGCAGCGGCGGCGGTTGGATCAGGAAGAACCAGTGCCAATAGGCACGCGCAAAAGTCTCGGTCGTCTGCTCGTACATGGACAGCGTGGGTGCGATGTCGAGCAGGACCAGGCGGGCGACCGCTTGCGGATGATCCGCGGCCAGGCGATGGGCCACCCGAGCGCCGCGATCATGGGCCAGCACATCGAAGCGTTCGAAGCCGAGCGCGGTCATCACCGTGACGTGGTCCAGGGCCATCACGCGCTTCGAGTAGTTGGCGTGGTCCGCTGCACCCGCCGGCTTGGACGAATCGCCATAGCCTCGCAGATCGGCCATCACCAGCGTATGCGAGCGGGCCAGCACCGGTGCGATGCGATGCCAGATGGCGCGGGTCTGCGGATGCCCGTGCAGCAGCAACAGCGGCGGCCCCGAACCGCCGACGGTCACGGCGATCCGGACCTCCGGTTCCACCTCGACCAGCCGATGTTCGAAGCCGGGATACAACCCGGTCGTCGCGAGCGTGCTCTGATTCATGTCCTGTCCTTCGAAGGCGGTCTCGCGGCTTGTGCATCCCGGTCAAATTCGCCCACGCTTGCATCTTGGCCTGGATCAGCCTCGAGGTCCCGTCGGAAACCGTCTGGGACGCCGGTTCATGCGTGCCGCGGTGCAAGATTTTGCTCGAAGCAGCGAGACTGCGGAGAGTCCTCCGCCGCGCCCAAAGCCGTCGCCCCGAATCGCAGAGCCGACGCGAGCCGCTTGAGTATCCACCTGTCGACCCGACGAGCCTGGCGGTGAACGCAGAAAACCGCATTCGCCCCGCACGTGGCCGGGATGGCCGACGTCGACCGAAGGCTGCATCGCAATCGGTCGTGCGGGCCATGCCGCGATCCGCTGCATCCAGCCGTCCAGCCGTTCAGCCGCGGCGACCGACGGCCGATGCTGCGCGCAGCGATGCATCGGCTGCGCGCTTGATTTCGATGACAAATGCGATTGCGATGGCGATGGCGATGGCGATGGCGATGGCGATGGCGATGGCGATGGCGATGGCGATTCGATTGCAATCTCGATTGCAATATCAATTGTGAATTCAATCTCGCACTTCACGAATTGTCTCACTGCGACAGGCCATGCCGGTCGCGCAGCGCAGCGAGGTCAGGCGCGCTTGCATTTCAACGGTCCGGCGCATCGGGTCCCGGGTCATGCTGCTCTCGATCCAATGAGCAATGGCCGGGCGATGCAGTGCCAGGCGAACATCGTTCGGTCCCTGGCCAAAGCCCACGGACTTGGCGCGGAAAAGCCGCCAGGCGTCCGACCCTCGATTGCGTACACCCCCTGGAACATGGGCTTGGGAGCCATCAATTCGAGTGTTAGAAATGCGATTCATCAATCAACTGGAGATAGCTGTCATGAAGAAGCCCATCTTGCAGTCGGTCGCATTCGCCTCGTTGGCGGCCGGATCCCTGGGCAGTGCGCAGGCCGCGCTCGTGAGCCCGAATTTCAGCTGCCTGGACGGCGCAAATCCCTCAGCCGGCGGCAGGGTCGGCTGGCCGACTTCCACGGTTGATACGCCGACATTGACATTCGACTTCTATGACAACAGCGTCGATCCCGACATTACTTCGAACCTGGATTGCAGCGGGGATCGGTTCAGCGAGACCGTCGTGGGGCGCAAGGCCGGTGATGGGCAGAAGGATTTCCTCAAGGTGACGCTCAAAGAGGTCCTCGTGGCCGGAGCCGTGCCGGCCAGCGGCCACCATATCAAGTTCAACTACACGCAGGTTCTGGGCGACCTGATCGATGGCGTGCAGAACTACGATGCCTACTGGGACATCAGCGGCGATTACCTGCTCAGCGATTTCGATGGTGGCACGTTCGCATCGACGAACTTTCTCGGCCTCAAGCTGCAGACGACCCACAAGTTCGACGGCACCTACGCCCTCGATTACGACTATCAGTCCAATACGCTGATGTTCACGGCCGAATTGCCCACCAGCGATGGCGTGCTGAGCCTCACCGACAGTCCCTTCGCGGTGCCCGAGCCCGGCACGCTGGCCCTGTTGGGCACCGGGCTGCTGGGCGCGGCAGCGCTGCGCCGGCGCCGTCGCGGCGGGTAGACCGGACCGCGCCGCGGCGTGGAGACGACTCCCTACGACCAGGTTCGCTACCCCGGGAAGTTCTATCCCCAGGCGTCGGCCGATCGCCTGGCCACGCTGGGGCGGCTGTGCGGGTTGGCGAGCGCGCTGCCCGCCCGCTGCCGCCTGCTCGAACTCGGCTGCGGCGACGGCGGTCACCTGATTCCCCAGGCACTGGCCTTTCCGCAGGCGCGGTTCGTCGGCATCGACCTGGCGGCCACGGCCATCGCCGAAGGCCGGCAGGCGCTGGCGGCGCTGGGCCTGGACAACCTCGAGTTGCGGGTCGGCGACATCGGCGAAGTCGACCCCGGCCCCGAGCCGTTCGACTTCATCGTCGCGCACGGCGTGCTCTCCTGGGTGCCGGCCACCGTGCGCCAGCGCCTGATGGATTTGTGCGCGCGCTGCCTCGCGCCCCAGGGCGTGGCCTACATCAGCTACAGCGCGCTGCCGGGCGGCTATCTGCGCCATGTGCCGCGCGACCTGATGCGCTTCCACACCCGTGCCATCGCCGACCCGCAGCAGCGCCCGCGCGCGGCGCGCGAGGCGGTGGACTTCATGCTCGCCGCGGTGCCCGGCCAGGCCTTCACGCGCGAACTGATCGAGCGCGAGATGGCCGGCTTCGAAGGCAAGGACTACTTCCTGCTGCACGACCTGCTGGCCGAGGACAACGAGCCCCTGTATTTCCTGGATTTCATCGACGCCGCCACCGCCTGCGGCCTGCAATATCTGGCCGAGGCCGAGTTCGGCGCGATGTCGACTGCCGCCTATCCGGGGCCGGTGCGGCGCCGGCTCGAGGCCATGCCGCGGCTCGAGCGCGAGCAGTACATCGACTTCCTGCAGCTGCGCCGCTTTCGCCAGACGCTGCTGTGCCGCCAGGGGCTGGTGGTGGATCCCGCGGTGACCGAGCCGCGCCTGGACGGGCTGTGGCTATCGACGCGCGCCTTGCCCGCGTGCCCCGATGCCGAGCCGCACGCGGCCGCTGCGCTGGAATTCCGGCATCCCTACCAGGGCAGCTTCCGCGCCGCCGAGCCGCTGGCCAAGGCGCTGCTGTGCGCGCTGGCCGCCGGCGACCCGCGCGGCATGCGCTACGCAGATGCCAGCGCCGCCGTGGCGCGGGCACTGCAAGGGCCTGCGCCCGAGGCCGCCGCTCGCCTGGCGCCGGCGGCGCCGCTGCTGCCGGCGCTGCTGGCCCTCTACGCGCGCGACCTCGTGGAGATCCACGCCGCACGCTGGACCCACGCCACCGCGGTGGGCGAACGGCCGCGTGCCAGTCCCTACGTGCGCCGGCTGGCCGAGCGCGGCGCGCCGGTGGTCAATGGCGCCCACGGCACCTTCCTGCTGCCGACGCCGATGCTGCGCCGGCTGGTCGCGCTGCTGGACGGCACGCGCGATGCCGCCGAACTGCTCGAAGCGCTGGTCGCGGCGTCGCCGCCGGACGAGCGTGAGGCGCTGAGCCCCGAATCGTTGCAGCGTCGCCTGCTGTTGCTGGCGCAGAACGCCTTGCTCGTCGACTGAGGTTCGCGCGCCGCCAGGCCGCGCTTGGATGCCCGGGCGCCCGCAGCCGGGCGCCGGGGCGGCGATCGCCGCGGAGATGACCCGAGTCTTCGAACCCGGCCGGTGCAGGCGGGTTGACGCCGGCTGGCCAAATCCGCAGCGCATCGATAGCATGCGCCGCTCGATGCGGTGGCGCCGCCCGGCGCAATGCCGCGTGCACCCACCCCGTCTGCCGGTCTTGCCCATGCCTGAATCGAACGACCTGGCGCGCCGCGCGGCGCTGCATCTGGATCGTTCCTGGCGCGCGCTGGCGCGCGACGACGCTGCGGTGCACAGGCCCGCCTACATCCGCGTCATCACCGGTATGGCGCATCCCTTGGGCAACGTGGCCATCGTCAACGATGCCGCCGACGCCGCCGACCTCGCCGAGGCCGCGCAACCGCTGGTCGATGGCGCGTGGCCGGCGACCGTCATCGGGTGCGCCGCATGGCCGGCGACGGCCGCGTCGTGGCTCGCCGCCGCGGGTTTCAGCAGCGTCGAATCGATGCCGGCGATGGTCGTCGACATCGCCGAACTGCCGGCGACAGGCTTGCCTGCGGGCTGCGAATGGCTGCGCGTGGAGCCGGCGCAAGCCGCCGAATTCACGTCCGTCCTGGCCGTGGGATTCGAGATGCCGCCGGCCCTGGCGCGGCGCTTTTCGCCCGCGACCCTGGGCATCGACCCCGCGCCCGCGGCGGCCACGCAGTATTACGCCATCCGCTGCGGCGGGCGCCTCGTCGCCACCAGCGTGCTGTTCCTGGCCGACGGGCTCGCGGGCATCTACAGCGTCGCCACGCTGCCCGAGTTCCGCGGTCGCGGCCTGGGGCGGCATGCAACGTCGCAGCCGCTGCGCGTGGCGGCGGCGCTGGGCTACCGGATCGGCGTGCTGCAGTCGTCCGCGGCCGGCTATCCGGTCTATCGCGGACTCGGCTTTCGCGAGACCGGTCGCTTGCCGGTCTGCATGCGCGTTCCCGGCTGAGCGTCGAGGCATCGGGTTTCGGCCCGCAGGCGGCAGCCGGCTCGGCACGGCCCGGCCTTGCCGGGCCTGCGCTCCAAGGCCCGCAAGGGGCCTGTCGGTCGCGCGCGACAATGGCGGCATGGCTCACACCCATCACGCCTGGATCGATTGGCAACGCGACGCAGCCGAGCCCTTCGTCGACCAGCGCTACAGCCGGGTCCACCGCCTGCGTTTCGACGGCGGGGTCGAATGGACCGGCTCGGCATCGCCCCATGTCGTGCCGCTGCCCTATTCCAGCGCGGCCGCGGTCGACCCCGAGGAGATGTTCGTGGCCTCGCTCTCGAGCTGCCACATGCTGTGGTTCCTCGCGCTCGCCGCGGCGCAGGGCTGCCGCGTCGAGCGCTACGAGGACGCCGCGCTGGGCACGATGGCGCGCAATGCCGAGGGCCGCATGGCGATGGACCTCGTCGTGCTGCGCCCGCGCGTCGTCTTCGGCGGCGCACATCGGCCCGACGAGGCGGCGGTGCGCGCCTTGCATCACCGCGCCCACGAGGAATGCTTCATCGCCAATTCGGTCAGGACCGAGGTGCGCTGCGAGCCGGTGTTCGACGTGACGGCCTGAGATTCAACGCCGCGGGCGCGGCCGCGCGGACGAGCGTTTCCAGTCGCATCTGAAGCCCGTCGTCCAGGCGCTTGCCGGCGATCCGGACCATCCCGCGCCAAGTCCAGGGCCTGGTGGCGGAGCCGTCAGGTCCCTGACGGCGCGGCCCCACCTGCTCAAGCCGCATGGAAGCCGCGCCAGAGCAGGCCGAGTCCGGCGAGCAGCAGCAGCGACCAGACGGCGTTCAGCGCGCGCCGGGGCTGGGCGCGCAGATGGAGGCGGCCGCCGAGCCACAGGCCGATGAAGGCGCAGGGCAGCATCGCCAGCGCGAGCGCGACGAGTCCGGGCCGGTCGTAGAAGCCGGCGTGGTGGTAAAGCGCGATCCGGATCAAGGCGTTCCCGAGGATGACGCCGCCGATGGTCGAGCGCAGGGCGGTCTTGTCGGGCAGCCGGCGCGCCAGGTAGATCGTGTAGATCGGCCCGCCGGTCCCGTACAGCGCGGTGACGGCGCCGCCGATGAGACCCGCCGGCATGGCCCACGCGGTCGCCAGCGGGCGCGGGTTCGCGCGTCGCAGCAGGCTCCAGGCCGAATAGCCGAGCACGAAGGCGCCCAGCGCGAGCAGCAGCCAGCGCTCGTCGACACGGGCAAGCGCCTGCACGCCGCCGGCAATCCCGATGAGCAGCCAGGGCAGCAGGCGCGCGATCTCGCGCCAGTCGAGGTGGCGGTGCCAGCGCGCCAGCAGCAGCGTGCCGGTGCAGATGTCGAAGATCGCCAGCATCGGCCCGGCGTCGCGCAGCGGCAGCAGCTGCGCCAGGATGGGCATGGCGACGATGTTCGCGCCGAAGCCGCTCATGCCGTAGACCGTGTAGCCGACGACGATGGTCGCCGCCACGCCGGCGAGGGTGGGCCAGGGCCAATCGATCATCAGGCTGGTCGCTGAAGTCGAGCGTGCCGTCCGTCCAGCCCACCTGGGCACTGGGGCTTCGCGGACCCGGTCACGGCCCGCATGGCGTGGAGGCAGGCGCCTGCGCAGCCGCGGCCTCGACGCGCGCCGTCGCCGCACGGCCACCCGGGGTCCTGCATCGAATGTCCGTCACCGCAACTCTCCTGTTTCTAGCCAGGCCTGGCGTCGGAACGCCGACTCGGTTCCCGGTGACGGCACCATAGTCCGGCGGGAGGAATCGCAGTAGCGAAACTTTTTGGTGCTGAGGCAAAGAATCGCTTTGCGCAATCTGCGTGGGCTTCAAGCCCCGTGCAAACCGCCGCTGCGCCCGAAATAGTCCTTCACCGCCTCGGTGAAGCGCTCGCGCCCGTGGCGGCGGCGCTCGAGCAGGCCCACATGGCGCTGCACGGCATCGCCGGGCAGCGGCACGATGCGCAAGGCGCGGTCGCGCGACCACTGCAGGTTGGCCAGGCGCGGCACCACCGACACGCCGAAGCCCTGGCGCACGAGGGCCACGATGGCCTCGACCGAGTTCAGCTCGATGCCCTCGCTCACGCTGGCGCCGGCGCGCGCGAGCACCTCGTCGACCAGGTGTCCGGTCCAGGTCTGGCGATCGAAACGCATGAAGGGGCAGCGCGCCAGGATCTCGATCCCGTCCTCGGGCAGCTCGAAATGCGGCTTGCGCGGCACCACCAGCACCATCGGCTCGCTGTACAGCGGCGTCCAGCGCAGCCCCGAACGCAGCGGCGAAGGCGGCTGGGTCGCGACGGCGGCGTCGAGCTCGCCGCGCTCGAGCCGGTTCGCGAAGTCGGCCGACTGGCCGGCGAAGAGCCGCACGTCGAGATCGGGGTTCTCGCGGCGTATGGCCCACAAGGCGTCGGCGAAGGCGCCCATCAGCGCCGAGACCAGCGCCCCCATCACGACGGTGCCGGCGATGCGGCCGCCCGGGGCAGGCGCGGCCAGCGCCTCGTAGCGCTCGACGATCTCCTGCACCGGATCGACAAGGCGTCGTCCCGCCGGGTTGAGCACCACGGCGCGCGCGCCGCGATCGAAGAGCTGCTGCTCGAGTTCATCCTCCAGCGCACGCACCTGCAAGCCGACCGCCGCCGCGGTGAGCCCGACCTCCTTGCCGGCGGCGGCGAAGCTGCCCAGCCGGGCGACGGCGAGAAAGGTGCGCAGGCTGCGGATCGACGACATCGGCACCGAATCTAAAGCAATCCTCGGCCTGGGCGTGAGAAAGCTTCGTGGCGCCGGCCAACGAGGCGCCCGCTCATGGCGGCGCGTGCCGCCGAGCCGAGCCGCCAGCGACCTGCGGGCGCGGGCTCGCGGGCTCGCCGCCGCG
>JAGWVB010000332.1 GCA_018971105.1 Burkholderiales bacterium
GCGCCCGGCGGCCGCGCGGTCGAGATCGTGCGCAACGGCTCGCGCGGGCTGTTCTGGCTCGAACCGCTGGTCGAGGTCGAGACGGCGCGCGGCCGCATCGCCTACGGCCCGGTGCAGGCGGACGACGTGCCCGGGCTGCTGGCCGCCGGCCTGCTCGAAGGCGGACCGCACGCGCTGTGCCAGGGGCCGGTCGACGAGATCCCCTACCTCGCGCGCCAGGAACGGCTGACCTTCGCCCGCATGGGCGTGACCGACCCGCTCTCGCTCGCCGATTACGCGGCCCACGAAGGCTGGGCCGGGCTGGCGCGGGCGCTGACGCTGGATCCCGCCGCCATCGTCGAGCAGGTGCTCGAGTCCGGGCTGCGCGGCCGCGGCGGCGCCGCATTCCCGGCCGGCATCAAGTGGCGCACCGTGCTGCAGGCGCCGGCGGCGCAGAAATACATCGTCTGCAACGCCGACGAGGGCGATTCGGGCACCTATTCCGATCGCATGACGATGGAGGGCGATCCGTACCTGCTGATCGAGGGCATGACGATCGCCGGCCTCGCCGTCGGGGCGACGCGGGGCTATCTCTACATCCGCTCGGAATACCCGCAGGCCATCGCCGTGATGCACGAGGCGATCGCGCGCGCCACCGCCGCCGGCCATCTCGGCCGCGACATCCGCGGCAGCGGCCGCGCCTTCGAGATCGAGCTGCGCAAGGGCGCCGGCTCCTATGTCTGCGGCGAGGAGACGGCGCTGCTCGAAAGCATCGAGGGCCGGCGCGGCATCGTGCGCGCGAAGCCGCCGCTGCCCGCCGTCGAGGGCCTGTTCGGCTGCCCGACCGTCATCAACAACGTCATCAGCCTGGCCAGCGTGCCGCTCATCCTGGCACGCGGCGCGGCCTACTACCGCGATTACGGCATGGGCCGTTCGCGCGGCACGCTGCCCTTCCAGCTGGCCGGCAACGTGAAGCACGCGGGCCTGATCGAGAAGGCCTTCGGCGTCACGCTGCGCGAACTCGTGTTCGATTTCGGCGGCGGCACGCGCAGCGGGCGGCCGGTGAAGGCGATCCAGGTCGGCGGCCCGCTCGGCGCCTACGTCCCGCCTTCGCAATGGGACCTGCCGCTGGACTACGAGGCCTATGCGGCCGTCGGCGCCGTCGTCGGCCATGGCGGCATCGTCGTCCACGACGACCGCGCCGACCTCTCGAAGCTCGCGCGCTACGCGATGGAGTTCTGCGCCCTCGAGAGCTGCGGCAAATGCACGCCCTGCCGCATCGGCTCGACGCGCGGCGTCGAGGTCATCGACCGCATCGCCGCGAACCACAACCGGCCGCAGCAGGTGCGCCTGCTGCGCGATCTCTGCGACACGATGCTCAACGGCAGCCTGTGCGCGATGGGCGGCATGACGCCTTACCCGGTGCTCTCGGCACTGAACCATTACCCCGCCGATTTCGGCCTGGCGCCGCCCGACCAGCAGGCGGCCTGAGGAAGCTGACCATGTTCAAACATCTCGCGCCCGAAATCGACCATGGCACGCCCGCGCGCCAGTCCGCGCAGACCGTGACGCTGACCATCGACGGCGAGGCGGTCGCCGTGCCGCGCGGCACCTCGCTGATGCGCGCGGCCGTCGCGGCCGGTGTCCAAGTGCCCAAGCTCTGCGCCACCGACAGCCTCGAACCCTTCGGCTCCTGCCGGCTGTGCCTGGTCGAGATCGAGGGCCGCAAGGGCTACCCGGCCTCCTGCACCACGCCCGCGGAGCAGGGCATGGTCGTGCGCACGCAGACCCCGAAGCTGCAGGAACTGCGCAAGGGCGTGATGGAGCTCTACATCAGCGACCACCCGCTGGACTGCCTGACCTGCAGCGCCAACGGCCGCTGCGAACTGCAGGACATGGCCGGCGTCACCGGGCTGCGCGAGGTGCGCTACGGCGTCGGCGCGGCCGCCGGTGCGCACCACCTGGATGCGCGCAAGGACGAGTCGAATCCCTACTTCACCTACGACCCGAGCAAGTGCATCGTCTGCAACCGCTGCGTGCGCGCCTGCGAGGAGACCCAGGGCACGTTCGCGCTGACGATCAGCGGGCGCGGCTTCGGCAGCCGCGTCTCGGCGGGCCAGGACCAGCCCTTCATGGACAGCGACTGCGTCAGCTGCGGCGCCTGCGTCCAGGCCTGCCCGACGGCGACGCTGCAGGAGAAATCGGTGATCGAGCTCGGCCAGGCCGAGCACAGCGCGATCACGACCTGCGCCTATTGCGGCGTCGGCTGCGGCTTCAAGGCCGAGATGAAGGGCAACACCGTCGTGCGCATGGTGCCGTGGAAGGACGGCAAGGCCAACGAGGGCCATTCCTGCGTCAAGGGCCGCTTCGCCTGGGGCTATGCGACGCACAAGGACCGCATCACCAAGCCGATGATCCGCGCGCGCATCACCGATCCCTGGCGCGAGGTGAGCTGGGACGAGGCGATCGCCCATGCGGCGGGCGAATTCAAGCGCATCCAGGCCGAGCATGGCCGCGATGCGGTCGGCGGCATCACCTCCAGCCGCTGCACGAACGAGGAGGCCTACCTGGTCCAGAAGCTGATCCGGGCCGCCTTCGGCAACAACAACGTCGACACCTGCGCGCGCGTGTGCCATTCGCCGACGGGCTATGGCATGGGCCAGACCTTCGGCACCTCGGCCGGGACGCAGACCTTCAAGTCGGTCGAGCAGGCCGACGTGATCCTCGTCATCGGCGCCAACCCGACCGACGCGCACCCGGTGTTCGCCTCGCGCATGAAGCGGCGGCTGCGCGCGGGCGCCAGGCTCGTCGTCGTCGACCCGCGGCGCATCGAACTCGTGCAGACGCCGCATGTGCGCGCCGAGCACCACCTGGCGCTGCGCCCGGGCACGAACGTCGCGATGATCACGGCGCTGGCCCATGTCGTCGTCACCGAGGGCCTCGTCGACGAGGCCTATGTCGCCGCGCGCTGCGACACCAAGAGCTTCCATGAATGGCGCGCATTCGTCGCCCGGCCCGAGAATTCACCCGAGGCCTTCGAAGCGGTCACCGGCGTCGCGGCGGCCGAGGTGCGCGCCGCCGCGCGGCTGTACGCGGCGGGGCCGAATTCGGCGATCTATTACGGCCTCGGCGTGACCGAGCATGCGCAGGGCTCGACGATGGTCATCGGCATCGCCAACCTCGCGATGGCCTGCGGCATGGTCGGTCGCGAGGGCGTCGGCGTGAACCCGCTGCGCGGCCAGAACAACGTCCAGGGCAGCTGCGACATGGGCAGCTTCCCGCACGAGCTGCCGGGCTACCGCCATGTCGCCGACACGACGGTGCGCAGCCAGTTCGAGGAGGCCTGGGGCGTGACGATCAGCCCCGAGCCGGGGCTGCGCATCCCGAACATGTTCGACGCCGCGCTGGCCGGCAGCTTCAAGGGCCTGTACTGCCAGGGCGAGGACATCGTGCAGTCCGACCCCGACACCCAGCATGTGGCGGCGGCGCTGCAGGCGATGGAATGCATCGTCGTGCAGGACATCTTCCTCAACGAGACCGCCAAATACGCCCATGTGCTGCTGCCGGGCTGCAGCTTCCTCGAGAAGGACGGCACCTTCACGAACGCCGAGCGGCGCATCTCGCGCGTGACCCGCGTCATGCCGCCGCTGGCCGGCCTGGGCGACTGGGAGGTGACGATGAAGCTCAGCAACGCGCTGGGCTACCCGATGCATTACGACCACCCCGAGCAGATCATGCAGGAGATCGCCGCGCTGACGCCGACCTTCGCCGGCGTCAGCTACGCCAAGATCGAGCGCCTGGGCAGCGTGCAATGGCCGTGCAACGCGGACACCGACGAGGCCGGGACCGCGACCATGCACGCGCAGCGCTTCGTGCGCGGCAAGGGCCGCTTCTTCATCACCCAGTACGTCGAGAGCCTCGAGAAGGTGACGCGCAAATACCCGCTGCTGCTGACGACCGGGCGCATCCTCTCGCAATACAACGTCGGCGCGCAGACGCGGCGCACGCCGAACAACCGCTGGCACGACGAGGACCGGCTCGAGATCCATGCCCACGATGCCGAGGAGCGCGGCATCGCCGACGGCGACTGGGTCGGCATC
>JAGWVB010000051.1 GCA_018971105.1 Burkholderiales bacterium
CGGCGGCGCCGATCGCAACGCCGTGCCTCCCTACGCCGCGCCGCGCGTGCGCGTGGTCAGCCACCGCGTGCTGTCGATGCCGCTGCGGGTCTCGGCGCTGCGCTCGCTGGGCGCGCATGTCAACGTCTATGCCGCCGAGTCGATGCTCGACGAGATCGCGCGCGCCCTCGGGCGCGACGCGCTGGAATACCGGCTCGCGCATCTCGACGACCCGCGCGCGCAGGCGGTGCTGCGCGCGGCTGCCCGCATGGCCGGCTGGGACGAGCGCGCACGCCGCGGCGAGGGCCGCGGCCTCGGCATCGGCTACGCGCGCTACAAGAACAGCGGCGCCTATTGCGCGGTGGTGGCCGACTTGGCGCTGGACCGGGGCGTGTCGCTGCGCGGGCTGTACCTGGCGGCGGACGTCGGGCTCGTCGTGCATGCCGACGGCGTCAGGAACCAGCTCGAGGGCGGCGCGATGCAGGCCGCGAGCTGGACGCTGTGCGAGGCGGCGCGGATCGGCGCCGGCGGGATCGCGTCGGACGACTGGGCCTCGTATCCGATCCTCGGTTTCGGCGCCGCCGCGCCGGTGCAGGTCGAGCTCATCGACCGGCCCGATCTGCCGGCGCTGGGCGCCGGCGAATGCAGCATCGGCCCCACGGCAGCGGCGATCGCGAACGCGATCGACGACGCGCTGGGGCTGCGCATGCGCCGCATGCCCTTCACCGCCGAGGCCCTGATGGCCGCGGCACGGGATGCCGGGCCGGACTGACCCGGCGCGGAAGACGAACAGGACGAACAGGACGAACATGACAACGACGACGAGCGTGGTGCGGGTCTTGAGCGGCGGCGCCGCGGCGGCCGTGGTGCGGGCCGTGCAGGCCGGTTTCGAGGCCGAGACCGGCGCGCGCATCGAGGCGACCTACAGCGCGGTCGGGGCGATGCGCGAGCGGCTCCTCGGCGGCGCGCCCTGCGACCTCGTGATCCTGACCCGGGCGCTCGTGCTGCAGCTGATCGAGTCGGGCCATCTCGTGGCCGGCAGCGCGCAATCGCTGGGCGTCGTCAAGACCGGCATCGCGGTGCCGTCGGGTCATGCGCGGCCGGCCATCGGCGACCGCGCAGCGCTCGCCGCGGCGTTCCGCGCCGCACGGGAGATCTACTTCCCCGACCCCGGGCAGGCCACGGCCGGCATCCACTTCATGAACGTGCTGAAGAAGCTGGGGCTGGAGCGGGAGCTCGCAGCCGCGCTGCGGCCCCTGCCGAACGGCGCGACGGCGATGGCCGCGATGGCGCGCTCGACGGCGGAGCGGGTCATCGGCTGCACCCAGGAGACCGAGATCAATTACACCGCCGGCGTCGATCTCGTCGGCTCGCTGCCGCGGGAATTCGAACTCGCGACGGATTACACGCTCGGCCTGTGCGCGCGTGCACCCGAGCCGGCGCTGGCGCAGCGCCTCGCCGCGCTCGTCGCCGGGCCCGCGAGCGCGGCCGTGCGGCGTCAGGGCGGCTTCGCGTTCTAGCGCGGCGCCCGCAGGCCCCTGAACGCCCATCGCGCGCGCCGCACCGATGCGCCGGCAGGTCGACGGCCCGCTGCATGGGCTCGATGTCGAAGCCGAGATGCCGTTGCCGCGCGCGCTGCGCGACGCGCTGGACATCACCGGCCCCAAGTACGGAGCGGCATCGGCGTCGGCGGCGCCTGGACCGCGCATGTCGCTGGCGCCGCGGTGCGTTCCTGTTCGAGGCCCGTCGGCCAGTCGCAGGGCGCCGTGACGACGATGGAAGGGCTCGGCGCCGGCGCGGCGCTGCGCGTCGTGCAGCAGGCCTGGATCGAGCATCAGGTCGCGCGATGCGGCTCCGGCCCGTCGGGCCGGATCATGACGGCGGCGGCCTTGCTCGCGGCGCAAACGGCCCCTTCCGATGCCGACATCGACGCCACGATGCCGGGTCAGCTCTGCCGCTGCGGGGCCGATCCGCGCATCCGCCGCGCGTTGCAGGCCGCCGTGATCGAACCGGTGCAGGACGTGGTGTTCTGCGATGTGGCGCAGCGGCGGCAAATCGGCGAGCCCATGCAAACTGGACATCGGCGCCAGGTCGACGGAGGGGCTGAAGTTCGGCATCGACCTTCGAATCGACGGCATGCCGTACGCGGCCTTGAAGTTGAGGCCGCGCCAGAGCGGCCGGCTGATCGGATTCGACGCCCGGGTCGCCACCGCGAAGCGCGGCGCGCAGCGGATGCTGCCGGTGATCGGCGGCGCGGCGGCGGTGACCGACGACAGCTGGCGCGCCTTCCGGGCCGCCGGCGCCATCGCGGCCGAATGGAGCCCGGCGCCCTGCCCGGCCGGCCAGGCCGCGCAGGGGCGCGCATGGGCGCGCCGTGGCGGCAGCGTTCGTGCCCGCGCGCCTGGACAAGGAATGGAGCAAGGACGGCGACGGGGGGGCGGCGCTGGGCGCCGGCGCCGGCCATCGCCTCGCGTCCGATCACATCACGCGGGTGGCCGGGATCGCGCGCCGGATGCCGGGCGTGCCGATCGAGCTGATCTGCAGCCGCGAGGAGGATTTCGCGCACGACTTCCCGCGCCCGATCACGATGCGTCGCGCGCGCGGCAGGACCAGGAACGGCCGGGGCGAAGCGCTCGCGCGGGACATCGCGTCGGTCTCCGCCTGAGCCTCGCCGATGCAGCGGCCGAGGCTGCCGATGCCGGGCCCGGATGGCCAGATCCCCGCCGAATCCTGGAACCTGCCCTACGCCTTGGCGCAATTCCGCATGCGCTTCTACCGCGTGCCCGCACTGGCGCCGACCAGTTCCTGGCGCTCGGTCGGTGCGTCGCCGGCTGGGTTGTTCGCCCTTGGCTTCCCCGACGTGAGGATGCACGTCGCCGGCGCCGTCCCGCCGCGCGAGCGCCTGCGCCTGCGCCTGCGCCTGCACCTGCGACTGCGACTGCTGCGCGAGCCGGTGGCGCGCCGCGTGTGCGCAGCGGTGGGCGCGATGTCGATCGGGAACGGCGTCGGGGTGGGCCCGGATGCGGCCGCGGTGTCGCCTTCGTCGAATCGTTCGGCGTCCCTGGCGCCCAGGTCGTCGAAGCGAGGCGGGGCGAGGCGGAGCGAGCAGGGCATGCGCATCGGCAGGGGCAGGGTCGCGCTCGATGGCGGACGCCTCGTCGATCCGGTCAATTTTGACGACCCCTTCCAGGGCGCCGTCGTCCGGGCCCTGGGCCAGGCGATGAATTGCGAGATCACCGAAGCCGACGGCAAGTCCCGGCAATCGAACAGCCATGTCTATCCAGGCCTGCGCCTGTATCGATGCCCCGAGATCTGGGTACGGGGTCTGGAACAGGGGACCCCGGTGCGCGGCACAGGCGCTGGTGAATGCGATCTACGCCGCCACGTGCATAGGTTTGCGGGAGATGCCGTTCTCGAAGCGGATCGACTTCGCCTGAATGCGCGTCGGCTCGAGCCGGCTCCGGGTCGGTGACGGTTCCTGGTCGGCCTGCGCTTCGCGCGCGCTGCGGGGGCATCGGGCCGCATCGAATGGGAATGCCTCGCGCCGGCGCGCCCGCCTGCGGGTCCGCGGCCACGTCGCGGCCCGGGTCGTCGAGCACGGCAGCGACCGATGGGCGAGTGGCGTTGAACTATATTCACGGCAATCCTGGAGGCTTGCATGCCACTGCTCATGGATGAATCGGCGCGCAGCGGATCCCGGTCCATTGCGCTCACGGAGGCCGAACGCCGGGCGCGCATCGAACTTGCGGCCTGTTACCGCATATTCGACCTGCTCGGCTGGACCGAGCTGATCTTCAATCACATCACGTTGCGCGTGCCGGGCCCCGAACGCGTGTTCCTGATCAATCCGTTCGGCCTGCAATACCATGAGGTCACGGCGAGCAATCTCGTGGCCGTGGACATCGACGGCAATCCGGTGCGGCCCAACCAGGGCGCCATCAACCGGGCGGGCTTCGTGACCCACAGCGCGATCCATGGCCATGTCGACGACGCCCACTGCGTGATGCACACGCACACCACCACGGGCTGTGCCGTCGCGGGCCTCGAGCAGGGTCTGTCGCACGACTCGTTCTACGGCGCGATGCTGCACGGCCGTGTGGCGTATCACGATTTCGAAGGCGTGACGGTGAACCCCGACGAGCGGCAGCGCTTGCTCGAGAGCCTGGGTGACAAGCAGGTGGTCATCCTGCGCAACCATGGCCTGCTGACCTGGGGCAGGACGATTCCAGAGGCGTTCCTGTGGCTGTGGACGCTGCAGCGCGCTTGCGACATCCAGATCGCCGGCGCCGCCGCCGGTGCAGTCCGTCGCCTCGGACCCGACGTGTTCAGTCAGGCCACGCGAGAAGCCGGGGCCGCCGAGCGCGCCGTGGTCGAGATGGCCTACGGCGCGCTGAAGCGCCGGCTCGACGCCATGGGGTCCGACTACGCGGACTAGCTGTGAGGCTTCGATAGGTTGTACCCGGTGTACATCCGGCATTCAGACGCACATCCCGTGCACGAACGAACCATGCCGAACCTGCTGCAGTCGGGACTGCAACGACCTGTCGCCCGAGGCTACCCTCAGCCAGGTCCCACGCTGGGACGCATCCGAGATGTCGGGCACGACACTCGATACTGCCTGCCTTCGTTCACGGGGGCACAAGCCCGACGGGCAGAGTTCGTGGCTGCCGGTTCAACCAGACCACGCGTGGGCCAGACTTGGACCACCAAGCAAAACGCCGACCTCGCGGTCGGCGTCTATTCAGCTCTAAGTTATTGTTTTTATTAGATATTTTGTGGTTGCGGGGGCAAGATTTGAACTTGCGACCTTTGGGTTATGAGCCCAACGAGCTACCAGGCTGCTCCACCCCGCGACTGAGCCTATGAGTATACAACAAATTCGACGGGCAGCTTACTCGGCAGCCGCTTCGGTGCTCGCCTCTTCGGTCGGCTGCGGACGATCGACGAGCTCGACGTAGGCCATCGGCGCGTTGTCGCCGATGCGGAAGCCCATCTTCAGGATGCGCGTGTAGCCGCCCGGGCGCGCCTTGTAGCGCGGGCCCAGTTCGTTGAACAGCTTGGCGACGACGTCGCGATCGCGCGTGCGGTTGAAAGCCAGGCGGCGGTTCGCCAGCGTGGCTTCCTTGCCCAGCGTGATCAGCGGCTCGACGACGCTGCGCAGTTCCTTGGCCTTGGGCAGCGTGGTCTTGATCGCCTCGTGCTTGATGAGCGAGTTGCACATGTTCCTCAGCATCGCCAGGCGGTGCGAGGTGGTGCGGTTCAGTTTGCGGGGACCGTTACGGTGGCGCATGGTGCTTTCCTGTCTTTATTGAACCCCGGCCGGATCAGGTACCGGGGGTTGCACGTGACCAGCCGATCGATCGAACGATCGATCAGCGCTTGTCGAGGCCCTGCGGGGGCCAGTTCTCCAGCCGCGCACCGAGCGTGAGCCCGCGCGAAGCCAGCACTTCCTTGATCTCGTTGAGGCTCTTGCGGCCGAGGTTCGGCGTCTTCAGCAGCTCGGTCTCGGTGCGCTGGATCAGGTCGCCGATGTAATAGATGTTCTCGGCCTTGAGGCAATTCGCCGAACGCACCGTCAATTCGAGCTCGTCGACCGGGCGCAGCAGGATCGGATCGAACGGCGTCGGGCGCGAGACCTGCTGCACCATCTCGCCCAGCGGGCTGGGGTCGATCTGGGCGAAGAAGGCGAGCTGCTCGACGAGGATGCGCGCGCTCTGGCGGATCGCCTCCTCGGGCGGGATCGAGCCGTTGGTCTCGATCTCCATCACGAGCTTGTCGAGGTCGGTGCGCTGCTCGACGCGGGCGTTCTCGACCGCGTAGCTGACGCGCCGCACGGGCGAGAAGCTGGCGTCGAGGACGATGCGGCCGATGCTCTTCGTCGGCTCGTCGCCGTAGCGGCGCAGATTGCCCGGCACATAGCCGCGGCCCTTCTCGACCTTGATCTGCATGTCGAGCTTGCCGCCATGCGCCAGATGCGCGATGACATGCTCGGGGTTGATGATCTCGACGTCGTGCGGGGTCTGGATGTCGCCGGCGGTGACGGCGCCTTCGCCTTCCTTGCGCAGCACCAGCGTCACTTCGTCGCGGTTGTGGAGCCGGAACACGACGCCCTTGAGGTTGAGCATGACGTGGACGACGTCTTCCTGAACGCCGTCGATGGCCGAGTACTCGTGCAGCACGCCGGCGATCGTGACCTCGGTCGGGGCATAGCCCACCATCGACGACAGCAGCACGCGCCGCAGCGCGTTGCCCAGCGTGTGGCCGTAACCGCGCTCGAAAGGCTCGAGGGTGGCTTTGGCACGATGGCCGCCTAGCGGCTCGACCTGGATGGCCTTGGGCTTCAGAAGTGTGGTTTGCATGGGTTCCCTAGTTCCTGTCAATACCCTCGGCTCGTTACACCGATAAGGCTGATGGACCACGCCGGCTTGGGTTCTGGGTTCGCTGCGCAGCCGGCAATCGCAGCAAAGCCGAAGCGGGCCCGGTCACGCGACCGCGCCGGCTCCTCGAAGCGTTTAGCGCGAGTACAACTCGACGATCAGCGCTTCCTTGATTTCGGCGCCGTACTGGTCGCGATCCGGGACCTTCTTGAAGACGCCTTCCATCTTGGTGGCGTCGACCTGGACCCAGTCGGCCAGCCCGATCGACTGCGCCAGCTTGAGCGATTCGGTCACGCGCAGCTGGGTCTTGGACTTGTCGCGCAGCGCCACCGTGTCGCCGGCCTTGACCTGGTACGACGGGATGTTCACGACATGGCCGTTGACCATCAGCGCCTTGTGCGAGACGAGCTGGCGCGCCTCGGCGCGCGTCGAGCCGAAGCCCATGCGGTAGACGACGTTGTCCAGGCGCGTTTCCAGCAGCGCCAGCAGGTTCGCGCCGGTGTTGCCCTTGCGGCGCTCGGCCTCGGCGAAGTAGCGGCGGAACTGGCGCTCGAGCACGCCGTACATGCGCTTGACCTTCTGCTTCTCGCGCAGCTGCAGGCCGAAGTCGCTCGTGCGCGACCCGCTGGTGCGGCCATGCTGGCCCGGCTTGCTGTCGAACTTGGCCTTGTCGCTGATCGAGCGGCGGGCGCTCTTCAGGAACAGGTCGGTGCCTTCACGGCGGGAGAGTTTGGCCTTCGGGCCTAGGTAACGTGCCACTTGCGGTCCTTCTGTTTGATCTCTGACGCGGCAGCAGGCGCAACGGATGAGGCCGGTGCGCCGCCCGCGCGAGTCCGGCGACGTGGTGTTCGTGCTCGGACGGTGGGCTTGCGAGGGCCGGGGCCCTCAGGAAAACAGCCGGCTCGCAGCGAAGTGCCGAGCCGGCCTGGGGTAACTCTCGATTCTAACCGAAGACGCTTTGTTCCGTCTTCGCCTGGCGCAGGCCGCGGGGCCGGCGGCGCCCAGGTCCCGGGCGCCGCCCGTATCGGGGCGTGCCGCGGGCGCCGCCACGCGGAATCAGATGCGGCGGCGCTTCTGCGGCCGGCAGCCGTTGTGCGGGATCGGCGTCACGTCGCTGATCGAGTTGATGCGGATGCCCAGCGAGGCCAGCGCACGCACGCTCGATTCGCGACCCGGGCCGGGGCCCTTGATGCGCACGTCGAGGTTCTTGATGCCTTGTTCCTGGGCCGCGCGGCCGGCCGTCTCGGCAGCCACCTGGGCCGCGAAAGGCGTGCTCTTGCGCGAGCCCTTGAAGCCCTGGCCGCCACTGGAAGCCCAGGCCAGCGCACCGCCCTGACGGTCGGTGATCGTGATGATGGTGTTGTTGAACGACGCGTGGACGTGAGCGATGCCGTCCGCAACGTTCTTGCGGACCTTCTTGCTCACGCGCCGGGCGGCGGTATTGACGGGTGCCTTGGCCATGTCTTGACTCTTTCAGTGTTGCTGCCGGCCGCTTACTTCTTGAGCGCGGCAGCGCCCTTGCGCGGACCCTTGCGGGTGCGGGCATTGGTGCGCGTGCGCTGGCCGCGCACGGGCAGGCCGCGGCGGTGGCGGAAGCCGCGATAGCAGCCCAGGTCCATCAGGCGCTTGATGCTGATCGACAGTTCGCGACGCAGGTCGCCTTCGATCGTCATGCGACCGATCTCTTCCCGGATCTTTTCCAGATCGGTATCGGTCAGGTCCTTGATCTTCTTCGAGTAGGCGATGCCGACCTGGTCGCAGATCTTCTGCGCCGTCGAGCGGCCGATACCGTAGATCGAGGTCAGGCCGATTTCCGCATGCTTGTGCGGGGGGATGTTGATGCCGGCGATACGTGCCATGGTGTTCCTCTAAATCAGCCCTGACGCTGCTTGTGACGCGGGTCGGTGCAGATCACGCGTACCACACCCTTGCGGCGGATGATCTTGCAGTTACGGCACATCTTCTTGACGGAAGCGGCGACTTTCATGGTCTTCTCCTTGACCCCAAATCTTGAATCTTCACTTGGCGCGGAACACGATGCGTGCCCGCGTCAAGTCGTATGGCGTGAGCTCGACGGTGACCTTGTCGCCGGGGAGGATGCGGATGTAGTGCATGCGCATCTTGCCGGAGATATGGCCGAGTACCACGTGGCCGTTCTCGAGCTTCACACGGAAGGTGGCGTTGGGGAGATTCTCGAGAATCTCGCCCTGCATCTGGATGGCGTCGTCTTTGGACATAAGTAGTCTGGGTCAGCTCGTCTTGAAGTTGGCCTTCTTGAGGAGCGACTCGTACTGCTGACTCATCACATAGCTCTGCACCTGGGCCCAGAAGTCCATCGTCACGACGACGATGATCAGCAGCGACGTGCCGCCGAAATAGAACGGCACGTTGTATTTCAGGACCAGGAATTCGGGCAGCAGGCAGACCAGCGTGATGTAGAGCGCGCCGGCCAGCGTGAGTCGGCCCAGGATCTTGTCGATGTACTTCGCCGTCTGGTCGCCCGGGCGGATGCCGGGGATGAAGGCACCGCTCTTCTTCAGGTTGTCGGCCGTCTCGCGGCTGTTGAACACGAGCGCCGTGTAGAAGAAGCAGAAGAACACGATCATCGTCGCGTACAGCAGCACGTAGATCGGCTGCCCCGGCGACAGCGCACCCGAGAGGTCCTTGAGCCAGCGCAGGCCCTCGCCGGTGGCGAACCAGCCGACGACGGTCGCGGGCAGCAGGATGATCGAGCTGGCGAAGATCGGCGGGATCACGCCCGACATGTTCAGCTTCAGCGGCAAGTGCGACGACTGGCCGCCGTAGACCTTGTTGCCCACCTGTCGCTTGGCGTAGTTCACCAATATCTTGCGCTGGCCGCGCTCGACGAACACGACGGCGAAGGTCACGAGGATGACGACGGCGATCACGAACAGCGCCGCCACCGGTCCCATGGCGCCGGTATTCACCAGTTCGAACAGGCCGCCGATGGCTGCCGGCAGGCCGGCGACGATGCCGCCGAAGATCAGGATCGAGATGCCGTTGCCCAGTCCGCGCTCGGTGATCTGCTCGCCCAGCCACATCAGGAACATCGTGCCCGAGACCAGGCTGACGACGGTGGTGACGCGGAAGCCGAATCCCGGATTCAGCACCAGGCCGGCCGACCCCTCGAGCGCGAGCGCGATGCCCAGGCTCTGGAAGGTGCCGAGCACGAGCGTGCCGTAGCGCGTGTACTGCGTGATCTTGCGCCGGCCCGATTCGCCTTCCTTCTTGATCGCCTCGAGCGAAGGGACGACGTAGCTCATCAGCTGCATGATGATCGACGCGCTGATGTAGGGCATGATGCCCAGCGCGAACACCGTGAAGCGCGACAGCGCACCGCCGCTGAACATGTTGAACAGATTCAGGATGCCGCCGCTCTGGCTCTTGAACAGCTGTTGCAGCGCGGTCGGATCGATGCCCGGCACGGGGATATGCGCCCCGATGCGGTAGACGATCAGCGCCAGCAGCAGGAAGACGACGCGCTTGCGCAGGTCGCTGTACTTGCCGCTCTTGGCGAGCTGGTTGGCGTTCGTGGCCACGGGTTTCGGCTTCCTCAGACGGCGGCCGGGGCGGCTTCGACGCTGCCGCCGGCGGCTTCGATCGCGGCCTTGGCCGCGGCACTGGCGTTCAGGCCCTTGACCAGGACCTTGCGCGTCAGCTCGCCCGACTTGATGACCTTGACGGTCTTGATCAGCTGGCGCACGAGGCCGGCGGCCTTGAGCGTGAGCAGGTCGACCTCGTCGGCACCGAGCTTCTCGAGGTCACCCAGGGTGATCTCGCCGTTGTACTTCAGCTGCGCCGACTTGAAGCCGCGCTTGGGCAGGCGACGCTGCAGCGGCATCTGGCCGCCCTCGAAGCCGACCTTGTGGAAACCGCCGGCGCGCGACTTCTGGCCCTTGTGACCGCGACCCGCGGTCTTGCCCAGGCCGCTGCCGATGCCGCGACCGACGCGGCGGCGCGGCTTCTTGCTGCCTTCGGCAGGCTTGATGGTGTTGATCTGCATTACAGCACCTGCACCAGGTAATCGACCTTGTTGATCATGCCGCGCACGCTGGGCGTGTCCTCGAGCGTGCTCTGGCTGCCCAGCTTGCGCAGGCCCAGGCCGCGCACCGTGTCGCGGTGCGACTGGCGCGTGCCGGCGGTGCTGCGGACCAGCTTGACCGTGACGGTCTTCTTGTCGGTGTTGGATTCGCTCATGGAATGCTCCCGGATCAGCCGAAGATGTCTTCGACCGTCTTGCCGCGCTTGGCGGCCACCTGGGCCGGCGTCGTCGAATGCTTGAGCGCATCCAGCGTCGCACGGACCATGTTGTACGGATTGGTCGAGCCCAGGCTCTTGGCGACGATGTCGGTGACACCCATCACCTCGAACACGGCGCGCATCGGGCCGCCGGCGATGATGCCGGTACCGGCGGGCGCCGGCGCCATCAGCACCTTGGCCGCGCCATGCTCGCCGCGCACGTTGTGGTGCACGGTGCCGTTCTTCAGGCTGACCTTGATCATGTTGCGGCGCGCCGACTCCATCGCCTTCTGCACGGCCACCGGCACTTCCTTGGCCTTGCCCTTGCCCATGCCGATGCGGCCATCGCCGTCGCCGACGACGGTCAGCGCCGCGAAGCTCAGCGTGCGGCCGCCCTTGACGACCTTGGTGACGCGGTTGACCGCGATCATCTTTTCCTTCAGGCCGTCGTCGTTCGCTTCGGTCTGGGCGCGGGGGGTGAACTTTGCCATTGCTATCTTCCTTCGCGCTTAGAACTGCAGGCCGGCTTCGCGGGCCGCTTCGGCCAGCGCCTTGACGCGGCCGTGGTAGGCGAAGCCCGAGCGGTCGAATGCGACCTTCTCGACGCCCGCAGCCTTGGCCTTCTCCGCTATGCGCTTGCCGATCAGCGTCGCGGCCTTGACGTTGCCGCCGGCGCTCGCAAGCTGTTCGCGCACTTCCTTCTCGGCCGTCGACGCGGCAGCCAGCACCTGCGAGCCGTCGCCGCTGACGATGCTGGCGTAGATGTGCAGGTTCGTGCGATGCACCGCCAGGCGCGCGGTACCCTGCAGCGCGATGCGCACACGGGTCTGGCGCGAGCGGCGCAGGCGTTGTTCTTTCTTGGTCAGGCTCATCGCTGCGCTCCTTACTTCTTCTTCGTCTCTTTGAGCACGACGCGCTCACCGACGTAGCGGATGCCCTTGCCCTTGTAGGGCTCGGGCGGACGGAAGGCACGGACCTCGGCGGCCAGCTGGCCGACGACCTGGCGGTCGGCGCCGCTGATGACGATCTCGGTCTGCGTCGGCGTCGCCACCTTGATGCCCTCGGGCATGTCCTTGACGACGGGGTGACTGAAACCGATCTGCAGGTTGAGCTTCTGGCCCTGCGCCTGGGCGCGGAAGCCGACGCCGACGAGGGCGAGCTTCTTCTCGAAGCCCTTGCTCACGCCACCGACCATGTTCGCGACCAGCGCGCGGAAGGTGCCGCTGAGCGCATCGGCCTCGGCGGAATCGTTGGCAGGCACGAAGCTCAGCGACGCGCCGTCCTTCTTGATGGCGACCAGCGGATGCAGCTTGCGCACCAGCGTGCCGTTGCTGCCCTTGACGGTGATCTGTTCGGCCGTGATCGCGACATCGACCCCAGTGGGGACGGCGACCGGCATCTTTCCTACGCGGGACATTTCGATGCTCCCTTCAAGCGACGTAGCAGAGGACTTCGCCGCCGACGCCGGACTGGCGCGCCTTGCGGTCGGTCATCACGCCCTTGGGCGTCGTCACGATGGCGACGCCGAGGCCGTTCATCACCTGCGGAATCGCATCGCGACCCTTGTAGATGCGCAGGCCCGGACGGCTGACGCGCTCGATGCGCTCGATCACCGGATGGCCGGCGTAGTACTTCAACGCGATCTCGAGTTCGGCCTTGCCGCCTTCGTTGCTGATCGAATAGCCGTCGATATAGCCCTCGTCCTTCAGCACCTGGGCGATGGCGACCTTCAGCTTCGAGGAAGGCATCTTGACCGTGACCTTGTCCACCGCTTGCGCGTTGCGGATCCGGGTCAGCATGTCCGCGATGGGATCACTCATGCTCATGGAATATCTCCTGATCTTCTCGCCGGATTACCAGCTGGCCTTGACCATGCCGGGAATGTCACCCTTGAAGGCGAGTTCACGGATCTTGTTGCGGCCCAGACCGAACATGCGGAATGTGCCGCGGCCGCGGCCGGTCAGCGCGCAGCGGTTGCGCAGACGGGTCGGGTTCGCGTTGCGGGGCAGCTTCTGCAGTTCCAGGCGCGCGACGTAGCGCTCCTCGTCCGAGCGCTGGGCGTCGTTGGCGACGGCCTTGAGCTCGGCGTACTTCTTGGCGTACTTGGCAACCAGCTTTTCGCGCTTTTCTTCGCGCTGCTTGACGGAGAGTTTGGCCATGTCCTGCCTTCAGTTCTTGAACGGGAACTTGAACGCCGTCAGCAGTGCCTTGCACTCGTCGTCGTTCTTCGCGCTGGTCGTGATGCTGATATTCATGCCGCGGATCGCGTCGATCTTGTCGTACTCGATCTCCGGGAAGATGATCTGCTCTTTGACACCGATGTTGTAGTTGCCGCGGCCATCGAAGCTGCGGCCCGAGATGCCGCGGAAGTCGCGCACGCGCGGCAGCGCGACGGTGACGAAGCGGTCGAGGAATTCGTACATGCGCACGCCGCGCAGCGTCACCATCGTGCCGATGGCCTGGCCTTCGCGGATCTTGAAGCCGGCGATCGGGCGCTTGCTCTTGGTGACGACGGGCTTCTGGCCGGCGATCTTGGTCAGGTCGCTGACGGCGGCGTCCATCACCTTCTTGTCGCTCACGGCTTCGCTCACGCCCATGTTGAGCGTGATCTTCTGCAGGCGCGGCACCTGCATCACCGACTTGAAGCCGAACTTGGCCATCAATTCGGGGACGATCTTCTCGCGATAGACCTGCTGCAGGCGCGCGGTGCCACCGACGCCGGCGGAGGCTTCGGCGGCGACGGCGGGCGCGCTAGCCTTGGGAGCCTTGGCGACCTTCTCGGTCTTCTCGGAGGCGGGTTTCTTTGCCATGATTTAAGCCTTGATCTCGGCGCCGCTGGACTTGAAGACGCGAACCTTCTTGCCGTCGGCGAGCAGCTTGATGCCGACGCGGTCGGCCTTGCCGGTGGCGGCGTTGAAGATGGCGATGTTCGACTGGTGGATCGGCATCGTCTTGTCGACGACGCCGCCCGTCGTGCCCTTCATCGGGTTCGGCTTGACGTGCTTCTTGGCGACGTTGACGCCGTCGACGACCACATGGTCCTCGTCGACGCGCTGCGTCACCGTGCCGCGCTTGCCCTTGTCGCGACCCGTGGTCACGATGACCTGGTCGCCCTTGCGTATCTTGTTCATGGTCTGCGTCCTGCGTGTCGGTGCTTACAGCACCTCAGGGGCCAGCGAAACGATCTTCATGAAGCGCTCGGTGCGCAGCTCGCGCGTGACCGGGCCGAAGATGCGGGTGCCGATGGGCTCGAGCTTGGCGTTGAGCAGCACGGCGGCGTTGCCGTCGAACTTGATCAGCGAACCGTCCTGGCGGCGCACGCCCTTGGCGGTGCGAACGACGACGGCACTGTAGACCTCGCCCTTCTTCACGCGACCGCGCGGCGCGGCTTCCTTGATGCTGACCTTGATCACGTCACCGATGCCGGCGTAACGGCGCTTGGAGCCGCCGAGCACCTTGATGCACATGACGGACTTGGCGCCCGTGTTGTCGGCCACATCGAGCCGCGATTGCATTTGGATCATGTTGTCTCCCCAACTTGTCCGCTGATTCAGCCCCGGCTGGATTCCGGGAGCCTGCACTGCAGCCAGTCTTGGGCCCGTGTATGGGTTGATCCGCGTCCGCGCCGGATCCGGGAACCCGGATGCAGCCGAAAGCGGCGAAGCTCGCGATTATGGCAGGCGGAGGATGCTCATGTCAAGCGCCGCTCTGCCGTGGAGCTGGAAGAGGGGGCTGTCAGGCGAGGATCGTCTTCGCCTGGGCAAGCAGCGTCGCCGCGTCGCTGACCTCGAACTTGCCGGGGCCCTCGACATTCAGCGACTTCACGACGCCGTCGACGACGAGCATCGAATAGCGGTTGCTGCGCAGGCCCATGCCGCGCGCCGTCAGGTCCAGCGTCAGGCCGGTGGCCTGGGCGTAGGCGGCGCTGCCGTCGGCCATCATGCGCACCTTGCCGGCGGTCTTCTGCTCGCGGCCCCAGGCGCCCATCACGAACGCGTCGTTGACCGAGACGCACCAGATCTCGTCCACACCCAGCGCCTTGAACGCCGCCGCGTTCTCGACATAGCCGGGCACATGCTTGGCCGAGCAGGTCGGCGTGAACGCGCCGGGCAGCGCGAAGATCGCGAGCTTCTTGCCGGCCGCCGTCTTCTCGATATCGAAGCTGTTGGGGCCGATCGAGCAACCGCCGCCCTCGACCTCGATGTATTCCTGCAACGTGCCCGCGGGCAGCTTGTCGCCTACCTTCAACATGTTTCGCTCCTGATTGAGGACTGAAAAAGAGGAAAGACCGGGGCTGGAGTATCCAGCTTCCGGTCCTTCCTTGCAGGGCCCGGCGACGCCGGGCGCGGGCTCAGACGAGCTTGGCCTTTTCGAGCAGCTTCGTCACGACCCACGACTTGGTCTTGCTGATCGGACGCCCTTCGGCGATCTCGACCAGGTCACCCATCTTGTACTCGCCCTTTTCGTCATGGGCGTGGTACTTGCGCGAATGGGCGACGATCTTGCCGTAGAGCTCGTGCGCATTGCGACGCTCGACCAGCACGGTGACGGTCTTGGCGCGCTTGTCGCTGACGACGCGGCCGACGAAGGTGCGCTGGTTCTTGACCGGGGTGGCTAGTGTCTCGCTCATTTCGCAGCCCTCTTCTTTTCCGCGATGATGGTCTTGACGCGCGCGATGTCGCGCTTCGTGTTGCCCAATTGCTGGTGGTTGGTGAGCTGCTGGGTCGCCTTCTGCATGCGCAGCCCGAAATGGGCCTTGAGCAGGTCGGAGACTTCCTTCTCGAGCGCCGCGATGTCCTTGGCGCGCAGTTCGGATGCTTTCATCTGGTGTCTTTCGCTTAGGCGCCGACCTGGCGTGCCACGAAGGTGCACTTCAGCGGCAGCTTGGCCGAGGCGAGCAGGAACGCTTCACGCGCCAGCTGCTCGGGCACGCCGTTGAGTTCGTACAGCACCTTGCCCGGCTGGATCTCGGCCACGTAGTACTCGGGGTTGCCCTTGCCGTTGCCCATGCGGACTTCGGCCGGCTTCTGCGAGATCGGCTTGTCCGGGAAGATGCGGATGAAGATGCGGCCGCCGCGCTTGATGTGGCGGCTGATGGCGCGACGCGCGGCTTCGATCTGGCGCGCCGTGATGCGACCGCGTTCGGTGGCCTTGAGGCCGAATTCGCCGAACGAGACGTTCGCACCGCGGGTGGCGATGCCGGTGTTGCGGCCCTTGTGTTCCTTGCGGAACTTGCGACGTGCGGGTTGCAGCATCGTTATTCTCCTTTGGTCTCGCCAGCGGCCGGGGCGGCAGGCGTGGCCGGTCCGGCGCGGCGGACGCGCTTGACTGCCGGACCCTTCGGGCCGTCGCCGGCGGTGCCCGCCGAAGGGGCCGGGGCGGCGCTGGTGAGGTCGCTGCGCGGCATCGGCGGGCGGTCGACGCCCCGGTCGCCGGGGCGGCCACGGCCGGCACCCGGACGGTCGCCGGGACGCGGCGGGCGGCGGTCGCGACGTTCGTTGTCGGCTTCGGTCTTGGGCAGCTGCGGGGCCTCGCCATTGGCCAGGCGGTCACCGCGGTAGACCCAGACCTTGACGCCGATGACGCCGTAGGTGGTCTTGGCTTCGCTGAAGCCGTAGTCGATGTCGGCCTTCAGCGTGTGGAGCGGCACGCGACCTTCGCGGTACCACTCGCAGCGCGCGATCTCGATGCCGTTCAGGCGGCCCGACGACATGATCTTGATGCCCTGCGCGCCCAGGCGCATCGCGTTCTGCATCGCGCGCTTCATCGCGCGGCGGAACATGATGCGCTTCTCGAGCTGCTGGGTGATGCTGTCGGCGATCAGCTGCGCGTCGACCTCGGGCTTGCGGATCTCCTCGATGTTGACGGCGACCGGCACGCCCAGGCGGCGACCGAGTTCGGCCTTCAGGTTCTCGATGTCCTCGCCCTTCTTGCCGATCACGACGCCCGGACGGGCCGAGAAGATCGTGATGCGCGCGTTCTTCGCCGGGCGCTCGATCAGGATGCGCGAGACGGCGGCGCTCTTGAGCTTGGCCTTCAGGTATTCGCGGACCTTGAGGTCCTCGGCGAGCATGCCGGCGAAGTTGCGGTGGTTCGCGAACCAGCGCGACTGCCAGGCACGCGTGACGGCGAGGCGGAAGCCGGTCGGATGGATTTTCTGTCCCATGTTCTTTCCAGCTTCCTCAGTTGCCGACCGTCACGTAGATGTGACAGGTGCCCTTGCTGATGCGCGCGCCGCGGCCCTTGGCGCGGGCCGAGAAACGCTTCAGCACGGCGCCCTGCTCGACGTAGATCGACTTGATCTTCAGCTCGTCGATGTCGGCGCCGTCGTTGTGCTCGGCATTCGCGACGGCGGAGTCGACCGCCTTCTTGATGATGCCGGCGGCCTTCTTCTGCGTGAACGACAGGATGTTCAGCGCCTGGTCGACCTTCTTGCCGCGGATCATGTCGGCGACGAGCCGGCCCTTGTCGGCCGACAGGCGCACGCCGCGGACGACGGCCTTGGTTTCGGTTGCCATGGTCGTGGCTCCTTACTTCTTGGCCTTCTTGTCCGCGGGGTGACCCTTGAACAAGCGGGTGAGGGCGAATTCGCCGAGCTTGTGGCCGACCATCTGGTCGGTCACATAGACGGGCACATGCTGCTTGCCGTTGTGCACGGCCACCGTCAGGCCGATGAACTCGGGCAGGATGGTGCTGCGGCGCGACCAGGTCTTGATCGGGCGCTTGTCCTTGATGGCAGAGGCCTTCTCGACCTTGGCCATCAGGTGGTGGTCCACGAAGGGACCCTTTTTGAGTGAACGCGTCATGGTGGTGTTCCCTCAGGCCTCACTTCTTGCGCCGCGAGACGATCATCGTCTGCGTGCGCTTGTTGTTGCGAGTGCGGTAGCCCTTGGTCAGGGTGTTCCACGGCGACACCTGCGGCTGGCCCTCGCCGGTGCGGCCTTCGCCGCCGCCATGCGGGTGGTCGACCGGGTTCATGGCCACGCCGCGCACGGTCGGGCGGATGCCCTTCCAGCGGATCGCACCGGCCTTGCCGTACTGGCGCAGGCTGTGCTCTTCGTTGCTGACCTCGCCGATCGTGGCGCGGCAGTCGATGTGGATCTTGCGCACTTCACCCGAGCGCAGCCGCAGCTGCGCGTAGATGCCTTCGCGCGCCATCAGCGTCACCGAGGTGCCGGCCGAACGCGCGATCTGTGCGCCCTTGCCCGGCATCATCTCGACGCAATGGACGATCGAGCCGACCGGGATGTTGCGGATCGGCAGCGTGTTGCCGGCCTTGATCGGCGCCTCGGCGCCCGACAGCAGCGTCGCGCCGGCATCGACGCCGCGCGGGGCGATGATGTAGCGGCGCTCGCCGTCGGCGTAGCACAGCAGCGCGATATGGGCGGTGCGGTTCGGGTCGTACTCGATGCGCTCGACCTTCGCCGGGATGCCGTCCTTGTTGCGCAGGAAATCGACGACGCGGTAATGGTGCTTGTGGCCGCCACCCTTGTGGCGCATCGTGATGTGGCCGTTGTTGTTGCGGCCGGCCTGCTGCTTCTGCGGCTCGAGCAGCGACGCTTCCGGCGCCCCCTTGTGCAGGTGCTTGTGCACCACCTTCACGACGGCGCGGCGGCCGGGCGAAGTGGGCTTGACCTTGATGACAGCCATTTAAGCGGCCTCCCCGGAGAAATTGAGCTCCTGGCCCGGCTTGAGCGCAACGAAGGCCTTCTTGACATGGTCGCGGCGGCCGGTCGAACGGCCGAAGCGCTTGACCTTGCCCTTTTGCACGAGCGTCGTGACCGAGGCGACCTCGACCTTGAACATCAGCTCGACGGCGGCCTTGATCTCGGGCTTGGTCGCGTCGCGCAGGACCTTGAACAGGACCTGGTTCTGCGTTTCGCCCAGGCGCGTGGCCTTCTCCGAAATGATCGGCGCGACGAGCACGGTCGCGAGGCGGCCTTCGTCGAATTTGCGGATGGCGCTCATGCGTACATCTCCTTGAGCTGCTCGATCGCGCCCTTGGTCACCAGGATCTTCTTGTAGAAGACCAGCGACAACGGATCGGCGTAGCGCGGTTCGCAGACCAGCACGTTGGCCAGGTTGCGCGACGCCAGCGCGAGGTTGTCGTCGATCTGGTCGGCGATCACCATCACCGATTCGAGGCCCATGGCCTTGAACTTGGCGGCGAGCAGCTTGGTCTTGGGCGCGTCGACGCTGATCGAGTCGACGACCGCGAGGCGGCCGTCGCGCGCGAGCTGCGACAGGATCGCGGCCATGCCGGCGCGGTACATCTTCTTGTTGACCTTCTGCGAGAAGTTCTCGTCGGGCCGGTTCGGGAAGATGCGGCCGCCTCCGCGCCACAGCGGCGAGGAGGTCATGCCGGCGCGGGCGCGGCCCGTGCCCTTCTGGCGGAACGGCTTCTTGGTCGAATGCTTGACCTCGCCGCGATCCAGCTGCGCCCGCGTGCCCTGGCGCGCGTTGGCCTGGAAGGCGACGACGATCTGGTGCACGAGCGCTTCGTTGTAATCGCGCGCGAAGACGGTGTCGGGGGCGTCGACCTTGGCCGTCGCCTGTCCCTGGTCGTTCAGGAGCTCGAGTTGCATCACTTGGCTCCCTTGGCAGGTGCGGCGGCGGCCGCGGGGGCGGCGGCCTTCTTGACGCGGGCCTTGACGGCCGGGCGCACGACCACGTAGCCGTTCTTGCTGCCCGGCACGGCGCCGCGGACCAGCAGCAGCTGGCGCGCTTCGTCGATGCGCACGACGTCGAGGTTCTGCACCGTGACGGTCTCGTCGCCCATGTGGCCAGTCATCTTCTTGCCCGGGAACACGCGGCCCGGATCCTGGGCCATCGAGATCGAGCCCGGCACGTTGTGCGAACGGCTGTTGCCGTGCGACGCGCGCTGCGACTTGAAGTTGTGGCGCTTGATCGTGCCGGCGAAGCCCTTGCCGATCGAGCTGCCCTGGACGTCGACGGTCTGGCCGGCGGCGAACACCGAGGCCGGAACGACCGCGCCCGGCGCGTACTGGCCGAGCACGTCGGCGGTGACGCGGAATTCGCGCAGGATGGTCCCGGCTTCGACACCGGCCTTGGCCATGTGTCCCGCTTCGGGCTTGTTGACGCGGCTGGCCTTGCGGGTTCCGAACGCGACTTGCAGCGCGTTGTAGCCGTTGGTGGCCGCGGTCTTGACTTGCGTGACGCGGTTGTTGGACACGTCGAGCACGGTCACGGGGATGGCGTCGCCATCGTCCGTGAAGATGCGCATCATGCCCACCTTGCGGCCCAGCAAGCCGAGCTTTTCGCTCATGCTCATGGTAGTTCTCCAGTACGCAGCCCTCTGGTCTTCGGGCGGCGCACCTTGTTCACGATCCCGACATCGATTGGCCGGGGTGGTATTCCTCGGGTCAGCCTGAGCCGAACCGGGAAAAGCCCGCGATTGTAGCAGTTGCGGGCGGACCCGCAACTGCCGCCATCAGCGGAAGTTCAGCGGAAGTCTTACTGCAGCTTGATTTCGACGTCGACGCCGGCCGGCAGGTCGAGCTTCATCAGCGCGTCCACGGTCTTGTCGGTGGGGTCGACGATGTCCATCAGGCGCTGGTGCGTGCGGATCTCGAACTGGTCGCGGCTCGTCTTGTTGACGTGCGGCGAGCGCAGGATGTCGAAACGCTGCATGCGCGTCGGCAGCGGCACCGGGCCCTTGACGATGGCGCCGGTGCGCTTGGCGGTGTCGACGATCTCGAGCGCGCTCTGGTCGATCAGCTTGTAGTCGAAGGCCTTGAGGCGGATGCGGATCTTCTGCTTGGTGCTCATGTCCGCCCCTTATTCGATGATCTTGGCGACGACGCCGGCGCCGACGGTGCGGCCGCCTTCGCGGATCGCGAAGCGCAGGCCTTCTTCCATCGCGATCGGCGCGATCAGCTTCACCGTGATGCTGACGTTGTCGCCCGGCATCACCATTTCCTTGTCCTTGGGCAGCTCCACCGCGCCCGTCACGTCCGTCGTGCGGAAGTAGAACTGCGGCCGGTAGTTGTTGAAGAACGGCGTGTGGCGGCCGCCCTCGTCCTTGCTCAGGACATAGATCTCGGCCGTGAAGTGCGTGTGCGGCTTGACGCTGCCGGGCTTGCACAGCACCTGGCCGCGCTCGACGTCCTCGCGCTTGGTGCCGCGCAGCAGGATGCCCACGTTGTCGCCCGCCTGGCCCTGGTCCAGCAGCTTGCGGAACATCTCCACGCCGGTGCAGGTGGTCTTCTGCGTCGCGCGGATGCCGACGATCTCGATTTCCTCGCCGACCTTGATCACGCCGCGCTCGACCCGGCCCGTCACGACGGTGCCGCGACCCGAGATCGAGAACACGTCTTCGACCGGCATCAGGAAGGCGCCGTCCACCGCGCGCTCGGGCGTGGGGATGTAGCTGTCGAGCGCGTCGGCGAGCTTGAAGATCGCCTGTTCGCCGAGCTCGCCCTTGTCGCCTTCGATCGCCAGCTTCGCGCTGCCGTGGATGATCGGGGTCTTGTCGCCGGGGAACTCGTACTTGTCCAGGAGTTCGCGCACTTCCATCTCGACGAGCTCGAGCAGTTCGGCGTCGTCGACCATGTCGCACTTGTTCAGGAACACGATGATGTAGGGCACGCCGACCTGGCGCGCGAGCAGGATGTGCTCGCGGGTCTGGGGCATCGGGCCATCGGCGGCCGAGCACACCAGGATCGCGCCGTCCATCTGCGCCGCGCCGGTGATCATGTTCTTGACGTAGTCGGCGTGGCCCGGGCAGTCGACGTGCGCGTAATGCCGGTTCGCCGTCTCGTACTCGACGTGCGCGGTGTTGATCGTGATGCCGCGCGCCTTCTCTTCGGGCGCCGCGTCGATCTGGTCGTAGGCCTTGGCCTCGCCGCCGAACTTCGCCGCCAGGATCGTCGTGATCGCCGCCGTCAGCGTCGTCTTGCCATGGTCCACGTGGCCGATCGTGCCGACGTTCACGTGCGGCTTGGTGCGTTCGAATTTACCTTTTGCCATTTC
>JAGWVB010000052.1 GCA_018971105.1 Burkholderiales bacterium
CGCTCACGCCGCGCGAGCGCGCGCTGCGCCTGCGCCACGCGCAGGGCCTGCGGCCCTGCCGCTGAGGCGCACCGCGCTCAGCGCGGGTCGTCGAGCGAGATGTCGACCGTGATCGGCGCCGCGCGCGTGGCCTGGCGCAGCGCGTCGCGCGCGGCGGCGACAGCGCCGCGCGAGCCGATCGGATGCTGCACCTCGACCTCGCCGGCCGGCGCCGCCACGCCCAGCGCGGCATAGGCCGCCGCGAGCGCGTCGTCGTCCGAACAGGGCTCGGGCGCGGATGCCGGCGCCGGCAGGCTGTCGGCCCCTTCGAACACGACGGCCGTGCGCCAGGCCTCGGGCTCGGCCTCGGGCTCCATGTGCTCGCGCTCGATGATCGCCACCGCCATCTTCGAGCGCAGCGCCGCCAGCCCCACCGGCGACCAGTTCGAGACCAGCACCTCGAGCTGCTCGAGCGCGCCCTGCAGCACGTCCAGCGGCAGGCGGTTGAAGGCCCGCAGCCCCTTCTTGGCGAGCGCGTGCTCGACGAAGACCAGGTGGCGCATCGTGCGCCGCGTCGACGGCAGGTCGTCGAGCAACTCGGACAGCTGCTGGCGCAGCAGCGCGAATTCCTCGTTCTCGCGCCGCGCCGCGAGTTCCTCGCGCGTGGGCGCGCGCGGCGGCGCCACCGGGCCGCCGCCGCGCTCCTCGAGCACGAGGCGCACGCCCTTGGCGTCGACCCGGCGCAGCGCCACGTCGTGGATGAAGAAGGCGCGCAGGGCCTTGCGCAGGGGGTCGAGCAGCGGTGCGGAATCGCTCATGGCAGGTTTCGGACGGCGCCAGCGCCGGGATTGCCTTGAGTTTCGGCCCAATCGGGCCGGGACTTGAGTCGAGCTTGTGAGCAAACGCGACCGATGCAAGCGCCGGCGGCGGCGCGCGTCAGCCGATGCAGGTGCGGTTCTTGCCCGTGCGCTTGGCCTCGTACAGGGCCTCGTCGGCGCGTTCGAGCGCGGCCTGCAGCGGCTCCGCGGCGCGCCAGGCCGTGACGCCGGCCGAGAAGGTGACGAAGACCTCGCGCCCCTCGTGCAGGAACAGCGCCTCGCTGAGGCTGCGCTGCAGCCGCGTCAGCGCCTGCTGCGCCTCGGCGACCTCGCTGCCCGGCAGCAGGACGACGAATTCCTCGCCGCCGAAGCGCGCCAGGTGATCGGCCGGGCGCAGCCGCTCGCGCACCGCCGCGGCAAGGTTCTTCAGCGCCTGGTCGCCGGCCGCATGGCCCAGGCTGTCGTTGAGCTTCTTGAAGTTGTCGATGTCGATCAGCGCCACCGCCAGCAGCGCCGGCTCGCCGGCGGCGGCGTGGCGCGCACAGCGCGCGGCCTCGGTCTCGAAGGACTGCATCAGCCCGCGCCGGTTCGCGACCTGGGTCAGGGCGTCGGTCGAGACCTCCTCCGAGAGCCGGCGCAGCTCGGACTCGAGCTCCAGCACCCGGCCCTCGAGTTCGCCGGCGCGGTCGCGGTCGGCCTGCAGGCGCTCCTGCGTCTGGCCCACCGCCGTCTGCACCGTGCGCACGTCGTCGAGCATGGCCTGGACGACGCCGGCCAGGCCGGCGACGCTGTCGGCGCGCTCGATCGCCTCGGCATGGCGCGCCGTCGCGCGCTGGAAGCGCCCGGTGTGCTCGCCGAGCTCGTCGACCTCGACCAGCATGGTCTGGATCATCTGCTTGAGCGCGGTCCGCGCCGCCTGGCGCTCGCCGCGCAGGCGCTGCTGCTGCTGGCGCGTCTCCGCGAGCACGGCCCCCGCGGCGCGCACGCCGCGCATCGACACGCCCAATTCGTCTTCGTCGGTCGCGGCGTCGGCGGCGCCGAAGCCCAGGTGCGACTGCACGATCAGCGCCTGGCCGCGCACCCAGCTGTCGTCCTCGCTCAGCTCGCCCAGGCCGGCGGCGAGTTCGCGGCAGAGTTCGCTCAGCCCCTCGACCAGATGATGGCGGTGCGCGAACAGCCGGCGCGCGCGCTCGCACAGCGCGGCCACCGCGGCCACCGCGTCGGGCGTGACGCCGTCGCGCGCGATCGCCTCGGCCTGCTGCGCGAGTTCGGCCGCGAGTTCGGCGCCGCGCGGCGCGTCCGGCAGCAGGCCCGCGCGCAGCGTGCCTTCGAGCTGTTCGACCAGGGGCGGCCAGTCGGGTGCCAAGGCGGCGGCGCCCGCCGCCGGCAGCCCTGCCGGCATCGACACCGTCATCGCCACTTCTAAGGCCGGCATCTCGGCGCCGACCTCGGCCGCATCGGCGACCTGGTCGCTCTCCCAGGCGCCCATCAACGCCTGCGCCCGCTGCAGCAGGCGCACCGGGTCGCTGCGGCTGTTGTCGAAGACGCGCTTGATGCTGTCCTTGCGCCGCGCCTGCGTCCATTGGCGGCCGCCGCGGTCGAGGTTCTTCGCCAGCCGCTCGGCCAGCGCGGCCCAGGCCGCGCCCTGGGCCTTGAGTTCCGCCTTCAGGGCGGCCAGCGCCTCACCGGCCGCATCGGCCCGGGCCTCGGGTGCCGGCAGGCCGGCTTCGTCGGCATAGGCGCGGGCGTAGTTCTCGGGCGTGGGCTCGAGCTTGGCCTGCGCGAGCCGGCGCAAGGCACCCTTGGCCAGCGCCGCGGGAGTCGGGGCGGCGGTCTCGGTCGCCACGGCTCAGCCGAACGACGGTCGCACGACGACGGGACGCGGCGCCTCGGCCGGCGCGTCGACGATCTCGCGCACGGGGCCGATCCAGGCCGCCTCGCGCGGCAGCACGGTCTCCTCGAGCCAGCGCTGCAGCGCGTCGGGCGGCAGCGCGCGGCTGAACAGGAAGCCCTGCATCACCTTGCAGCCCAGGCGCCGCAGCTGCTCCATCTGGCGCAGCGTCTCGACGCCCTCGGCGACGACGCGCACGCCCAGCGTGCGCGCCAGGCCGATGATGGCGTTGACGACGGCCGCGCTGCTGGGCTTGATGCCGAGTTCGCGGATGAAGCTGGCATCGATCTTGAGTTCGGAGATCGGCATCGTCGTCAGGTACGACAGGCTCGAGTAGCCGGTGCCGAAGTCGTCGATCGCGATCTCGACGCCGATCTCGTTGAGCCGGTGCAGCGAGGGCAGCACGCCCTCGAGCTCCTTCATCAGGCTGCGCTCGGTGATCTCGAGCAGGATCGCGCGCGGCGCGACATCGGACTGGGTGGCGCAGCTGTGGATGTGGCCGATGAGGTCGCTGCGCTCGAACATCATCGGCGGCAGGTTGACGGCGATCGAGTCGCCGAAGTCGAAGGCCTCGCGCCACAGCCGCGCCTGGCGTGCCGACTCGCGCAGCGCCCAGTTCGACAGCGGGACGATGAGCCCGGTCTCCTCGGCCAGCGGGATGAACTCCATCGGCGGCACCAGCGTGGCGCCGCGCTGCCAGCGCATCAGGGCCTCGACGCCGACCATCTTGCCGACCTGCACGTCGACCTTGGGCTGGTAGTGCAGCACCAGTTCGTCGCGCTCGATGGCCTTGTGCAGCGCGGTCTCGAGCTCGAGCTTGGCGCGACCCTGGCCGGCGAGCATGGGGCTGTAGATCGCGGCCGCGTCCTTGCCCTTGGCCTTGACCGAGTACATCGCGAAGTCGGCGTTGCGCAGCAGGTCGACGACCGTGTGGCCGTCGCGCGGGAAGATCGCCACGCCGACGCTGGCGGTGACGAAGCATTCCTGGCCGCTGACGAAGATGGGCTCGCGCAGCGCGTCGAGCACGCGCTGCGCGACGCGCTCGGCGTCGGCCTCGGACTCGATCTCGGGCAGCAGGGCGACGAACTCGTCGCCGCCCAGGCGGCCGACCGCCTCGAGCGCGCGATGCGAACGCGCCCCGGCGGTCTCGATCGAGCCCTCCATGACCTGGTCGCTGTGGCGCACGCAGGCGCGCAGCCGGCGCCCGACCTCGACCAGCAGCTCGTCGCCGGCGCCATGGCCGAGCGTGTCGTTGATGATCTTGAAGCGGTCGAGGTCGATCAGCAGCAGCGCGCACTGGTGCTGCAGCCGCCGCGCCTGCTCGAGCGCGCGCTCGGCGCGCCAGATCAGCTGGCGCCGGTTCGGCAGGCCGGTGAGGGCGTCGAAGTTCGCCAGCTGCAGGATGCGGTCCTCGGCCACGCGGCGCTCGGTCACGTCCTGCAGGATGCCGGTGTAGCCGGCGCCATGGCCGAAGTCGTTGAACTCGGGCTCGGCCTCGACATGGATCACGCGCTGGCGGCCGTCGAGCAGCACCAGCGGCACGTCGGTGGCCAGCACCGCCGCCTGGCGCAGCGTCTGGTGCAGCTGGCGCATGAAGGCGCGCCGGTCGTCGCGCGGCACCATGCGCAGCAGGCTGCGCAGGCTGGTCGGCTCGTTGGGGGCGATGCCGAACACGCGCAGCGCCTCGGGCGACATGATCAGGCCGCCGTCGCCGCGCTCGTTGCGGCGCCAATCGAAGCTGCCCATGCGCGCCAGGTCCTGGGCGCGCGCGAGCTTGCTCTTGCTGCGCTCGAGCTCGATGCGCGTGCGCGAGGCGCGCAGCAGGTAGTGCAGGCGCCCGGTGAGCAGGCTCCATTGCGTCGACTTGACGAAGAAATCGGTCGCCCCGGCCTCGTAGGCGCGCGTGATCGAGGCGTCGTCCTCGAGCCCGGTGAGCATCAGCACCGGCGTGTTCTCGAGCCCGGGCAGCTTGCGCAGGCGGCGGCAGGTCTCGAAGCCGTCGAGCACCGGCATCAGCGCGTCGAGCACGACGATGTCGGGCGTCCAGTCGCGCAGCAGTTCCAGCGCGCGCTCGCCACCCGGGGCCTCGACGGTCTTGAAGCCGCGCTCGCTCAAGGCGAGCGAGGTCAGCAGCACGTTGACCTCGTCGTCGTCGACGAGCAGCACCTCGGGCTGCGCGGTGTGGCCGGCGTCGGCGTAGGGTTGCGTGGATGTCATGGGCGGCTCAGGGACACCAGCATAGCGTCAACCGAGGCCGCTGCGGCTCTTCCTTCGCGTAGCAAACGTGCAATCGCCTCGCCCGGATCGGCCGTGTCGCCGGCGCGCAGCGCGCGCTCGACCTCGGCCGCGGCGCGCGCCAGCGCCTGCGCGCCCACGCTCGCCGACGAGGACTTGAGCTGGTGCGCGAGCCGCGCCACGGTCTCGGCATCGGGGCGGGCGGCCTCGGCCTCGAGCTGCCCGAGGATGCGCGTGAGGGAGTTCAGGTAGGTCGTCATCACGCGCGGCAGCAGCCCGTTTCGCCCCTGCGGGTCGAGCTCGCGCAGCCGCTCCAGCGCGGCACCGTCGAGCTCGGCTGGGATCGGGTCGCTGGCGCCGCTGTCGTTCATCGAGAGTCCGGGCAGTGGGGATGGATCGGGACGTTCCGTCCTCGGAACTCTATAACGGCAGCCGCGCGCAGGACGTTTCCGCTGTTTCGGCGCCGCGCGGGCGAACTTGAATCGGTGCGCGCCAGGCGCGTCCGTACAATTCCGCCATGCAAGCACCCTGCCCGGGCGGCTGCCGCCGGCTCGGGCCGGCCGCCGCTGCCGCCACGACCGCGCTCGCACTCCCGGGATGCAGCGCGACCGGCGCCGGGGTCGGCGCCATCGGTGCCCTGCTCCTGGTCGCCGCCCTCGCCTACGCACTCGGCCTGCTGCACGCGCGCTGGTCCGGCCGGCGCGCGCTGCAGGCGGCGCGCGCGCGGGTGCGCGAACTCGAACAGCTGGCCCCCGTCTGGCGCTGGCAGACCGACGCCGCGCAGCGCCTGCAGTGGTGGCGCGGGC
The DNA here is from genome assembly GCA_018971105.1 of Burkholderiales bacterium. Taxonomy (GTDB): domain Bacteria; phylum Pseudomonadota; class Gammaproteobacteria; order Burkholderiales; family Burkholderiaceae_C; genus Rubrivivax. Next base: position 5,730 of record JAGWVB010000052.1, read on the forward strand.
CGGACGCCGCGGCCGTCACGAGCTGCCCGCTGTTCGAGCCGGCCGACCCCGCGCTCAGCGAGCGCCTGCAGGCGCGGCTGCCCTTCGCGGCGCAGCGCGTGCAGCTGGCCGCGCCGCTGGCCGGTGCGCATGCGTGGGAACTCGCCGGCGTGCCGCGCTACGACGACGGCGGCCTGTACGCCGGCTGCGCCGGGCAGGCGCGGCCGCTCGATGCGGCCGAGCGCACCCAGGGCCGCGCCGACGCCGTCGCGCCGCTGTTGCAGGAGCTCGACGCGCCAGCGCTGCTGGCGCTCGATGCCGGCCGGGGCTGGCAGGTCCAGGGCCACAACGCCGCAGCGCAGGCGCTGTGCCCCGGACTGGCCGCGGGCACGGCGCTGGACGCCGTGCTGGCCCTGTTGCCGCAGGGCCTGCGCGAGGCCGTGGCCCAGGTCGGTACGCCCGATGCCGCGGGCACGACGGCCGAGGTCGAGGGCTGGCGCGTGCTGCGCTACGACAGCGGCGCCGTGCGCGGCCTGCTGCTGCTGCCCGCGCGCGGCCGCGCCGCGGCGGGCGCGGCGGCGGACGAGAACGAGAGCTTCGGCTTCACCGTCTCGCACGACCTGCGCGCACCGATCCGCGTCGTCGAGGGCTTCACGCGCATCCTCAAGGAGGATTACGGGCGCCTGCTCGACCGCGTCGGCAACGACCATCTCGACCGCGTGCTGAGCGCGGCCGCGCGCATGAACGGCATGATCGACGCCCTCATGACGCTGGCCCGGCTGAGCGCGCAGCCGCTGCAGCGCCAGCCCGTCAACCTGTCGCAGCTCGCCCATTACGTCGTCGACGACCTGCGGCGCGCCGCGCCCGAGCGCGACGCCGTGTTCGAGATCGAAGGCGGGCTGACGGCGCGCGGCGACCCGACGCTGCTGCGCCTGGTGCTCGAGAACCTGCTCGGCAACGCCTGGAAGTACAGCGCGCGCTGCGCCCAGGCCGAGATCTCGCTGCGCGCGCAGCCGCATGGCGCCGGCGTCGCCTATGTCGTGCGCGACAACGGCGCCGGCTTCGACATGCGCGCCGCCGACCGCCTGTTCGGCCTCTTCCAGCGCCTGCACAGCGCGAGCGAGTTCCCCGGCCACGGCGTCGGCCTGGCCTCGGTGCGGCGCATCGTCAACCGGCATGGCGGCTCGATCTGGGCCGAGTCCGAGCCCGGCCGCGGCGCGGCCTTCTTCTTCACGCTGCCGGGCTGAGCGCGCCGCGCCCAGGCCGACCGCGGGCCGAGCGCGCACCGACCGCGGGCCGGCGGCGCACCCTCAGGCGGGCACGAGGAAGGCGGCGATCGCCGTCTGGGCGGCGACGCTGCGCGGCAGGCTGCGATGCGTCTGGCCGTCGAATTCGGCCAGTTCGGCCGTCGTGCCCAGGCGCCGCAGCAGGGCCAGGCTGCGGCGCCGGGGCACGCGGCGGTCACCGCGCGCCAGCAGCACCAGCGTCGGGCAGCGCACCTGCGGGGCCTGGGCCCGCGTGTCGAAGCGGTGGCGCAGCAGCGGCACGCCGGGCGCGAGCAGCGGGTTCGCCGCCGCGAGCGCGCCCAGGCTGTCGAAGGGCGACACCAGCACCAGCGCGCGCGGACGCACGGCGCCGGCGAGGCGGATCGCGACCGCGGTGCCGAGGCTGCGGCCCATGATCGCCAGCGGCGCGGCCTCGCCGCACAGCTCGTGGATGCGCAGCGCGTCGGCGCAGACGGCGGCCTCGGTCGCGCGCCCGAGCGAGGCGCCGAAGCCGCGGTAGTTGAACGCCAGCACCGACCAGCCGGGCAGGTAGCCGCTCATCTGCGGCGCCCAGGCCGCGTTCTCGCCGCGGCCGCCGAAATACAGCAGCGTCGCGCGCGGCGCGCTGCCGTCGCGCGGCCGCGAGCGCCAGCCTTCGAGCGTGACGCCGGGCGCGACCTGCAGGGCCAGCGCCTCGACGTCGAAGCTGCCCGCCGCCGGCCCCGGCGGCAGCGTGCGCAGCCGCGTCGGCGGCTTGAAGATCAGGCGCCGCTGCGCCGCGGCGACGGCGCCGATCCCGGCGGCCCAGGTGCCGATGCCGATGCCGATGGCCTGCGCCCACATGCGCCGGATTCTAGGCAGGCACACCGTTGCGCCGCCCGGCCGGGCCGGCTGCCGACGGTTGCCGCCGGATGCGGCCGGGCGGCGCCGGCGGCGCCCGGCGCTCAGTCGACGCTGCCGACCTCGATCGCCAGCCCCTGGCGCGACTGCTTGGCCTTGTGCTTGGCCGCGGCGGCGGCGCTGGCGACCTGCTCGGCGCGCTGGAACCGGCCGGGCGCCACCGGCACCGCGCCGATCGCCAGCCGCGTGCAGGGGAAGAAGCGCACGACGCCGTGGCGGTCCTCGGCCTCGATGCCGCCACGCTGGCGCGCCGCCTCGTCGAAGAGCTGGATCGCGCCGGCGTCGAAGGCGGTGACGATGCGCTCGCAGCGCTCGATCCAGTCGTCGCTCTGGAACAGGACCACGAAGTCGTCGCCGCCGACATGGCCGACGAAATCGCGCCGCGGGTCGCAATGCGCCGCCAGCGTGCGCGCGACGAGGCGGATCATGTCGTCGCCGCGCCAATAGCCGTAGAGGTCGTTGAAGGGCTTGAAGTCGTTGAGGTCGCAATAGCAGGCGACGAACTCGGCGCGGCCGGCCAGCAGGCGCTCGATATGCTCGCTGAGCGGGATGTTGCCGGGCAGGAAGGTGAGCGGGTTCGCGTGCCGCGCGGCCTCGATGCGGGCCTCGGTGACGATGCGCACGAGCTGCTCGCCGGTGCCGAGCCCGAAATAGGCGCCGCCGTCGGTGACGATGAAACCGTCGGCCAGGTAGCGCTGGTCGGCCGAGGTCAGCACCGCCGTCATCGCGTCGAGCCCGGTGTGCTTGTCGAGCAGCAGCGGCGTCGTGTTCGCGAACAGCAGGCAGGGCTTGCGGCCGTTGAGCTCCTTGAAGTAGGGCCGCGCATAGCGGTCGACGAAGGACTGGCGGTTGATCAGCCCGACCGGCCTGCCGTCGTCGACGAGGGCGACGGCGCGCCGCGTCGGATCGGCGGCGAAGAAGCGGCCGACCTCGTCGACCGCGGTCGACGGATCGAGCACCGGGGCCGGGACGACGATGCGCTCGACGGTGAAATCGGCCGCCGCGGCGCGCGTCAGCTCGGGCAGCACGGCGACGCTGTTGCGCTCGATCACGGCCGCCGCGGCGCCGGGGACCGCCGGCGCCGGCACCGGCCCCGGACGGCCGAGGAACCAGCCCTGGCCGAGCTCGATCCCGAGCCCGCGCACGACCTCGAGCTCGTCCTCGGTCTCGATGCCCTCGGCGACCAGGGTCGTGCCGAAGGTCTCGGCCAGGCGCGTCAGGCCGCGCAGCGTCTGCACCTTGAGCGCGCGCTCATGGGCCCGGTGGATGAAATAGCGGTCGATCTTGACGATCTCGGGGTGCAGCTCGGCCCACAGGCGCAGGCTCGAGCGGCCGTCGCCGAAATCGTCGAGGGCGAAGCGCAGCCCGGCCGCGCGCAGCCCGTTGGCGACCTCGATCAGGCGCCCGAGGTCAGTGACCCGCTCGTGCTCGGTGAGCTCGACGACGATCGAACCCGGCGTCACCTCGACCTTGGCGAGCGCCTGCATCACCCCCGGCAGCGACATCGTCTCGACCATCTGCACGATGGCCTGGGCGCTGACGTTGAGGAAGAGCCGCCCGCCCACGCCATGGCGCGACCAGCTCTCGAGCCCCTGATCGACGCAGGCGAGTTCGAGCTCGTTCGTCAACCCCTCGGCCGCGGCGGCCTTGAACAGCGCGTCCGGCATCTCCAGCCGGGTGCCCGCGGGCCCGCGGATCAGGCTCTCGTGGCCGATCACGACCCCGTCCCGCAGCCTGACGATGGGCTGGAAATGCGCCGTCAGCGCGCGCCGCGCGAGGATGTGGCGCAGGGTCTGGGTCTGCGTCTGGACCGCGCGATCCAGGCTGCGCCGCATCGCTTCGAGTGCCGGGGTCGAAACAGCCATGTCCAAGTCCCATCTCCGAGGTCGGTGTCGCGGGCGGCGCCCCGACTCCGCGCATATCGGAGTCGGATCGGCCAGCTTGAGAATTTTCCAAAACTTTATGCTGGATCAAACTCGGCTGCCTTGACTTCGATCGGACACCGTTCCGTCAAGCAAGCTTCATCGAGCCGCGTCACGCTGGCGTCACGACAACGCGCCAAGGAGCGAACGATGGAGGGATACCTGAACAAGGTCGCGCAGCTGCGCTGGGACGACCACCGCTACTACCACCAGTGCCGCATCAACCAGACGCTGCACCTGATCAGCGCGCTGAGTTTCCTCGGCGCCTATGCGCTGCTGTTCGTCGACCCGGCCCGGGCCGGCCTGATCGGCTGGCTCGTCGGCATGGTGACGCGCCAGTCCGGGCATCTCTTCTTCGAGCCGCGCGGATACGACCGCATCAACGGTGCGAGCTACGACCACAAGGAATCGATCAAGGTCGGCTACAACATGCGCCGCAAGGGCATCCTGATCGCGGTCTGGCTCGCGCTGCCGCTGCTGCTGCGCGTCAGCCCGAGCCTGTTCGGGCTCGTCCGGCCCGCCGCCGGCTGGCAGGGCTGGGCGCACGATGTCGGCCTGTCGTGGCTCGCGCTCGGCGTGGGCGGCCTGCTGTTCCGCACCCTGCACCTGTTCTTCCTGCGCGGCCCGATCTGGGGCCTGGCCTGGGCGGGGAAGATCATCACCGACCCGTTCCACAACGTCGTCGAATACTGGAAATCGCCCCTCCTGCTGTTGCGCGGCCAGCGCTACGACCCGCTCGACGACGCGGGCCAGGGCGCCCGGGCCTGAGCGGCCGCCGCGCCCGGCCGCCGCGCCCCGGCCCGTTCGGCGGGTGGGGTCCGGCGCCCGGTCTCGGCTATCCTCGCACCCCATGTTGGAGACCAAGGCCGATCTGCTGAACGAACTGCGCATCGGCGGCGCGGACCGCGATCGCATCGAATCGGGCTCGCCGCGCTGGCCCTGGATCGTCGGCGCGCTGCTCGGGCTGGTCGCGCTGGCCGCGGCCGCCGCCTGGTGGTACGCCGGCTCGAGGCCGCTCGCGGTGCGCACCGCCACCGCGCTCGCCCCCGGCGCCGCGGCGCCGGCGGCGCTGCTGCAGGCCACCGGCTACATCACCGCGCGGCGCCAGGCGACGGTCTCGGCGCAGATGACGGGCACGCTGACGCAGGTGCTGATCGAGGAAGGCGACCGCGTGCGCCAGGGCCAGGTCATCGCCCGCCTCGAGGACAGCGGCCTGCGCGCGGCGCTCGAGGTCGCGCAGGCCAATCTGCGCGCGGCGCAGGCCCAGGTCGCGCAGGCGCAGGCCGCGCTGGCGCAGGCGCAGGCCGACGCGCGGCGCCAGGACGAACTCGCCGCCAGCGGCATGGCCACGAGACAGGGCGCCGAGCAGGCGCGCACGGCGGTCGCCACCGCCGCGGCGACGCTGGAGGCGCGCCAGCGCGAGGTCGACGCGGCGCGCGCCCAGGTCGCCCAGGCCCAGGTGAATTTCGACTACACCGTGGTGCGCGCGCCCTTTGCCGGGGTCGTCACGGTGAAGGCGGCGCAGGTGGGCGAGATCGTCTCGCCGCTGTCGGCCGGCGGCGGCTTCACGCGCACCGGCGTGGGCACGATCGTCGACATGGATTCGCTCGAGGTCGACGTCGACGTGAGCGAGACCTACATCGGCCAGGTCCATCCCGGCATGGCCGCCGAGGCCGTGCTCAGCGCCTACCCCGACTGGCGCATCCCGGCCCATGTCATCGCCATCGTGCCGGCGGCCGACCGCGGCAAGGCGACCGTCAAGGTGCGCGTCGGCCTGGGCCTGAAGGACGCGCGCATCGTCCCCGACATGGGCGTGCGCGTGTCCTTCCTCGCCGCCGCGGCGCCGGCGTCGGCGCAGCCGCCCCGGGGCGTGCTCGTGCCGCCCGAGGCCATCGCCACGCGCGGCGGCGCCAGCGTCGTCTTCGTCGTCGAGGACGGCCATGCGCGCCGGCGCGGCGTCGGTCCGGGCGCCGACTACGGCTCGATGAAGCTGATCCCCGACGGCCTCAAGGTCGGCGACAGCGTGGTCCTTTCGCCGCCGCCCGCACTCGCCGACGGCGCGCCGGTACGCAGCGCGGCAGCGACCGACGCATCCCCATGAACCGCGGCCGCGCCGCGCCACCGAGGAAACCGGGATGACCCGACTGATCGAGATCCGCGACCTTTCCAAGGTCTACGTGCGCGGCAAGCAGAAGGTCGAAGTGCTGCACCACATCGACCTCGATGTCGAGGCGGGCGAATACCTCGCGCTGATGGGCCCCTCGGGTTCGGGCAAGACGACGCTGCTCAACCTCATCGGCGGCCTCGACCTGCCCAGCGCCGGCAGCATCAACGTCGACGGCCAGCGCATCGACCGCCTCGGTGCCGGCGCGCTGGCGCGCTGGCGCGCGGCCAAGGTCGGCTTCGTGTTCCAGTTCTACAACCTGATGCCGATGCTCTCGGCGCAGCGCAATGTCGAGCTGCCGCTGCTGCTGACCCGGCTCTCGGGGGCCGAGCGGCGCAAGCGCGCCGCGATCGCGCTCCAGCTCGTCGGCCTCGCCGACCGCGCCAGCCACAAGCCGACCGAACTCTCCGGCGGCCAGCAGCAGCGCGTCTCGATCGCGCGCGCCATCGTCTCCGACCCGACGCTGCTGGTCTGCGACGAGCCCACCGGCGACCTCGACCGCCAGTCGGCCGAGGAGGTGCTGGGGCTGCTGCGGCTGCTCAACCGCGAGCACGGCAAGACGATCCTGATGGTCACGCACGACCCCAAGGCGGCCGAGTACGCGAACCAGGTCCTGCACCTGGACAAGGGCACGCTGGTCGAGTCGGCGGCGGCATGAAGTACCTGCACCTGGTCTGGGCGGCGCTGTTCCGCCGCAAGACGCGCACCATACTGACCCTGGTCTCGATCGTGGCCGCCTTCCTGCTCTTCGGCATGCTCGACGCCGTACGCAATGCCTTCGACCAGGCGGGCCAGAGCGCCAACGGCGCACAGCGGCTGCAGACCGGGTCCAAGCTCTCGTTCATCCAGACCCTGCCGCGGTCGCTGGAGGCGCAGATCGCCGCCGTGCCCGGGGTCAAGGCGGTGACCTACGCGAACTGGTTCGGCGGCGCCTACCAGGACCCGAAGAACCAGATCTTCAGCTTCGCCGTCGCCCCGAACTACCTCGATCTCTATCCCGAGATGATCGTCTCGCCGGCCGAGCGCAAGGCCTTCGACGGCACGCGCACCGGCGCCCTCGTCGGCGCGCGGCTGGCGCGCAAGTACCACTGGAAGGTCGGCGACAAGGTGCCGCTGCAGTCGCTCATCTTCGCCGACCGCAGCGGCAGCAAGAACTGGTCGTTCGACATCGTCGGCATCATCCACTCGGGCGACAAGAAGGCGGCCGGCTTCTTCGACCAGCTGTTCCTGCTGCACTGGAAATACTTCGACGAGACGACGACCTACAACGGCGGCGCGGTCGGCTGGTACGTCAGCCGCGTCGCCGACGTCAACCAGGCCGACCGCGTCGCGCGCGCGATCGACGCGCTGTCGGCGAATTCCGACCACGAGACGCGCACCCAGACCGAGCAGGCGGCGACGGCCTCGTGGATGAAGCAGGTGGCCGACATCGGGCTCATCGTCGGCTCGATCATGGGCGCCGTGTTCTTCACGCTGCTGCTGCTGTCGGGCAACACGATGATGCAGGCGGTGCGCGAGCGCACCGGCGAGCTCGCGGTGCTGAAGACGATAGGCTTCTCCAACCGCAGCGTGCTGGCGATGGTGCTGGCCGAGTCGGTGCTGCTGCTGGTGCTCGGCGGCGTCATCGGCCTCGGGCTGGCGACGCTGCTGATCCCGCTCGTCACCGCCGGCAGCGGCGGCATGCTCAACCTGCCGCCGGTCGGTGCCGGCAGCTGGGCGCTGGGCGCGGTGCTGATGGTCGCGATCGGGCTCGTCGTCGGCTGGCTGCCGGCCTGGAGCGCGATGCGGCTGAACATCGTCGATGCCCTGGCCGGGCGCTGAAGCGGGAGAGGCGACGATGCGCTGGCTCACGAACCTCGGATCCGGGCTGCTGCTGCTGGCGCTGCTGGCACTGTGGATCTTCATGCCGTGGCCGGGCGCGCTGGCGCTGGCGCTGCTGGGCGCGGGCTGGCTCGCGCTGACGCGGCGCGGGCGCCAGACGGCGTCGGTGGCGCAGGTCGGCATCAGCACGCTGACGCAGCGGCTCGGATCGTCGGCGGTGATCGTGGTCGGCATCGCCGGCGTCGTCGGCGTGCTCGTCGCGCTGCTGGCGATGGCCGAGGGCTACGCGCAGACGCTGCGCGGCACCGGCAATGACGACACCGCGATCGTGATGCGCGGCGCCTCGGCTTCCGAGGTCGCCTCGGTGCTCGGCCGCGACAGCCTGGTGCAGATCGAGCAGGCGCCCGGCATCGCGCGCGATGCGGCCGGGCGGCCGATGGCCTCGGCCGAGACCGTCGTCGCCGTCAACCTGCCGGTGCGCCGTGGCGCCCCCGGCGACGAGGGCAGCGCGCAGCTGCGCGGCGTCGGCGCGATGGCCTGGGCGGTGCGGCCGCAGATGCGGATCGTCGCGGGCCGGCGCTTCCAGCCCGGGCTGCGCGAGCTCGATGTCGGCCGCGGCGCGGTGCGCCAGTTCGCCGGCCTGGCGCCGGGCCGGACGGTGCGGCTGGGCAGCGAGACCTGGACCGTGGCCGGCGTCTTCGCCAGCGGCGACGCGCTCGAATCCGAGCTCTGGGGCGATGCGGCCGTCGTCGCCGACACCTTCCGCCGCGGCGCCAGCCGCAACGCCGTCACCGTGCGCCTGACCGACCCGGCGGCGTTCGCGACGCTGAAGGCGGCGCTGGGCTCGAACCCGCAGCTCCAGGTCGACACCGCGACGACGGCCGACTACTACGCGCGCCAGTCCGAGGGCGTGACCAAGGTGCTGCGCATCATCGGCATCACGGTCGGATCGATCATGGCCGTGGGCGCCGTGTTCGGGGCCCTGAACACGATGTTCGCCGCCGTCGCGGCGCGCGCGCGCGAGATCGCGACGCTGCGCGCGATCGGCTTCGCCGGCGTGCCGGTGGTGGTCGCGGTGATGCTCGAGACGATGCTGCTGGCGCTCATCGGCGGCGCCGTCGGCGGGCTCGTCGCCTACCTCGTGTTCGACGGCTACGGCGCCTCGACGATGGCCAACACGGGCCAGCTCAGCTTCGACCTGCGCGTGACGCCGGCGCTGCTGTGGAACGGGCTCAAATGGGCGCTCGCGATCGGCTTCGTCGGCGGCTTCTTCCCGGCGCTGCGCGCAGCGCGGCTGCCGGTGACGACGGCGTTGCGCGAACTGTAGCCCCGCGCCCCGGCGCGCCGCCTGGGCGCCGGGGCAATGGTGCCGGAATCGGCACGGAAACGCCTTCGATACCGGTTGACCGCCCGGCGCCGTCCCGACTATCGTCGTGACGTGGTCCGGTCCCTACGACGCGCAATGTCCGCGCTGCTGCTGACGGCAGCGGCCGCCGGCGCCTCCGCCGCAGGTCCGATCCGGGTGCTGGCGCTGATGTCGTACAGCCTGCAGCTGCCCTGGACGCGCGCGGTGGCGGACGGCATGCTCGACGAGGCCGCGGCCGACGGCCTCGTCCAGCTCGACGTGCAGGCGCTCGACCAGTCGCGCGCCGCGACGCCCGAGCTCGACGCCGACCGGGCGCGCCTCATCGTCGAGCGTTATCGAGGCGCGCGCCCGGACGTCGTGATCTGCGAATCGCTGCCGGCCGAGCTCTTCTACCAGCACCACCTGCGCGCGGCGCTGGCCGGCGTGCCGACGGTGGTGCTGCGCGAACAGGCCGACCCCGAATTGAAGCTCGGCGCCGCCGCCGAGGTCTCGGTCTCGACCAAGTTCTCCGAGACGCTGGAGGTGGCCCTGGCGCTGCACCGGCCGAGCACCGTCTACCTCATCGGCGACCCCGTCAGCACCGAGTCGCAGGCCGACATCGCCAAGCTGCAGCGGATGCTGGCCGCGCATCCGGCGCTGCGCGTCGTGCGGCTCGACGACCTGCCGCTCGACCAGGTGGCGGCGCGGCTGCGCGGGCTGCCCGCCGACGGCCATGCGATCGCGTTCTATGCGCTGATCTTCCACGACGGCCAGGGCCGGCAGCTGGCGCCGGCGCAGGCCCTGGCGCGCATCGCGCGCGACAGCCGGGTGCCGATCTATTCGTTCTGGGACACGATGATCGGCCGCGGCGCGGTCGGCGGCCTCGTCACCTATTCGGGCGCGGTCGGGCACCAGCTGCTGCGCACGGCGCTGCAGGTCGCCGGCGCGCTGCCGCAGGCCGCGCCGCCGCGCTCGATGGCGACCACGGTGCTGGCCTTCGACGAGCGCCAGTTGCGGCGCTGGGGCATCGCCGAGAGCGCGCTCCCGCCGGGGGCGCAGATCCGCTTCCACCGGCCCTCGCTGTGGACCGATTACCGCGCCCAGCTGCTCGGCGGCGGCGCACTCGTCGGGCTGCAGGCCCTGCTCATCGCCGGGCTCGTCACCAACATCCGCGGCCGGCGCCGCGCGATGCAGGCGCTGGACGAGGAACGCGCGCACCTGGAGCAGCGCGTCGACGAGCGCACGGCCGAGCTCGCGCGCGCCGAGCTGCGCTACCGCACCGTCGCCGACCACACGTACCACTGGGAGACCTGGAACGGGGCCGACGGACGCTGGCTCTACTGCTCGCCGTCGTGCGAGCGCATCGCCGGCCATGCGGCGGCGGCATTCATGGCCGAGCCGGACCTGTTCCTGCGCATCGTCCATCCCGAGGACCGCGCCGCGGTGCGCGCGCATGTCGACGCCACCTGCGCCGTCGACGGTCCTTTCGGCGAGATCGAGTTCCGCATCCACCAGCCCCAGGGGCGCGAGGTCTGGATCGCGCATGCCTGCCAGCCGGTGTTCGACGCCGCCGGGGCCTTCGTCGGCCACCGCGCGTCGAACCGCGACATCACGCAGCGCAAGCTGACCATGGCGCAGCTGCAGGCGAGCCAGGCGGCGCTGCACCAGGCCAAGGAATACGCCGAGCTGGCGCTGCGCGCGAAATCGACCTTCCTGGCCAACATCAGCCACGAGCTGCGCACGCCGATGAACGGCATCATCGGCCTGGCCGAGGTGCTGCTCGCGCGCCACCCCGACGCGCAGGCAGCGCCGATGCTGACGATGATCCGGTCCTCGGGACGGCGCCTGGCCGGCCTCGTCGAGGGCGTGCTCGAGCTCTCGGCGCTCGAGGCCAACCGCCTGCCGCTCGAGGCGCGCCGCTTCCGGCTCGGCGCGGTGCTCGACGCGGTCGCCGCTCTCGCCGCGCCCGAGGCCGCCGGCAAGGGGCTGGAATACGCCACCCATGTCGACGAGGCGCTGCGCGAGCGCGCGTTCGAGGGCGACGCGGCGCGGCTCGAACAGGTGTTGCGCAACCTGACCGAGAACGCGATCAAGTTCAGCGACCGGGGCCGCATCGAGGTCCGCGTGGCCCTGGCCGCGCCGGTCGCCCTCGACGGCGTCGCGGCGCGGCCGTTGCTGCGCTTCGAGGTCGAGGACCAGGGCATCGGCATCGCGGCCGAGGCCCAGCGCGGGCTGTTCGCGCCCTTCACCCAGGTCGACGCTTCGAGCACGCGACGCCATGGCGGCGCCGGCCTCGGCCTGGCCGTCTGCCGCCACCTGGCGGAACTGATGGGCGGGCGCATCGGCGTCGTCAGCGAGCCCGGTCGCGGATCGACGTTCTGGTTCACGGTGCGTCTGGCCGAGGCGGCCGTACCGGCCTGAGGCCGGCGCCGCCGGCCCGGTTCAGCGGCGCAGCGCCCTGGCGGAGTCGAAATAGCGGTAGGTCCGGCCATCGACCGTGAGGTCCTTGACCGCGAGTTCGGCGCTGTAATGGCCGTCGAGCGCGGCGTCGGCGCTGGCGCCGCCGGGGTCGGTGGGCCGTTCGAAACGCAGCCCGCTCACGTCCGCAGCCGGGTGCAGCCGCCGGGCGACGACGCGGGGCCGCGACCGGCTCGCCGGCGCCACCAGCGCCTCGTCGAGGATGCGTCCGTCGGCCTGCGGCAGGGCGAGGCCGAGCACATGGGCCAGCGTCGGCGCGAGATCGACGTTGCCGCTCGGGTCGGTGACCGTGGTCGCGCGCCGGAACGAGGGGCCGCTGGCGATGAGCGTGGCATGCACGTCGGCCGGCGCGAAGCCGCCGTGCACGCCGCGCCGGCCGGCGCCGAAGCTCTCGAACTCGATCCCGCGCAGGCCCTGGACGACGGCCTGGTCGTCCCAGCTGTAGCTGACGACGACGTCGGGCCGGCCCGGGTCGCGCCGCTGCGGGTCCTCGAGCCCGATCGCGTCGAGCGGGAAGGTGCCGGGCACGGCGCCGTAGCGGGTGTCGACGAAGATCGCGCCGTATTCCTCGCGCTGCTGCAGGAACGTGACGAGGCGGCGCAGCAGCGCCGCCCCATGCCCGGGCAGGTAGAAATATTCCGAGGCGCCGTGCGCGGCAACGATGATGGCGTCGCCGGGCGGTCGGCCCGGCGCCGGCACCTCGAAGCGCACCAACGGCCGCGCCCGCGTCGCGCTGAGGGCCTGGAAGACCTCGCCGGCCCGGCCGCACAGCGCGCCGGTGGCATCGACCACCAGCGGCAGCGTCGGCAGGCCCTGGGCGTCCAGGCCCGACATCGGCGAGGCCTCGCAGCCCCGGCCGTCGTAGGCCTTGAAGCCGCGGTAGGTCAGCAGGTCGGCCGAGCGCAGGTCGCCCGAGAACGCGTAGCCGCCGACGGGGTCGACGCGTCCGATGCGCGCCGCCGTGCGCCCGCTCGTCGCGCCGTCGGCGGGCGGGCCGTCGGGCGGCCCAGCCGAGGGCTCGATGGCGCGCAGCGGATAGAGCGCGAGCGGCCCCGAGACGCTGCTGTCGCCATGGTCGGAGACGACGATGACGTTCGTCGTGCGGGCCAGCCCCTGGTCGCGCAGCGCCGCCTGCAGTTCGCCCAGGCGCGCATCCTGCGCGCGCAGGCCGGCGCGCGCGTTGGCGCTGCCCGGGCCGTAGTCGGCGTCCTCGCTGCCGGGCGTGCGGAACCAGATCAGCGACAGCATCGGCCGCCGGCGCGGCAGGATCACGCGCGTGTAGACCGAGAGCAGGGACCGGTTGGACGCGTCGTCGGCCGCGCCCTGGCTGCGGTCGGAGGCGTCGTGCGCCGGGATCGCGACCTGGCCGGCGGGATCGAAGGCCGTCGTCTCGAAGCGCACCGCATCGGCGCGGCGCGGCTGCACCGGGTCCGCGCCGACGAAGGATGTGTCGCCACGCAGGTCCTGCAGGAAAGCCGCGCCCGGCCGGCCGACCACGGCCGTGGCGAGCCCGGCGGCTTGCGCGACCGCGAACAGGCTGCGCAGCGTCGACCGGGGGCCGCCGAGATCGGCGTGCGGCGGCGCGGGCACGCGAGGTTGCGCGCGGCCCTGCGCGCCGGATGCCGGCGCCGCGACATCCCGCCGCGCGCCGGCCGCGGTCTTCGCGGCCGTGATCGCCCGGCCCGGCGGCGCTGGCCAGACGGCATCGCCGTCGCCGCCGCTAAGCCGCGGCCAGGCGCCGGTGACCAGGGACGCGGCGTTCAGCAGCGTCAGCGTCGGATAGCTCGCGTGGTGGTCGGCGAAGTTCACGCCGCGGGCGCGCAGCCGCGCCAGGTTGGGCGTCACGGCGGCATCGATCGAATCGGGCCGCAGGCCTTCCCACACCATGATGATGGTGCGCGTGGGCGCGGGCCTGGCGGACGGCGGCGCGGCGCAGGCGGCGAGCAGGGCGGCGACGGCGAGGCCGGTCAGCGGTGCGAGCGGGGATTTCATGGATCGCGAAGGCTCAGGCACGGATCGGCCGGGCCGCCGATCTCCCGCGCCAGTCTCGGTGACGCGCCCGTGACATGCAAGTGCCGCGCGCATGTCGTCGCGGCGCCACAAGCGGGACCGAGAATGGGCGCCCGCACCGCCAGCCCCAGCCGAATTCGCGTCCGTCGATGAAGTCCTTGCCCGCCCTGATCCTGATCGCCGGCGCCTGCGCCCTCGCCCCGGGCGCCCGCGCCCGCAGCGCCTGGAGCGCCTACGGCCAGGGCACCCTGGTGGTCCAGGGCCACGCGGCATTTGCCGCCGCCTACAGCGGCCCGCAGAGCCTGAGCGCGACGGCGCAGCGCAAGGAGACGGCCGACCTCACGCTCTACGCCGGCCGCGCACTCTGGCGCGGCGCCGAGTTCTGGCTCGACGCCGAGTTCGACCAGGGTTTCGGGCTCGACAACACGCTGGGCACGGCCGGATTCCCCAGCGGCGAGGCCTACAAGATCGGCGCCAACCGCCCTTATCCGCGCCTGCCGCGCGCCTTCGTGCGCCAGGTCTTCGAACTCGGCGGCCCGACGCAGGCAGTCGAGGCGGCACCGAACCAGCTCGAGGCCGCGCACAGCGCGAACAACGTCACCGTGACGCTGGGACGCTTCTCGGTCGTCGATGTCTTCGACAACAACGCCTACGCCCATGACCCGCGCGGCGATTTCCTCAACTGGGCCCTCATCGACGCCGGCAGCTTCGATTACGCCGCCGATGCCTGGGGCTACACGAACGGCGCCGCCGTCGAATGGAACCAGGGCCGCTGGACCTTGCGCGGCGGCCTGTTCCAGATGTCGCCGGTGCCGAACTCGAAGGTCAGCGGGCTGCACGGACAGGACCGCTCGACGCTGATCGAGGCCGAGGAGCGCCACAGCTGGGGCGGCCATGACGGCAAGGTCCGCCTGCTGGTCTGGAACAACCGCGCCGCGATGGCCAGCTACGCCGACGCGCTCGCCTGGGGCCGCTCGCAGGGCACCGCGCCCGACCCGGCGCCGGTGCGGCGCCTGGCCACGGACACGGGCTGGGTCGTCAACGTCGAGCAGGAACTGGCGCCCGACCTGGGCTGGTTCGCCCGCGTCTCGGCCAACGGCGGCAAGAAGGAGGCCTACGAATTCAGCGACATCAACCGCGCGGCCAGCACCGGCGTCTCGCTCGCCGGCTCGTCCTGGGGGCGCGGCGCGGACCGCGTCGGCGTCGCGCTGGCGGTGAACGAGCTCTCCGGCGACGCGCGCGCCTTCTTCGAGGCCGGCGGGCTCGGCATCCTGATCGGCGACGGACGCATGAACTACGGCCGCGAGCGCATCGCCGAGGCCTATTACGCGCTGTCGCTCGGGCGCTGGGGCCAGCTCGGCCTCGATTTCCAGCGCATCGCCAACCCGGCCTACAACCGCGACCGCGGCCCGGTCTCGGTCTGGGCGCTGCGGCTGCACGCCGCGTTCTGACGCAGGCGCACGAGCGCCGTCAGCGCGGCGTTGAACGGCGTCGCGAGGCCATGGCGCGCGCCCAGCCGCACGACGGCGCCGTTGAGGTCGTCGATCTCGGTCGGCTTGCCCGCGGCCAGGTCCTGCGCGGTCGAGCTGCGCTGCGTCGGCATCGCCAGCGCGATGCGCCCGACAGCGGCGCGCAGTTCCTCCAATTCGAGCCCCTGCCCTTCGGCGCGCGCGACCGCGACCGCCTCGCGCAGCAGTTCGAGCTGCAGCGCGCGTGCCGGCGCGTCGGCGGCGAGGGTCGCGTAATCGGCTTGCGTCAACGCCGAGATCGCGTTCCAGGCGCAGTTCACGGCCAGCTTGTGCCAGAGCTCGGCGTACGCGTGCCCGCTCAGCCGCACCTCGACGCCGGCCGCGGCCCACAGCGCGGCGATCGCCTGCAGCCGCGCCGGCGCGACGGCGGGCACGCCGGGCGCCGCC
>JAGWVB010000053.1 GCA_018971105.1 Burkholderiales bacterium
ACGGCGGCCTCGCTGACGAGGCCGACGCGCCGCGCCTCCTCGGGCGTGAGCAGCGGCGCGGCGACGGCATCGTTGAGCACCGGCAGGTTGCGCGTGGCCAGCAGCTCCGAGCGGGAAGGCGGCGGGCGCTGCAGCGCGCCCTCGACCTGGCGCGCCGCGAGGTTGATGTCGAGCTGCCGGACGTTGGCGACCTTGAGCGCCTCGGCATGCGCCGGCATGAGCTGGCCGAAGAAGGCGCGCCGCTGCGCCTCGGGCCAGGCGATCAGGTTCATGCCCTCGGTCAGCGACTGCATGAGCCGCGGCAGCTCGGCCAGGAAGGCCTTGCGCAGTGCCGGCGTCGCCTTGGGCTGGATGCTGAGGAAGAGCTCGCGCCCGACGCCGCGCAGGCGCTGCACGAGCGCGCCGTCGGCGCCGTCCTGCTCGGCCGCGCGCAGCAGCGCCTGGCTCCAGACCTCGCTCAGGAAGTCGCGCAGGAACGGCGGCGCCGCCAGGCCCTTGAGGTCGCCCGCCAGGCGCTGGGCGTAGAGCTGGCGCAGCCGCTGCTGGTCCTCCTTCTCGCTCAGCAGGTTCGCCGCCTGCTCCTGCTCGGGCTCGGCGCGCGCGGCGATGTCGGCCGTGTAGGCCTCGAGCGCGGCCAGCTTCTGCTCGTAGACCTCGATGCGGTCGAAGTCGCCCTCGACGACCTCCTGCACGAGCGCCTTGACCTTGGCCAGGAATTCGCCCGCGACGGCGTCGCCGTAGTCCTCGAACGCCGACCCGAGCGAGGCGATGCGGTTCACGAAGCGCCGCACCGGATGGCGGCGCGACGAGAAGAAGGTCGGGTCGCCGAGCGCCGCGCGCAGCACCGGCAGCTGCAGCCGCGCGATCTGGCGCGCCATCTGCGGCGGCACCTTGGGGTCGGCCAGGATCTGGTCGAACAGGAAGCCGATGACGTCGATCACCATGTGATCGAGCGCGCCGGTGGAGGCGCGGCGCAGCTCCTCGCGGTGGGCGTGGATCAGGTTCTGCGGCACGGCGGCCCCGGCGCCGTCGTCGCCGCGCAGATCGCCCAGGTGGCCGCCCTGCGACAGGCGGCGGATCAGCGTCATCAGCCCCGGGTCGACCTGGCCCAGCGACGGCACGCCGCCGTACAGGCCGGCCTGCGTGCTCGGGCCGCCGCGCAGGCTCGCCTGGCCGCTGTGGCCGCTGTGGCCGCCGTGGCCGCCGTGGCGGCTGTCGGGGCCGGCACCCGGCGCCGAGGCCGGCTCGAAGCCCGATTCGCCATGCTGGCTGTCGCCCAGCGGGCCGCTGCGCGTGCCGCGCTGGCGCACCGCCATGCCCAGCGGCTGGATGCCGGAGTTGCGCATGCCGGCGACGATGTCGGCGTAGGCGCGGGCGAGCAGCCCGGCGAGCGAGCGGCCGAGCTCGGACGAGAGCACCTTGCGGATCTCGTCGCGGTCGGAGACGGCCTCGATGCCGGCGATCATCGCCTGGCCGATCAGCTCCGGCCGCAGCGGGTTGCGGTCGCGCTCGCCGCCGGCGTCGCCGAGCAGGGTGCCGACATAGCCCTCGAGCTCGCGCAGCTCCCATTCGCAGCCATGGGCGATCTCGAGCGCGAAGCGCTCGGCCGAGATCTGCGCCTCGACCTCCTTGTCCTCGACCAGGCTCAGCGCGGCCCAGTCGGTGAGCGGCGCACCCGAGCGCGTGCTCGGCGACGGGCCCGCGTCGGCGGCGACGCGCGGTCCGAGCTCGCGCAGCACGCGCTGGTCGTAGGCGTCGTTGAAGGTGAGGGCGAAGACCGCCGACTTGCGGTTGAGCTCGAACTGGGCGCCGAGCAGGCCGTCGCGCTGGAACGCGCTGTTCGAGGCCAGCGCCGCCAGCCCGAGGCTCTCGATCGTGCGCTCGGCGGCCTCGCGCGCCGCCAGCTTGAGGCGCTGGACGGCGCTTTCGATCGGGGCGGGCAGGCGGTGGACGGGATTGGGCTTCATGGTCGGCGCGCGGTCCCTGGGGACCACCGCCTAGTATGCGGCATCACCTGCCCCGCCGGCAGCGCGCGGGTGGCCGGCCCGCGCCGCCGGTAACGGTCGCTTACTTGCGCAGCGCGTCGCGGATCTCGCGCAGCAGCAGCACGTCCTCGGGCGTCGGCGCGGGCGGGGCCGGCGGCGGCGGCGGGGCCTCGCGCTTCATCTTGTTCATCTGCTTGACCATCAGGAAGATGATGAAGGCCAGGATCAGGAAGTTGATCGCGATGGTGATGAAGTTGCCGTAGGCGAACACGGCGCCGGCCTTCTTGGCCTCGGCGAGCGTGGTCGCGGTCTGGCCCGCGAGCGGTATGAAGTAGTTGCTGAAATCGAGGCCGCCGAAGATCTTGCCGACGATCGGCATGATCAGATCGCCGACGACGGAGTCGACGATCTTGCCGAAGGCGCCGCCGATGATCACGCCGACGGCGAGATCCATGACGTTGCCCTTGAGCGCGAATTCCTTGAACTCGGATGTGAAGCTCACTTTTTCTCCTGGCAGGTGGAACGGGGGATGCCGGCCCTAGGTCCTGGACCCGGGCAGGCGCGCGGACGGTACGGGCTGCCCGTCGGCGCGTCAAGCGACCTCGGGATGGGCCGCGTCCGAGGGGCGCCGGCGCCGGCCCGTGGGTCGCTGTCAGGCGATCGTAGGCCGCTCGGCTAGAATTCTTCGCTGCTCCGACACCACCCGATTACCGAGGATTCCCATGAGCGACGCCGCTGCGGTCGATGACGGCCTGAGTTTCACCAAGGATGCAGCCGATCCGAGCCGTCGTACCTGGATCGCGGTCACCGGCTGCGCCGCCGCCGCAGGCGGGGTCGCGGTCGCCGTGCCCTTCGTCAGCAGCTTCGCGCCGTCGGAAGCGGCCAAGGCCGCCGGCGCTCCGGTCGAGGTCGACATCGGCAGCATCAAGGCGGGCGAGAAGATCACCGTCGCCTGGCGCGGCAAGCCGGTGTGGATCATGCACCGCACGCCCGACCAGATCGCCGAGCTGCCCAAGCACGACGCCGAGCTCGCCGACCCGCACTCCGAGCGCAACCGCCCCGACCAGACGCCGCCGTACGCGCAGAACGAGCACCGCTCGATCAAGCCCGAGTACCTCGTCGTCGTCGGCATCTGCACCCACCTGGGCTGCTCGCCGGGCGACCGCTTCGCGCCCGGCGCCCAGCCCTCGCTGCCGGCCGACTGGCCGGGCGGTTTCCTCTGCCCCTGCCACGGCTCGACCTTCGACCTCGCGGGACGCGTGTTCAAGAACAAGCCGGCGCCGGACAACCTGCAGGTGCCGCCGTACAAGTACCTGTCGGACTCCAGGCTGCTGATCGGCGACGATTCCAAGGCCTGATGCTCGCGCCCGAGCGCCGCTGAACCCCAATACGAAGACCGAGGTCAAGATGGCTGAATTCAAGGAAGCGCCCGCCGGTTCGTCGGCGCTGACGCAGACGACGGTGTGGCTCGAGAACCGGTTCCCGACCGCGTTCGCCGAGTACAAAAAGCACCTCTCCGAGTACTACGCGCCGAAGAACTTCAACTTCTGGTACTTCTTCGGCTCGCTCTCGCTGCTGGTGCTGGTGATCCAGATCGTCACCGGCATCTTCCTGGTGATGAACTACAAGCCCGACGCCAACCTCGCGTTCGCGTCGGTCGAGTACATCATGCGCGACGTCTCGGGCGGCTGGATCATCCGCTACATGCACTCGACGGGCGCGAGCGCGTTCTTCATCTGCGTCTACCTGCACATGTTCCGCGGCCTGATGTACGGCAGCTACCGCAAGCCGCGCGAGCTGGTCTGGATCTTCGGCTGCGCGATCTTCCTGTGCCTGATGGCCGAGGCCTTCATGGGCTACCTGCTGCCCTGGGGCCAGATGAGCTACTGGGGCGCCCAGGTCATCATCAACCTGTTCGCCGCGATCCCGCTCATCGGGCCCGACCTCTCGCTGCTGATCCGCGGCGACTACGTCGTCGGCGACGCGACGCTGAACCGCTTCTTCGCCTTCCACGTCATCGCCGTGCCGCTGGTGCTGCTCGGCCTCGTCGTCGCGCACCTGCTGGCGCTGCACGATGTCGGCTCGCTGAACCCGGACGGCATCGAGATCAAGGCCAAGAAGGACCCCAAGACCGGCATCCCGCTCGACGGCATCCCCTTCCACCCGTACTACTCGGTGCACGACCTGATCGGCGTGAGCGTCTTCCTCCTCATCTTCTCGGCCGTGATGTTCTTCGCCCCCGAGGGTGGCGGCTACTTCCTCGAGGCCAACAACTTCATCCCCGCCAACCCGCTCAAGACGCCGGCCGAGATCGCCCCGGTGTGGTACTTCACGCCGTTCTATTCGATGCTGCGCGCGGTGACCTCGGACATGGTCAAGGTGCTGATGGTGATCGTCGCCGGTGCCGGCGTGCTGGGCTACCTGAAGGCCGGCCTGAAGGGGATCTGGAAGTTCGCGCCGCTGGTCGTCGCGATCGCCATCGAGGCCGGCATGTACGCCTTCGACGCCAAGTTCTGGGGCGTCGTCGTGATGGGCCTGGCCGTCATCATCCTGTTCTTCCTGCCCTGGCTCGACCGCTCGCCGGTGAAGTCGATCCGCTACCGGCCGAACTGGAACAAATGGTTCTACGGCATCTTCGTCATCGTCTTCTTCGTCCTCGGCTTCCTCGGCACCAAGCCGCCGACCCCGACCGGCACGCTGATCGCCCAGACCGGCACGCTGTTCTACTTCGGCTTCTTCCTCCTCATGCCCTGGTGGAGCCGCATCGGCGAGTTCAAGCCGGTGCCCGACCGCGTCACCTTCAAGCCCCACTGATCGAGCGCCCCATCATGCTGAAGAAACTGATCACGACGCTGCTGGCCGCGCTGGCGCTGGCGGGTGCGGCGCATGCCGAAGGCCCGGTCTGGGACCGCTTCCCGACCGAGAAGATGAGCGACATGGTCGCGCTGCAGCGCGGCGCCAAGCTGTTCACGAACTACTGCCTGACCTGCCATGCCGCCTCGTACATGCGGTACAACAAGCTGGAGGACATCGGCCTCACCCAGCAGCAGATCAAGGACAACCTGGTCTTCACCGGCGTCAAGACCGGCGAGCTGATGAAGGTCGCGATGGACCCGAACGACGCCAAGGACTGGTTCGGCGCGGCGCCGCCCGACCTCACGCTGGTCGCGCGCTCGCGCGCCGAGCATGGCAAGGGATCGGGCGCCGACTACCTGTACAGCTACCTGCGCAGCTTCTACCGCGACGACACCAAGACCACGGGCTGGAACAACCTGATCTTCCCCAGCGTCGCGATGCCCAACGTGCTGTGGCAGCTGCAGGGCCAGCGGCGCGCCGTGTTCGAGGACGAGAAGAACGCGGAGACCGGCGAGATCGAGCATGTGTTCAAGGGCTTCGAGCCCATCACCCAGGGCACGATGACGCCGGCCGAGTTCAACGACAACATCGCCGACCTCGTCGCCTATCTGAAATGGATGAGCGAGCCGGCCCAGGGCGAGCGCGTGCGCATCGGCGTCTGGGTCCTGATCTTCCTGGCCTTCTTCACGGTCATCGCCTGGCGCCTGAACGCGGCGTACTGGAAGGACATCAAGTAGAGTTCCCGCAAGTCAGGCCCGCATCGCCGGGCCGGCGGCGCAGTGGGGGGCCCGTGCACCCACTGCGTTTTGTCTTTTGGAAGACCCAATGAAAGGCCCGACGCCATGATGGTGCTGTACTCCGGAACCACCTGCCCCTATTCGCACCGTTGCCGCTTCGTGCTGTTTGAAAAGGGCATGGATTTCGAGATCCGCGATGTCGACATCTACGCCAAGCCCGAGGACATCGCGCTGATGAATCCGTACAACGAGGTGCCCATCCTCGTCGAGCGCGACCTCATCCTCTACGAATCGCACATCATCAACGAGTACATCGACGAGCGCTTCCCGCATCCGCAGCTGATGCCGGGCGATCCGGTGGCGCGCGCGCGCGTGCGGCTGTTCCTGTTCAACTTCGAGAAGGAGCTGTTCAGCAACGTCAACCTGCTCGAGGGCCGCGGCGTCAAGGCGACCGAGAAGCAGCTCGAGAAGGCGCGCGACCAGATCCGCGACCGCCTGACCCAGCTCGCGCCGATCTTCCTCAAGAACAAGTACATGCTGGGCGACGACTTCAGCATGCTCGACGTCGCGATCGCGCCGCTGCTGTGGCGCCTGGACTACTACGGCATCGACCTGAGCAAGAACGCCGTGCCGCTGCTCAAGTACGCCGAGCGCATCTTCTCGCGCCCGGCCTACATCGAGGCGCTGACGCCGTCCGAGAAGGTGATGCGCAAGTAACGCGGGACGACGCCATGGCCGAATCGACCGCGAGCACCTCGACCCGCCCGTACCTGCTGCGGGCGCTGCACGACTGGTGCACCGACAACGGCTACACGCCGTACATCGCGGTCGCGGTCGGCCCGGGCGTGCAGGTGCCGATGGAATACGTGAAGAACAACGAGATCGTGCTCAACATCGGTTTCGAGGCCACCTCGAGCCTGCAACTGGGCAACGAACTCGTCGAGTTCAAGGCCCGCTTCGGCGGCGTCGCGCGCGAGATCAAGGTGCCGGTCGACCATGTGATCGCGATCTACGCGCGCGAGAACGGCCAGGGCATGGCGTTCCCGATGCCGAATGCCGAGGGTGCCGAGGCCGGCCCGGCGCCGGCGCCCGCGCCGGTGCGCGGCTTGCGGCTGGCGAGCACCGAATCCGAGGGGCCGGTCGCCGACGAGGCGCCGGCTGCGACGGCCGGCGCCGACCCGCAGGCGCCCGAGCCGACCGAACCGCCGGAGCCGCCCGAACCCCCCGGCGGCAGCCGTCCCGCGCTCAAGCGCGTGAAATGACGCCTCCTACAATCGGGCCCTCGCACGCGCCGGCTTAGCTCAGTTGGTAGAGCACCCGCCTTGTAAGCGGAAGGTCTTCGGTTCGATTCCGAAAGCCGGCACCAGCGATCCGTCCCAGCGCGGTCGCTGAACATCCCGAACCGGTCGCCGCGGCCCTGGACGGCGTTCGACGGCGCGGTCGGCAGCGGCGGGTTCCTGGGCTCGATCCCCGAATGGCATCAGTGCCGCACCACGGCGACGCGCGTCCGCGCCCGCATCGGCACGGTCGCGCCGGATGGCAGGCTCCTGCCTTGGGCATCCATCGCCGCCCGGGCGCTGCCGCCCGTGCCGCCGATGATTTGTCGCGATCGATACAAACGCGTATTCTTCTCTACATGTCGCGTTCGACCTCGTCCTGGCTGCTGCTGATCGTCTCGCTGCCCACGTCGAGCGCCACGGCCCGGATGCGGATCTGGCGCGCCCTCAAGGCCCTGGGCGGCGTGGCGCTGCGCGATGGCGCCTACCTGATGCCCGCGGATCCCGAGCACGAACAGGCGCTGCGGCGCCTGGCCGATGCCTGCGCCGTCGAGGGCGGCAAGGCCTGGCTGATGGCGGCCCGGGCGCGTTCGCAGGACGAATCCTCGGCCTACTGCCGGCTCTTCGACCGCAGCGCCGACTATGCCGAGCTGCGCCGCGGCTGGAAGGAGGCCAAGCGCGGGCTCGCCAGCCTCGGCGCGCCCGACCTGGCCCGCCTGCGGCGCAAGCTGCAGCGCGAGTTCGATGCGGTCCGCGCGGTCGATTTCTTTCCCGGCGAGGCGCTGGCCGAGGCCGAGATGGCCTGGATCGACCTCGGCCAGCGCATCGACGGCCGGCTCGCGCCCGACGAACCCCGTCAGGCCCGGAGCCGCGTGCGACGGCTCGACGCCGCCGACTACCAGGGCCGCACCTGGGCCACGCGGCGCGGCTTGTGGGTCGATCGGGTCGCCAGCGCCTGGCTCATCCGGCGTTTCATCGATGTCGATGCGAAGTTCCTGTGGCTGGCCCGGCCCTCGGATTGCCCCAGGCGCGCGCTCGGGTTCGATTTCGACGCAGCCCCATTCACGCACAGCGCCGAGCGCGTGACCTTCGAGACCTTGATGGCCGCCTTCGGGCTCGAAGCCGACCCCGGTCTGGCGCGCCTGGCGAAGCTCGTGCACGCGCTGGATGTCGGCGGCGAGCCGGTCCCCGAGGCGCAGGGCTTCGAGGCCGTGCTGGCCGGCGCGCGCGAGCGCCTGGACGGCGACGACGCCCTGCTCGATGAAATGAGCCTGGTGCTCGATTCGCTGTACGCGCATTTCCGGCGCGAGTCCCCGCGCAGGCCAGGAGGCCGCCGATGAGCGATCCCGCGTCCCCGACAACACCGCCGGCGCCGCCCGCCTACACGCTGTGGCAGATGCTGCGCTACATGCTGGGCCTGGGTACCTGGGGCTTCGGCGGCCCGGTGGCCCTGGTGGGCTATATGTACCGCGACCTGGTCGAGCGTCGGCGCTGGATCGCCGAGGGCGACTACAAGGAAGGCATGACGCTGGCCCAGCTCATGCCGGGCCCGCTGGCCGCGCAGCTGGCGATCTACCTCGGCTATGTGCATTACCGGGTGCTCGGCGCCACGCTGGTCGGGCTGGCCTTCGTGCTGCCGTCGTTCCTGATGGTCGTCGCCATCGGCGCGGTCTACCGCGCCTACGGCGGCATCGCCTGGATGCAGGCGGTCTTCTACGGCGTCGGGGCGGCGGTGGTCGGCATCATCGCGATGAGCGCCTGGAAGCTGACGACGCGGAACCTCGGCCGCGACCGGCTGCTGTGGGCGATCTTCGCCGTGAGCGCGGCGGTGACCGTCGGCACGAGGTCCGAAATCGTCGGAGTCTTCCTCGGCGCGGGCTTGCTGGTCTGGCTGCTGCGGGCGCCGCCCGAGGCCTGGTCGCGCGGCCGTGTGAACAGCGTCGCGGCGCCGCTCGCCGCCTGCCTGGCCAGCGCCGCCTGCGGCGGGCACCAGCTCGCCCGCATCGGCGCCTACTTCGCCTACGCCGGCAGCTTCGTGTTCGGCAGCGGCCTGGCCATCGTGCCCTTCCTCTACGGCGGCGTGGTGCAGGAGCACCACTGGCTGAGCGAGCGCCAGTTCGTCGACGCCGTGGCCGTGGCGATGATCACGCCCGGCCCGGTGGTCATCACGACCGCCTTCATCGGCTACCTCGTCGCCGGCTTCTGGGGTGCGGTGGTGGCGGCCGCCGGCACCTTCGTGCCCTGCTACCTCTTCACGATCCTGCCGGCGCCGTATTTCAAGACGCACGGCAAGCGCCCCGGCATCGTCGCCTTCGTCGACGGCGTGACGGCAGCGGCCATCGGCGCGATCGCCGGCGCGGTGATCGTGATCGGACGGCGCTCCATCACCGACGCGGCGACCGCGGCGCTGGCCCTGATCACGGTCGGCGTGCTGTGGCGTTTCAAGAAGATGCCCGAACCGCTGATCGTGCTGTGCGCGGCGCTGGTCGGTCTGGCGCTGCAATGGCCGGGCGCCGGCGCGGCCGCGGCGGGCGCGTCAGCCGCGCCTGTCAGCGCACCCGTCGCCGCACCCGTCGCCGCGCCTGCGCCCGCGGCCGCGACGCGATGAAGCGCGCGGCGGCGGCGACGGTCGCCTTGCTCTACCCCGGCGACCGCGACGCACGCGATCGCGCCGACCTGTCGCAGAGCCGCTATGCGGATCTGCACGCGGCGCTCGAGGCCGCGGGCGTGCACGCCGAGCCGGCCGTCTATCACGACGACTTTGCCGACGAGGTGGCGGCGCAATTGCGGCGCGTGCGGCTCGTGTTGGTCTGGTGCAACCCGATCGAGGGCGGGCGCCGGCGCGACCGCCTCGATGCGCTGCTGCTCGAGGTCGCGCAGGCCGGCGTGCATGTCAGCGCCCATCCCGACGCCGTCATGCGCCTGGGCACCAAGGACGTGCTGCTGCAGGCGCGCGGCCTGCCGTTCGGCAGCGACGTGCATCGCGTGGACAGCCTGGAGCAGCTCGCGGCCGAGCTGCCGCTGCGGCTGCAGCAGGGCGCGCGCGTGCTCAAGCAGCATCGGGGCCACAGCGGCATCGGCGTCTGGCGCGTCGAGCAGGCGCACGGCGACGCCGCAGCGGGCGGCTTGCGGCTGCGCCATGCCCAGCGCGGCTGCGGGGAAGAGCGCGTGGACCTGCCGGGCCTGCTGCTGCGCATGGCGCCCTACTTCGAGCCGGCGCAAGGTGGCCACATGATCGACCAGGCCTGGCAGCCCGGCCTCGCCGAGGGCATGGTGCGCGCCTACCTGGTCGGCGATCGCGTCGCCGGCTTCGGCCACCAGGCCATCAATGCCCTGCATCCGACGGCGCCGCAGCCGGGCCCGCGCCTGTACCACGGGCCCGACGCGCCGGCGTTCCGCTTCCTGAGGCAGCAGCTCGAATCCGGCTGGATCGAGCAGCTGCGCGCCAGCGTCGGCCTGCCGCGCGCGCGGCTGCCGCTGCTGTGGGACTGCGATTTCATCCCGGGCGAGCCGGGTCCCGGCGTGCCTCGGCGCCAGGTGCTGTGCGAGGTGAACGTGAGCAGCGTGGCGCCGTTCCCGCCCGCGTCGATCGCGCCGCTGGTCGCCGCGGTGACCGCGGCGCTGCAGGCCGCCGCGGACCGCCCGTCGCCGGGCTAGCCCGACTTTATCAACAGGCCAACGACAGCGCGGCTAAGTTGTTGAATTGATTGCGACCCGTAGGCCTTCACTAGAGCGCGAACGCTACCGCCTTCAGTTTCGCTAGCGTCGAAGTGATGCGCGGCGGTGGTTGCGTGGGCGGCGCGAGTCGCAATTGATCGAGCAGCATCTTGTGCTCGGGCTCGGGCTCGGGCTGCGTGTGCCGCGACAGTGTGAGTTCGCGGCCGTCGTCGGTCGGCAGGAGCTCGTCGACCATCTGCATGGTCTCGAACTCCTCGATCACCTCCCGCGGCGTCGTGCCGCCGGCCAGCGCCCTGAGCTTGGCCTTCAAGGTCGCCTGCAGGCAGCACGCCAGGGAGGCGACGAAGATGCGCGCGCCGATGCGCTCTTCGTTGCGGTGGAAGATCGGCCGCACCGCGACGCCGTTCTTGATCTCCTTGAAGGCCTGCTCGACCTCGGCGAGCTGGATGTACAAGCTCCACAGCGCAGCAGCTTCGTGCGCCGTGACGTTGGTGCGCAGCAGGTAGCGGTCTTCGCGTCTTCGCACCTGACGCAGTTTCTTGCGATCGAGCGGGACCTCCAGGCTCGCCGTCGTGGCCGCCTCCTGCGGTATCGCCACCGTCACCAGCGCCGCCGAGCGCCCGGCGTCGTGGCGCGCCGCGCCGAGTTACATCAGCCGTTGATCGCGCGTCAGGCTCTGGCCTTGCAGCGCCTTCAAGCGCTCGATGTAGCGGCGCAGCTGCTTCATGCGCATGCCGCGCTCCTTGCCGATGCGCGCGTCGCTTTGCGCCGGCACGTAGGCGTCCGCTTCGGTGGCCAGGCGCTTGACCTGCACGCCGTCGCGCACCTTGGCCCAGGGCCAGTGCAGGAAGTCCTGCTCGAGCCGGGTCAGCCGGCCCTTGGGTGTGCCCACGTGGTGGCTCGCGCCGATGGCGCGCACCTTGGCCAGACTGTCCTCAGTCGGCAGGCCGCGGTCCATGAACGAGATGAGGTTGGCCCGGCCGTAACGATGCTCAATGCGGTCGAGGAAGCCGCTCAGGGTGCTGGAGTCCACGGTGTTGCCGCTCATGACCGGGTAGCACAGCGCGAAGCCTTCCGGAATGACGATCAGCGCGAAGACGACTTGGCGGCAGTCGCCGCGCTTGTCGCGGCTGTAGCCGAATTGGCGCAGGCAATCAGGACCGCGCTCCTGATCGGTCTCGAAGTGGGTGCTGGTCAGGTCGTAGAGCAGGACGTCGAACTTCGCGCCGAAGAGCTCACCCCAGCGCCGCAGCAGGAACTTGAAGAGCTCATCCTTGTGCTCGGTCAGCTTGTCCAGGCAGCGGTACAAGGGGTTCTTCTCGGCCAGCGCGAAGTCCGATTCGAGCAGGTCGGTTATCGCGCTGGCGTCGAACCATTGGCGGTGCAGCCGCCACTCCGAGCCCTGGTCGAGCAGGCGTTACACCGTCAAGGTCTGCAGCACCTTCAGCCATGGCGCGACTTCACGCGAAGCGCGCAGGGGTGGCCGCCAGAACGCGTCGAGTCCGAGCTCATGCCACAGCTCCAAGGCCAGCCAGCGTGCGCCCCATTGGCGCGGGCGTTCCAGGCGCAGCCCGCTCGGGCGTACGCCGGCGGCGTCGACGTCGTCGCAGGGCATCGATCCGGCGCGGAACAACGTCACCTGGCGGCGCCGGCCCTCGTCGCCGGTCTCGATTGTCTTGGGCCAGGCCTTGCGCTGACTGGCGCAGATCTCGCCGAGGTAGAGCATCTGACGCTGCACGACGCGGCCATGGGCGACGCGCCGGTTCTCGGCAATGCTCCAGTAAGCAGGACGGCCTGCAGCCGCATCGCGCCACCCATCTCGAACGCATGGCCGGGGCGGCTCGACATTTCGGCTACGCCTGGCGCGAGTCCGAAGTCGTGGCTGAACTCGACCGGCTCACCGCCGCCCATGCGCAGGGCCGCTGGCTGGCGCGGCTGACGCTCGACCGGCTCGGCATTCCGAGGGCGACGGCCTCGCCGCTGGTCGAACCGGCATTGCCATTGCGCGTTTCACTGGCCGCCGGGCCGATCGAAGACGTGCACCATGAATTCCTGCGCTGCAAGACGACGCGCCGCGAGCACTATGAAGCCTTCGCGCCCCGCGATCCCGGGAACTTCGATACCCTGCTTTGGAATGAGCAGGGCGAGATCACCGAATTCACGCGCGGCAATGTCGCATTGCAGATCGATGGATGCTGGCTCACGCCGGCCCTCTCCTGCGGGTTGCTGCCCGGCATCGGCCGCGCGCAATTCATCGCGCAGCGGCGCATCGTCGAGGGCAGGGTGCTGGGCGCCGATCTGCACCGCGTGCAGGCCATGGCGTTCATCAACAGTGCGCGCGGCTGGCTGCCGGCGCGGCTGGAGTGAGAGCCGGTGCGGCCGGTTTCGATGCATCGGAGCCGGGCTGCATGGACGCATCGACTCGTTCTTTTTTGATCGTCTTGCTGCTATAGTCGTTTGAACGCGGTAATTCCGAATTGACCGGAGTTGCCATCGAAACCAACCCAATGAGGATGCGAAATGCTGACTGTCGTGTGGGCCTTCGACGGCTCCGAGCAATCGCTCAAGGCGCTCGATTGCCTGTCCTGGTGGCCCAAGGGCTCGTTGGACCTGAAGGTGCTGACGGTATTGAAGGGGCCGGCCCTGAACGAGCTGGGCGATGCGGTCGAATTCGCGCCCGACGAGGTCGCCGCGGCGCAACGCCGTTTCGATGAACTGAAGCCCAGGCTCGCCGAGATGGGCGTGGCGATGACGGCGGAAATCCTCTCCGGCGATGCCGCTGAAGTGGTCAGCGCCTACGCCCGCGGCGTCGGCGCGAATTTCATCCTCGCCGGTCGTCGCGGACTCAATCTGGCACAGAGGATGCTGCTCGGCTCGGTCAGCAGCAGCCTGCTCAAGCACGCCTCCTGTCCGGTGCTCCTCGTGCGCTGAATGCGCCGCGGTCCGACGAAGCGCGTCGATCAGGCGGCCCGGCGCAGCCGCGCGTCGTCGCGGACATAGCGCTGCGCCATCGAGGCCAGCGGCAGGACCTTGATCCTCGACGCCTGGCCGGCGCAACCGAAGGCGTCGAAGCGTGCCGCGACGATGTCGCGCGCGGCCGCGGTGGCCGCCTTGAGGAATGCGCGCGGGTCGAATTCGTCAGGTCGCTGGAACATCAGCCGGCGCATCGCCCCGGTCATCGCCAGCCGGATGTCGGTATCGATATTGATCTTGCGTACGCCCTGGGCGATGCCGCGGCGGATCTCCTCGATCGGCACGCCATAGGTCTCCTTGATCGTCCCGCCGAATTCGCGGATCGTCGCCAGCCATTCCTGCGGCACGCTCGAGCTGCCGTGCATCACGAGATGGGTGTCGGGCAGGCGGGCGCGGATCACGGCGATGCGGTCGATGGCGAGGATGTCGCCCGTGGGCTGGCGGCTGAACTTGTAGGCGCCGTGGCTGGTGCCGATGGCGATGGCCAGCGCGTCGACCCCTGTGCGGGCGACGAAATCGGCGGCCTGGTCCGGGTCGGTGAGCAGTTGCGAATGATCGAGCTGGCCTGCGGCGCCGACCCCATCCTCCTCGCCCGCGGTCCCCGATTCGAGCGAACCGAGGCAGCCGAGTTCGCCTTCGACGCTCACGCCCAGCGCATGCGACATCTCGGTCACGCGCGCCGTCACCGCCACGTTGTAGTCGTAGGGCGCGGGCGACTTCTGGTCCTCCAGCAGCGAGCCGTCCATCATCACGCTCGAGAAGCCGCTGCGGATCGCCTGCAGGCAGACGGCGGCCGAGGCGCCATGGTCCTGATGCAGGCAGACCGGCAACGTCGGGTACTGTTCGATCGCCGCTTCGACGAGCCTCCGCAGAAAGGGTTCGCCGGCATACTTGCGCGCGCCGGCGCTGGCCTGCAGGATGACCGGTGCATCGCGGGCCTCGGCGGCCTGCATGATGGCCTGGATCTGCTCCATGTTGTTCACGTTGAAGGCCGGGACGCCGTAATCGTGTTCGGCCGCGTGGTCGAGCAATTGACGCAATGAAATGAGTGGCATGTCGATTCCCTGGGTTGATCAATCAGCGGCGCGCTGCGCCAGGATCCGGAACGCCGGCAGCGTCTTGCCCTCGAGCACCTCGAGGAAGGCGCCGCCGCCGGTCGAGATGTAGCCGATGTCGCCTTCGATGCCGTACTTGGCGATCGCCGCCAGCGTGTCGCCGCCGCCGGCGATGCTGAAGGCCGGGCTGGCGGCGATGGCGCGCGCGATCGTCTCGGTGCCATGGGCAAAGGCGTCGAACTCGAACACGCCCACCGGGCCGTTCCAGACGATGGTGCCGGCGGACTTCAACTGCGCCGCCAGCGTGGCCGCGGTCTGCGGCCCGATGTCGAGGATGAGGTCGTCGGCGGCGACCTCGGCCGCGGCCTTGACGGTGGCCGGCGCGTCGGCCTTGAAGGCCTTGGCGACGACGACATCGGTGGGGATCGGCACCGCGGCGCCGCGCGCCTGCATCGACGCGATCACCGACCGCGCCTGGTCGAGCAGGTCGGGCTCGGCCAGGCTGTTGCCGATCGGCAGGCCGGCGGCGAGCATGAAGGTGTTGGCGATGCCGCCGCCGACGATGAGCCCGTCGACCTGGGTCGCCAGGCTTTGCAGGATGGTCAGCTTGGTGCTCACCTTGCTGCCGGCGACGATGGCGATGAGCGGGCGCTTCGGGTTCGCCAGCGCCTTCGTCACGGCGTCGATCTCGGCCGCCAGCAGCGGCCCGGCGCAGGCGATGGGTGCGTATTGCGCGATGCCGTAGGTGCTGGCCTCGGCGCGGTGCGCGGTGCCGAAGGCGTCGTGGACGAAGATGTCGCACAGCGCGGCGAGCTTGCGCGCCAGCACCGGGTCGTTCTTCTTCTCGCCCTTGTTGACGCGGCAGTTCTCGAGCAGCACGACCTGGCCCGGTGCGACGGCGACGCCGTCGACCCAGTCGGCCACCAGCGGCACCTCGCGGCCCAGCAGTTCCGACAGCCGCGCGGCCACCGGCGCCAGCGTGTCCGCGGGCTTGAACTCGCCCTCGGTCGGACGGCCCAGGTGCGAGGTCACCATCACTGCGGCGCCGGCGTCCAGCGCCATGCGGATGCAGGGCACGCTGGCGCGGATGCGGGTGTCCTCGGTGATGCGGCCGCCAGCGTCCTGCGGCACGTTGAGGTCGGCGCGGATGAATACCCGCTTGCCGGCGACGCGGCCCTGGGCGATGAGGTCGGCAAGACGGATCACGTTCATCTCTGAGGCTCCCAATCGATTCGATCGCTGTGCACCTTCGGCACCACCCGGGGCACGCCTCGGCACCGGCTGGGCCGGGCCGCTGGCGTCGCCCCCCGGGGCGGGACGCCGAACGCTGCGGGGGGATTCTATGCAGCGCTCACCAGTTGAGGACCAGCCGCAGCGGCAGCAGCACCGCCATGCCGACGACGATGGTGCCGAGGATGCCGCGCCGCCAGGCGAAATACGCGGCGCCGGCAGCGGCGGCGTAGAGGCGGGCGTCGTGCCAGGTCGTGATCAGGTGGCCGTCCGTCATCGCGATCTCGGGCACGAAGACGGCCGCCAGCGCCGCCAGCGGCGCATAGCGCAGGCCCTGGCGCAGCCAGACCGGGATCGGGATCTCGCGGTCGGTGAGGAAGAAGAAGCCGCGCGTGACGACGGTGATGACCGCCAGCCCGGCGATCGCGAGCAGGAGCCCGGCCCAGCCGATCATGTGCGGTCCTCCAGCGGCGGCACCGTGCGCGGCCGGCTGTGGTCGATCACGAGCCCGATGACGACGGCGGCGGCGATCGAGACGACGATGTTGAGCTTGAACGGCAGCGCGAAGGCCGCCAGCGCGGCACCGCCGGCGACGGTGCCGGCCACGGCCGTCGCCTTGTCGGTGACGAGCGAGGCCGCCACGCCCAGCAGCGCCAGCGTGCCGGCGAAGCCGAAGCCCCAGTTCACCGGCACCGCGTCGCCGGCGTAGAGGCCCAGGATCGAAGGCACCTGCCAGGCGAACCAGTTGCACAGCGCGCCGCCCCAGAAATACGGCAGCTGGTCGGGCCCCGGGCGCGGCTCGGGAAACCGGCGCATGAACATCACGTAGTTCAGGTCGGCCGTGAAATACGCCAGCCGCAGGCGCTGCGCGCGCGGGTAGCCGATGAAATACGGCCGCCACTGGGCGCTGAAGATGACGAAGCGCAGGTTCACGCACAGCGCCGTCGCCCAGACGACCCAGAGCGGCGCGCCGCCGACGAGCAGCGGCAGCACCGCGAGCTGCGCGCTGCCGGCGAAGACGATGAGCGACATCAGCAACATCGACGCCGGCGGCAGCCCGCTGCGGCCCATCGCGATGCCGGTGATCAGGCCCCAGGCGCCGATGCCGATCGCCGTGCCCACCATCTCGCGCGCCCCGCGGGCGAATTCGGGATGGCGCCAGAGCGCGCGGCGGGTCCAGGTCGAGGTGTTCACGCCGGCATTGTCGACGCCCCGGCGCCGGCGCCGCGTCCGGGGCCGCCTCGCGGGCCGGGCCCGCCGGCGCGACCGGTGCCGCGCCCGCTGCCGGGCCCGCTGCCGCCCTGGGCGCCTAACGCTTCTTCACGCTGCCGCTGCCGGCGACATGGCTGCTCACGCGGGCGTTGCCGCTGTATTCGACATCGCCGCTGCCGGCGATGCTGACGTCGAGCGTGCGGTCGGCGTGCACCGCGGCGTCGCCGCTGCCGGCGATGCGCAGGCGCACGTCGTCGGCGCGCAGCGCCATCAGGTGCAGGTCGCCGCTGCCCGAGACGCTGGCCTGCAGCGACGTCGCCTGGCCGCTGGCCGTCACGTCGCCGCTGCCGGCCACGCGCAGGCGCAGCGACGCGGTCTCGATCGCGTTCAGCCGCGCGTCGCCGGCGCCCGAGAGGCGCAGTTCCAGCGCCGGCGTGCGGTAGCGGTCGACCTCGACATCGCCCGTGCCGGCGAGCGCGATCGCGTCGAGCCGCGGCATCGCGATCGTCACCCGCGTCTTCGAGCGCTCGTGGACGCTCGCGCCGCGCTTCCAGCGCAGCTTCAGCGTCGCGCCGGCGCCGCTGCCCTCGACCACGGTCTCGAGCAGCGGCAGCAGGTTGTCGTCGGTGCTCACGCTGAGCTGCTGCGGGCCCTGGGTGATGCGCAAGTCGATGTCGCCGGCGCTGGCGACGGACTGGAACGGCGCGACCTGGCGCGACTGCGTCGCGGGACGGCCCGAACCGAGCGTGAAGGCCGAGGCGGCCAGCGGGATGACGAGCGGCGCGAGCGCGGCGGCGGCGCCGAGCAGAGGGCGGCGGATCAGGTTCATGCGGGGCTCCCGGGTCGTGGAGCGCCGAATGTGGCGCCGGCGCGGGCGCGGCGCAACCCCGCTGCGACGGCCCGCAGGCCGGGCCGACGAACGGCCGCCAGCCGCCAGCCGCCCGTCGCCCGTCGCCCGTCCGGCGACCGGCGCCCGCGTCAGGCGTTCTTCTTGGCTTTCTCGGGCGCCGAGGCCGCCGGGGCGGCGTCGCCGGCGCCGCCGGCGTCGCCCGCACCGGCCGCGTTGCCCGAGGCATCGTCGCCCGACTTCGCGGCCACGGCCGGATCGGCGCCGGCCGGCTGCGCCGCGAGCTTGTTGTCGCGCATGTAGTCGTTCATCTCGCGCCAGCCGGCGAAGATGGCGGCCTTGTCGACATGCTTGTTGATCTCGTAGCACTGCTCGATCGAGCGTGCCGAGTAGCGGCAGGCGCCGCCGACGGCCTTGCCCTCGGCGTCGCGGTGGGCGGCGATGGCGCTCGCCGATTCGATGCCGAGCTGGTCGCAGCCGGCGAGCGCGAGCGCGGCGGCCACGGCGACGAGGAGGCGGAAGGTGACGATGCGGTCCACGCCCCTGTATCGGCCAGCGCCGGCCGGACTTGAGGGTTCAGTGGCCGGCGCCGTGGCGCTGCAGGAATTCGCGCGCGGCGATGCGGCGCCCGCCCGGGAGCTGGACCTCGAGCAGCTCGAGCGCGCCCGCGCCGCAGGCGATCACGAGCCGCCCGTCGCCGGCGGCCAGCCGCTGGCCCGGCGCGCCGGCGCCGTCGACGACCTGCCCGCGCCAGACCTTGAGCGTCTGGCCGCCGATCTCGGCGCTGCAGCCGGGGAAGGGATCGAAGGCGCGCAGCCGGCGCTCGATCAGCGCCGCCGGCGCCGACCAGGCGATGGCGCCCTCGGCCTTGTCGATCTTGTGCGCGTAGGTCACGCCCTCGGCGCCCTGGGCCACCGGGGCGAGGCGGCCCCGGGCCTGCTCGTCGAGCGCCGCCACGATCAGGCGCGCGCCGATCGCCGCGAGGCGGTCGTGCAGCGTCGCCGCGCTGTCGTCGGCGCCGATCGGCGTCGCCTCGGCCAGCAGCATGGCGCCGGTGTCGAGGCCGGCGTCCATCTGCATGATCGTGATCCCGGTGCGCGCGTCGCCGGCCTCGATGGCGCGCTGGATCGGCGCCGCGCCGCGCCAGCGCGGCAGCAGCGAGCCGTGGATGTTGAGCGCGCCGTGGCGCGGCAGCTCGAGCACCCAGGGCGGCAGGATGAGGCCGTAGGCGGCGACGACGAGGACCGCGGGCGCGGCCGCCGCGAGCGCGGCGCGCGCGGCGGCGGCGTCGTCCGGGTATCTGCCGTCCAGGCGCAGGCTGCGCGGCTGCGCCAGCGCCAGCCCGCGCGCCAGCGCGAGCTGCTTGACCGGCGCAGGCTGCAGCTTCATGCCGCGGCCGGCGGGCCGGTCGGGCTGGGTCAGCACCAGCGCCACTTCATGGCCGGCGTCCAGCAGCGCAGCGAGCGCGACGCGGGCGAATTCCGGCGTCCCGGCATAGGCCAGCTTCATGCTCAGGGCGCGCCCTTGGCCTCGTCGCGCGTCTTCTTCAGCATCTTGGTGCGGATGCGGTTGCGCTTGAGCGGGCTCAGGTACTCGACGAAGACCTTGCCCAGCAGGTGGTCCATCTCGTGCTGGACGCAGACGGCCGTCAGCCCCTCGGCGTCGATCTCGAAGGCGGCGCCGTCGCGGCCGAGCGCGCGCACCTTGACGCGGGCATGGCGCTCGACCTTGTCGTAGATCTGCGGCACCGACAGGCAGCCCTCCTCGGCCAGCGCCATCTCCTCGCTGCGCTCGACGATCTCGGGGTTGATCAGCACCAGCGGACTGTCATGCTGCTCCGAGGTGTCCATCACGATCACGCGCTCGTGCTGGTCGACCTGGGTCGCGGCGAGGCCGACGCCGTCGTTGGCGTACATGGTCTCGATCATGTCGTCGACGAGGCGGCGCACGCGCGCGTCGACCGCGGCCACCGGCTTGGCGATGGTGTGCAGACGGGGGTCGGGGTAACGCAGGATGGGCAGGCGGGCCATGGGCGAATCCGGATCGGCGAAACAGCTGGCAACAGGTGTGGAAGGGGTGCAACGAGGGCCGGCGCCGGCATCCGTGGGAGACCGCACGCCACCGCGGTTTCATTGCGGCATCAAGGGTTTATGGGCAGAATCTGTGAAACCATATGAGCATCGGCCCAGCGGTCGCGGATCATCAGCCGGCGAGGGGCTACACCCTCAGGGCCGGGCGGTATTCTGGCATCCGCCACGGCTCCTTACCCAGCCCGGAGACCCTAGCGTCATGAGCATTCGCGATCGTCGTTGCACGCGAGCGGCCCTGCGCCTGGCGGCGGCCTGTGCCGCGACCGCCGCGCTGCAGGGCAGCGCCCTGGCCCAGGACGCCGCCCATCTGCCGGTGCTGCCGCAATGGCGCGCGACGGCGCAGCGCGTGGCGCAGGCCGGCATCCCGCTCGCCGAGCTGGCGCCGAACGCGCCCGACAGCCATGTGGTCCAGCGCGGCGACACGCTGTGGGGCATCTCGGCGCTCTTCCTCAAGAGCCCCTGGCGCTGGCCCGAGCTCTGGGGCATGAACCTCGACCAGGTCCGCAACCCGCACCTGATCTATCCGGGCCAGATCCTGGTGCTCGAGAAGAAGGACGGCCGCGCCACGCTGCACCTGGCCCGGAGCCTGGGCCAGGAGCCGACCAACACCGTGCGCCTGTCGCCGCATGTGCGCAGCGAGGTGCTGGACAACGGTGCCATCGCCTCCATCCCCCTGGATGCGATCGGGCCCTTCCTCAACGAGGCCGTCGTCTTCGACACCGATGCGCTCGCGAACTCGCCGCGCATCGTCGCCACCCAGGAGGGCCGCGTGATGGTCTCGCGCGGCGAGACCGCCTACGTGCGCGGCGACCTCAAGGGCGCGACCGATTTCCGCATCTTCCGCGAGCTCAAGCCCCTGGTCGACCCCGTGACGCACGAGGTGCTGGGCTACGAGGGACGCTATGTCGGCACGGCCGCGTTCGTGCGCTCGGGCGGCATCGAGCCGGCCGGCAACGGCAAGGGCGTGGTCGTCCCCGACACCTTCCGCATCACGAGCACGACGCTCGAGGCCGGCGTCGGCGACCGGCTCGCGCCGGTGCCGCAGCAGGACTTCATCGCCTACGTGCCGCATGCGCCGGCGGGCACGATCGAATGCCGCGTCATCTCGGTCTACGGCGACGGCCTGATCGCGGGCCAGAACCAGGTCGTCTCGATCAACCGCGGCCGGCGCGACGGCATCGAGCGCGGCAACGTGCTCGCGCTGTGGCGCGCCGGCGTCGAGGCGGTCGACACGACCGAGGGCAAGAAGGTCCGGATGCAGCTGCCCGACGAGCGCCACGGCCTGCTGTTCGTGTTCCGCGTCTTCGACCGCGTCTCCTACGCGCTGATCCTGAGCGTCAAGCAGCCCGTCACCGCCGGCGATCGCTGCACGAGCCCCTAGCGGGCGCCGCGGGCGCTCGCGGCCGATCCAGCACCGGCGCCAGGACGCCCCCCGCCATGCCCGCCGACGCCGACTTCCCGGCCTGGCTGAGGCTCATCGAGACCCCGGGG
>JAGWVB010000333.1 GCA_018971105.1 Burkholderiales bacterium
GGCCTGCCCGGCGAGTACGAGCTGCCGGCGCCGATCGCGGGCCGCGTGCTGCGCCGGCTCGTGACGCCGGGCCAGGCGCTGGCCACGGGCGACGAGGCCTTCGTCGTCGCCGCGCCCGGAGCGCTGGACGTCACGTTCACGGCCCCGGTGCGCGTGCGTGCGGCGCTCGCGCCGGGTCTGGCGCTGCGCC
This sequence comes from Burkholderiales bacterium, assembly GCA_018971105.1. Classification (GTDB taxonomy): domain Bacteria; phylum Pseudomonadota; class Gammaproteobacteria; order Burkholderiales; family Burkholderiaceae_C; genus Rubrivivax. Next base: position 191 of record JAGWVB010000333.1, read on the forward strand.
TGCCCGACGGCAGCGCGGCGCGCGTCGTCGCGGTCGGTACCGACACCGATCCGGCCAGCCAGAGCCTGCGCCTGCGTGCGCGCATGACCGACGCGGCGGCCGCCGCCGGCTACGCCGCGGGCCAGCAGTTCAGCGTCACGCTGCTGCTGCCCGCGCCGCCCGGCACGCTGGCCGTGCCGACGGCCGCGCTGCTGCCCGCGGGCCAGGGCCATGTGCTGTACCGCCAGGACGGGCGCCGCCTGCGCGCGGTGGCGGTGCAGGAGCTGCTCGGCGGCGATGCCGACACGAGCATCGTGCGCGCCGCCGGCCTGCAGGCGGGCGCGCAGGTCGTCACGCGCGGCACGGCGCTGCTGAAGTCGCTGATCCCGCTGGAGTGACACGACCATGCTCTCACGCCTGATCGAATTCTCGCTGCGCGAGCGCGTGCTCGTGCTGCTGGCCGCCGTCGCGCTGGCCGGCGCCGGCATCGCCGCCTACCTGGGCCTGCCCATCGACGCCTACCCGGACATCTCGCCGACCCAGGTCAAGCTCATCCTCAAGGCGCCCGGCATGACGCCCGAGGAGGTCGAATCGCGCGTCGTCGCGCCGCTCGAGATGGAACTGCTGGGCGTGCCCAGCGGCGTGATGCTGCGCTCGACGGCCAAGTACGCGATCGCCGACATCACGCTCGATTTCGCCGCGGGCAGCGACATCTACTGGGCGCGCCAGCAGGTCGCCGAGCGCTATGCCGGCGTGGCCCCCAACCTGCCCGCCGGCGTCAGCGGCGGCCTGGCGCCGATCTCGACGCCGCTGTCCGACGTCTTCATGTTCACGATCGAGGGCGGCGGGCTGACGCTGGCCGAACGCCGCAGCCTGCTCGACTGGACGCTGCGCCCGGCGCTGCGCACGCTGCCCGGCGTGGCCGACGTGAACGTGCTCGGCGGCGAGGCGCGCAGCTACACCGTCGTGCCCGACCGGGCGCGGCTGGCCGCCGCCGGCCTGCACTTCCGCGACCTCGTCCTGGCCATCGGGCGCAACAACCGCAACGACGGCGCCGGCCGCCTCGACGCCGGCGAGAACACGCTCATCGTGCGCGCCGAGGGCGCGATCCGCACGCTCGACGATGTGGCGCGCATCGTCGTCCGTCCCGGCGCCGCGCCGGTGCGCATCGGCGACGTGGCGCAGCTGCGCACCGACGCGCTGACGCGCTACGGCGCCGTCACGCGCGACGGCCGCGGCGAGGCCGTGCAGGGCATCGTCGTGGCGCTGCGCGGCGCCGATGCCTCGACGCTCGTGCAGGCGATCCGCGCCCGGCTCGACGAACTCGCGCCGGCGCTGCCGCCGGGCGTGCGCGTGGTGCCGTTCTACGACCGCAGCTCGCTCATCGCGCGCGCCGTCAGCACGGTCGAGCATGCGCTGCTCGAGGCCACCGTGCTCGTGGTGCTGCTGCTGCTGCTCTTCCTCGGCGAATTCCGCGCCGCGCTCGTCGTCGCGCTGATGGTGCCGTTCGCGACCCTGGGCACCTTCCTGCTCATGCGCATCACCGGCATGAGCGCCAACCTGATGAGCCTGGGCGGCCTCGCGATCGCGATCGGCATGCTCGTCGACGCCGCGGTGGTCGTGGTCGAGAACGCCGTGAGCCGGCTCGCACCCGGCGCCGGCGGCGCCCAGCTGCCGCGCCTGCACCGCGTCTACGCCGCGGCGCGCGAGGTCGCGACGCCGGTGGCCGCCGGCATCCTCATCATCGGCCTGACCTTCATGCCGCTGCTGACGCTGCAGGGGCTGGAGGGCAAGCTGTTCGCGCCGGTGGCGCTGACCATCGTGTTCGCGCTCGGCGCCTCGCTGCTGCTGTCGCTGACGCTGGTGCCGGTGCTCGCGTCGCTGCTGCTGAAGGAGCGTGCGCACCACGAGCCCTGGCTGATGCGCCAGGCCGACCGCCTCTACCGGCCGCTGCTCGAGAGCGCGCTCGCATACCCGGCGCGCGCGGTGGCGCTGGCGCTGCTCGCGCTGGTGCTCGGCGGCGCCGCCTACCTGGGCACCGGCAAGACCTTCATGCCGACGATGGACGAGGGCGACATCCTGCTGCAGCTGCAGAAGCCGGCGTCGATCGGACTCGCGCGCTCGGTCGAGATCGACCTCGCCGTGGCCCGCGCCATCGCCGCCCAGGTGCCCGAGGTGCAGCACAGCATCGGCCGCGTCGGCTCCGACGAACTGGGACTCGACCCGATGGGACTGAACGAGACCGACCTGTTCATGCGCCTGGCGCCGCGCGATGCATGGCGCGTGCCCGACAAGGACTGGCTCACGGCGCGCATCCGCGACGTGATGGCGGCGTTCCCCGGGCTCGAATTCGGCTTCACGCAGCCGATCGAGATGCGCGTCTCGGAGATGCTCACCGGCAGCCGCGGCGATGTCGCGATCAAGCTCTTCGGACCCGACCTGAAGACGCTGGGCGAGCTGACGCAGCGCGTCGCCGCCGTGATCGAGAAGGTCCCCGGGGCGCAGGACGTGCTGACGCAGGCCACCGACGGCGTCGAATACCTGCAGGTGCAGGTCGACGCGCAGGCCGCCGGCCGCGCCGGGCTGGCCGTGACCGACGTGCAGGACGAGTTGCGGGCGCAGCTCGAGGGTGTGGCGGCCGGCACCGTGATCGAGCCCGACCGGCGCACGCCCATCCTCGTGCGCGGCGACGCGCAGGTGCGCGGCTCGGCGGCGCGCTTCGAGGACCTGCGCCTGGCGCGCGGCGATGCCGGCGAGGTGCCGCTGAGCGCGCTGGCCCGCATCCGGCCGAGTTCGGGACCGGTGCAGGTGCGGCGCGAGAACGGATCGCGTTTCGCGCTCATCCAGGCCAATGTCGGCGGGCGCGACCTCGTCGGCTTCGTCGAGGAGGCGCGCGCCGCCGTCGCGCGCGAGCTGACGCTGCCGCCGGGTTATCGCCTGGCCTGGGGCGGCCAGTTCGAGAACCAGCAGCGCGCCGCCGCGCGCCTGGGGCTGGTGGTGCCGGTCGCGCTCGGCCTCATCTTCGTCGTGCTGTTCATGACCTTCGGCTCGGCGCGCCAGGCGCTGCTGATCCTGGGCAACGTGCCGTTCGCGATGGTGGGCGGCATCGTCGCGCTGTGGCTGGCCGGGCAATACCTGTCGGTGCCGGCGTCGGTGGGCTTCATCGCGCTGCTCGGCATCGCCGTGCTCAACGGCCTCGTGCTGGTGTCGCACTTCAACCAGCTGCACGCGCTCGGCCACCCGATCGAGTTCGTCGTGCGCGAGGGCGCCTGGCGCCGCCTGCGCCCGGTGCTGATGACGGCCACCATCACCGCCTTCGGCCTCGTGCCGCTGCTGCTGGCGCGCGGGCCGGGTTCGGAGATCCAGCGCCCGCTGGCCGTCGTCGTCATCGGCGGGCTCGTGACCTCGACCGCGCTCACGCTGCTGCTGCTGCCGGTGATGTACCGCCGCTGGGGCCAGCCGGCGGCGGCGCCCCGCCTCAACCCCCCAGCGGCCCTGCGCGGCCCGGAGCTGCAGCCATGAGCGAATTCCTGCGTTTGAACCTGATCTTCCCGCCCAGCCTCGAGCACGCCGTGACCGAGGCGCTGATCGACGATCCGAGCATGCCCGGATTCACGCTGCTGCATGCCGAGGGCCACAGCAGCGATTTCAGCCACGCCTCGGCGGGCGAGCGCGTACGCGGCCGCGTCGAGCGCCGGCTGCTGTGGGTGGTGATCGAGCGCGCGCGCCTCGAGCCCGTGCTGGCGGCGCTGCGCGAGCGCGTCGCCTCGGCCGAGGTGCGCTGGTGGGCCGATCCGGTGCTCGCGCTCGGGAGGCTGGCATGAAGCGCGGGCGCCACCGGGCACGGCATGCGATCGCGCTCGCGATCGCCAT
>JAGWVB010000334.1 GCA_018971105.1 Burkholderiales bacterium
CTCGCCGGCGTGGGCCGAGGCCGCCAGCCGGCGTGAATGCGCCGGGTCGCGGAAGACCAGCGGCTGCTCGCCCGGCGCGTCGGCATGGGCCTCGGCCGCGGCGACGGCCGCGCGCACGCGCTCGTGGTGCGGACTCTTCGAACACACCGGGTCGGCCGCCTCGGCGTCCTGCGCCAGCATGTAGGCCTGGCAGCGGCAGCCGCCGAGGTCGCGTTCCTGGTGCTCGCAGCTCGAGCAGGGTTCCTTCATCCAGCCGGTGCCGCGGTAGCGGTTGAAGCCTTCGGAATCGAACCAGATCTCGCGCAGGCTTGCATCGCGCACGCTCGGGAATGCCAGCCCGGGCAGCATCTTCGCCGTGTGGCAGGGCAGGGCGGTGCCGTCGGGCGCGACGTTGAGGAACACGCTGCCCCAGCCGTTGACGCATTTCTTCGCCCGCCCTTCGTGGTAGTCGGGGGCGACGAAGAAGATCCTCATGCGACCCTCGAGCTTGGCGCGCCAGGCGTCGGTGACGGCCTCGGCGCGGCGCAACTGCTCGTGCGTGGGCAGCAGGCGGGCCCGATTCACGTAGGCCCAGGAGTAATACTGCGTATTCGCGAGTTCGATGTATTCGGCGCCCAGTTCCGCCGCCATGCCGATGATGCGGTCGATATGGTCGATGTTCAGGCGATGGATGACGACGTTCATCACCATCGGCCAGCCCTGGTCCTTGATGAGGCGGGCGACGCGGCCCTTGAGATCGAAGGTCTTGGTGTGCGAGAGGAAGTCGTTGATCTTCCGCGTCGAATCCTGGAACGAGAGCTGCACATGGTCCAGCCCGGCCGCCTTCAGCGCCGCCGCGCGCTCGCCCGTCAGGCCCACGCCCGAGGTCAGCAGGTTCGTGTAATAGCCCAGGCGATGCGCTTCGGCGACGAGCGTCTCGAGGTCGTCGCGCAGCAGCGGCTCGCCGCCCGAGAAGCCGCATTGCACGGCGCCGAGTTCGCGCCCCTCGCGCAGCACGCGCAGCCAATCGGCGGTCGACAGTTCGTCGCTCTGGGCCGCGAAATCGACCGGGTTGTAGCAGAACACGCAATGCAGCGGGCAGCGGTAGGTCAGCTCGGCCAGCAGCCACAGCGGCGGTCCGACGCGGCTCATGACGTTTCTTTCGATGGCGCGGTTTCCCAGCTCAACCAGCGCTGCCGGCCGGCCATCTCGACGAAGGCGATGACGTCGCGCTCCAGCCCCTGGGCCGAGAACGCCGCCTCGAGCTCGGCGACGATGGCGGCGATGTCGCGCACGCCGTCGCAGCGCCGCATGATCTCGCCCGCGCTGCCGTTGAGCTTGACCATGCCTTCGGGGTAGAGCAGCACATGGCAGTCCTGCGCCGCCTCCCATTGCAGGCGGAATCCGGCGCCGACGCGCGGCCGGCTCTGCGGCGTCGCGGCGTTCATCGGGTTGCCTTCGCCCTTGAAGGGCTCCGGCATGAGCGCTTGGGAGCGGCCCGGCGCGCTCACTGGAGTACCTTCGCCCTTGAAGGGCTCCGGCATGAGCGCTTGGGAGCGGCCCGGCGCGCTCATGCCGCGACGCCGTATTTGAGCGCCATCGCGTCGTTCATCGCCCACAGGATGTCGAGCTTGAACTGCAGGATCTCGAGCGCGCGCTCCTGCTGGGCGCGCGTGACGAAATGGCCCAGCGTCACTTCCAGCCCCTGCTCGACATCGCGCCGCGCCTGGCTCACGCGGTTGCGGAAATAGGACAGCCCCCCGTTCTCGATCCAGGGGTAATGCTCGGGCCAGGTGGCCAGGCGCTGCTTGTGGATCTCGGGCGCGAAGAGCTCGGTCAGCGACGAGCACACGCTTTCCTGCCACGGCGCGCGGCGCGCGAAATTGATGTAGGCGTCGACGGCGAAGCGCAGCGCCGGGATGAGATGGCGCTGGTCCAGCACCTCCTCGCGCGTCAGCCCCACGGCCTGCGCCAGCCGCAGCCAGGCCTCGATGCCGCCCTCGTCGCGGATGCCGCCGATCTCGAAGCCGTCGTGGTCGAGGATGCGCTGGACCCAGCCGCGCCGCACCTCGCGGTCGGTGCAGTTGGACAACACGGCGGCGTCCTTCACCGGGATCGCGATCTGGTAATAGAAGCGGTTCGCGACCCAGCCGCGGATCTGCTCGGGGCTGGCGCGCCCGCCGTTGAGCATCACATTGAAGGGATGGTGGATGTGATAGGCCTTGCCGCGCTCGCGCAGTCGGGCTTCGAATTCGGTGCGGGTCCAGGCGGGGCTTTGCATGATGTTCAGGGGACGATGTCCATGCCGTCGGCGCAGACCTCGATGCCGTGGCGCGCCAGTTCGGCGCGCTCGGGCGAGTCCTCGTCGAGGATGGGATTGGTGTTGTTGATGTGGATGAGCAGGCGCCGCGTGCGCGCGGGCAGGCGGTCCAGCCATTCGATCATGCCGCCCGCGCCCGACTGCGGCAGGTGGCCGATGTCGCGCGCGCTCCTGCCCGACAGCCCCAGGCGCAGCATCTCGTCGTCGGTCCAGAAGGTGCCGTCGACGAGCACGGCATCGGCGCCGCACAGGGTGTCGAACAGCGCCGGCGTGATCTCGCCCAGGCCGGGGGCGTAGAAGGCGCTGCGGCCGCTGGCCGCGTCGCTCATCAGCACGCCGATGTTGTCGCCCGGCACCGGCGCCTCGCGGTGCGGCGAGTAGGGCGCCGCCTTGCTCGACAGCGCCTGGGCGCGCAGCGTCACGCCCGGCACGCCGGGGACGGTGAACGGCGCGCCGTCGGGCTCGATGCGGTGGCGTTCGACGCCGCAGAAATGGCCCAGCACCGACAGCACGGGGTTGCCCGTCGTCAGGTCCTCGGCCACCGGATCGGTGCACCACAGCGGCAGGGCGCCGCGCCGCTCGCGCAGCATGAACAGCCCCGTCGTGTGGTCGACCTGGCCGTCGATCAGCACGACGCCGGCGATGGCGCTGTCGCGCAGCCCGCGCGCCGGCTGCAGCGCGGGCCGGGCGCGGATCTGTTCGAGGATGTCGGGGCTGGCATTGAAGAGGATGCCGTCGTCGCCGGTGTCGCCGCGCACGAAGATCGACGATTGGGTGCGCGGCGTCGCGCGCAGGCTGCCGCGGCGCAGGCCGGCGCAATTGCGGCAATTGCAGTTCCATTGCGGAAAGCCGCCGCCGGCGGCCGAACCCAGGACGGTGATGCGCATCGCGTCGCTCAGGCAGGCGCCGCCGCCGGCCCTGGCTTGCAGGGTCGGCGGCGGACGCGGTTCATCGAATCAGCGCGCGCTGACGTAGAGGGTGATCTCGAAGCCGAAGCGGAAGTCCTGCGCGGTCGGGGTTTGCCATTGCATGGGTTGGTCTCCTGAGGGGAAGGTTGGGCACGCCCACCGGCCGGTCGGCGCGGGGATCTCCGGATCCCGCAGCGCATCTTCCGCGCACGGCCGCGCGCTGCACAGCCCCGCGGCCATGATTTGGCCCTCATGATTTTCATGAATCGCCGCCGCGGCGGCGCCGGTGGCGCCGCTACCATCGCCGCCGTGAGTTCACCCGGCCTGCATCCCGCGACCCCGCCGCTGCGCGACTGGACCCTGGCCGTCGACGGCGGCCATGTGCTGCGCGTGCGCGAGTACGGCCGCGCCGACGGCCTCCCGGCGCTGACGCTGCACGGCGGACCGGGCTCGGGCTGCTCGCCGCTGCAGCCACGCTTTTTCGACCCGCAGCGCTACCGCGTGATCTGCATGGACCAGCGCGGCGCCGGGCTCAGCGAGCCGCGCGGCGGCATCGAGCACAACCGCACCGACGACCTCGTCGCCGACCTGCGCCGGCTGCGCGAGCGGCTCGGCCTGGACGGCTGGCTCGTCGTCGGCGGCTCCTGGGGCGCGACGCTGGCCCTGGCCTACGCCGCGGCCGATCCGGCGGCCGTGCGCGGGCTGCTGTTGCGCTCGAGCTTCATCGCCCGCCGTGCCGACGTGGCGACGTTCTTCGAAGGCAGCGCCGGGCTGCGGCCGCGCGCCTGGCAGCGGCTGCGCGCGGCACTGCCCGCGGGCCGCGACACCCTGGCC
>JAGWVB010000335.1 GCA_018971105.1 Burkholderiales bacterium
CCTCGAACCACAGGGTCAGGCCCTGCCCGGGCGCGCCGCGCGAGCCCATGCGGCCACGGGCCCGGGCCACCAGGTAGCGGCACAGCGCCAGGCTGAGTCGCCGCGCGCCGCAGCGCGGCGGGCCGGCGATCGGACCGCTGCCGCCCGCGGGCACCCAGCGCGGCTGCGACATCGAGACCTCGAAACGCACGCAGGCGCCGCAGCGGGGATGCAGGTCGACCCGGTAGGCGCGCACGTCGACGCGCCCGGCCACGCTGCGCGCGAAGGCCTCGTCGAGCAGGCAGCTCAGGGCCTGGCGTACGGGCAGCGGGTCGAAGGCTATCGCGTCGGGCAGCGCATCGTCGACGGCGCAGGCCAGATCCATGTGCGCGAGCGCGGCCCATTCAAGGAACGGCTCGACGGCGCGACGCAGCCAGGTCTCGAATTCGCCCTCGATCGGGGTCGCGACGAACGACCCCTGCTCGAGCCACTCGAAGAAACTGCGCACGCGCATCGCGTCGTCGCCGCCCGCCGCCTCGCCATCCCTGCTGCCGCTCATCGCATGCCTCACGCCCGTCGTTCGGGACTTCGAGCGTAGGCAAGGCCGGCGCGGCGCGGGCGGGCCGGTGGCCTAGGCGCGCGATCCAAGCCGGCCGGTACCCTGCCCTTCGGCCATCGGCCCCAGGCTTCCGTACAAGGCCTGCGGCGCGCGGCCGCGGCCGGCGCTGGCCGGTGCGCGGCGGCGACGCCGCAGCCCGGGGCTTCAGTGCCCGGCGGGCGCGGCGGCGTGCAACCAGCGCATGAAGACCTCGAAGGGCCTCGGATCGGGTGCGTCGAGGCCGGCTATTCCGAGCGCGCGGCCCATGACGGCGGCGGTGCCCGGATCGGCAAGTCCGGCACGCAGCGCGGCCACCGTCTCCGCGGCCAGGCCCGGTGCGGCGAGGATGGCCAGCGGCGGCATCGGCTGGTGGAAGACGACGACGCCGCCCTGCTGCGCCCATTGCCCGGAGACATGGGGCGAGACGGCGCCGATGATCGCGACCTGCATCATCGACATGAAGTCCGGCACCGTGGTCTGGGTGTCGGTGTTGAGCACATCCGCCGCGACGCCGCCATGCTCGGCCACGACGCGGCGCGTCACCAGGTCGACCAGGCTGCCCTTGGCCGCAGTGAGGAAGCGCACCGCCGGCGACTTCCACACCTCGGCCACGGCGACGCAGGTCTCGGGCGGCGGGTTGTGGACACCGACCATCTGCAACGTCGCGCCGCCCAGCTGCACCTGCCCGGGCTTGCCGGGACAGGCGCGGGCGATGAAATTGACGCCCTGGGTCGGATCCCTGCCGTTGGCCAGCAGCCGCCAGCCCTTGGCCAGCAGCGCCGCCGTCAGATTGCCGGGCCGCGTCAGCGCGAGATCGAAATGACCCGGCTCGAGCAGGCTGCGGGCGATTGCCGGGCTGCCGTAATTCACTTCGTAGGAGACATGCCGCCCGGCGATGCGGCCGAGCTGGTTGGCGATCGACTGCCCCATCGCATCGACCTCGATCGGCGACGCGCTCAGCAGGCCGTTGTGGATCCCCAGCCGCAGCGTCGCGCCCGGTGCCGCGGCAGCGCCCTGCGCGAGCATCGGCGCGAGGACCAGCGCCAGCAACGGCGCGAGCCAGCGCGCGAGCCCGCGTGGCCCGCCGCGCCCCGCCCGCACAGGTGCCGGCCGCACGGCCGCGGCCTCAGGCGCGCGCACGCGCCGGCTTCATCGAACCCGCCCGAAACGGACCGGGCCGACGCGGCCGATCGCCGCGCCCTCCATGCGCCAGCCTCGCGCCAGCCCCGCTGCTCAAAGTCGGCGCCATGGCGCTCTCCCGGTGTCAACCGACGCGGAGATGGTAATCCACGAAAGTTTCGAAATCCGTGGCGCGCGCGCCGCAAAACGCCGCCGCGGGCATCGCAGGCCGGCGCGGCGCGGCTTAGTTCTCGCGCCAGCCGCGCGCATGCGGATCGATGAGCAGCCGCGTTCCCTCGCGCACGAGGCGCAGCACCATGGCGTCGGCGTTGTGCACGCCATGCTCGGCGGCGAAGGACTGCACCACCTCGGCCGCGTTCTCGGCCGTGCCGCGATCGCCCTGCAGCCGCACGCGCAGGCCGCAATCGTGCACGGCAAGTGCCGCGGCCGGGTCGAGCTGCCAACGGGACTGCCAGAGGGTGTGTTTCGATTTCATGGCCTGGGCGCGCGGGATGGGGCTTTCATGGCGATGCGGGCGGCCAGGGTCTCGCCGCGAGCCTCGATGCGAGCCTCGACGCGCTCGGCGCGGCGCCGCTGCAGCACCCTCGGTGCGGTCCTCGCGCGCCGACCGGGGGCCGCGCGGGCGCTCGATGATGCCGCATCGGCGGCCGCGCCCGGGTTGTGCGGCCGGGTCGGGCCCGCCGTCGAGCTCGGTCTGCGTTCAGGCGCCGGACGGGTCGACATGGCAGGTGCTGCGCTTCATGCAGTCGCGCAGCGCGCGCACGCGTTTGATGGCGCCGCTGCGCTCGTCGAACTCGGCCACCATGAGGTCGAGCGCGGCGCGCGCCTCGTGATGCTCCACCGGCAGCCAGGGTGCGCCGAGCGCGGCCCATTGCCCGTCGTCGAGCAGCAGCTCGCCGGTGAGGAAGACCTGCCGCGCCGCCGGCGCGGCGTCGAACGAGGCCGCCACCGCCTGCCCGCCATCGCCGGGCCGGCACAGGCCATGCGCCATCGACGGGTCGAACACCAGCAGATCGCCCGGCGCCAGCGCCACGCGCACGCCCGCATGCGGCAGCACGAATTCGACATCGGCGAGGTCGAGCGCCAGCAGCCAGAACAGGCAGCGCGACCAATGGCGGCCCACGTCGTTGTGGAAGCCCGCGCCGCGCGACACCAGGTAATCGATGCGCGTGCCCATGCAGCGGCGGTACTGCGCCGGATCGGCGCCGAGCACGCCCGTGCACTGCAGCGCGGCGGCGAGCCGGGGGCCCAGGTCGGCCGCGCCGGGCGCGACCGCTGCCAGCTCGCGCAGCGTGGTGGGGGCGTATTCGATGTCCGAGTATGCCGCGGTGCGGATGCGCGCCGCGCCCGCGCGCGCCAGGCCGGCCAGGGTGGCGGCCTCGAGGCCGGCCATCTGCACGAGGTGCACCCGGCCATAGGCTGCACGCGCATCGCCGGCATGCTGTGGCTCGTCGCTGCGCACGGCGTAGGCCCGAAACGGCGCCGGCACCCGGTGCTCATGGGCGGCGATGATGCGATGCGGGTAGGGCTCGGGTGGGGATGGCACGCCGCGATTGTCGCCAAGGCGACCGCGCTGTCCGCGCCGCCGCCGCGCCGCCGCCGCGCGGCAGCCGGCCGCGCTAGAGTCGGCGCGTCTTCGTCTTCCAACGGCCCTGGCGCGACCCCATGAACCCATTGCAAAGGGAACTGCAGCGTCTGTACGGCCCTGCGATCGACACCCGCGCGGCGCCGGAACTCGAGCAGCGCGGCCGGGTCGGTGCGCCGGCGCGCGTGCGGGCGCTGGTGCTCGAGGTCGCCCGGCCGGCGGATGGTCGCCTGCTCGCCGCGGTCGGGGTCGGGGTCCAGAACGATCTGGCGCTGCCGGCGCCCGCAATCGCGGTCAACGGCAGCGACGGCTGCCAGCTCTGGTTCTCGCTCCTGGAGCCGGTGCCGGCGCGCGAGGCGGGCGCCTTTCTCGAGGCCTTGCGGCGCCGTTACCTGGGCGCCATCGCACTCGATCGCGTGGCGCTGCGGCCAGCGCCGGACGCGTCCGCGCCGCCGTCCTGGCCCGAGCCCCCGGTGCCGGCCGCGCAGTCCGCCGGCGGTCGGTGGTCGGCCTTCGTGGCGCCAGACCTCGCCGCGATGTTCGCCGACGAACCCTGGCTCGACGTGCAGCCCAACCCCGAGGGCCAGGCCCAGCTGCTGGCGCCACTGCAGAGCATCGCGCCGGATGCGTTCGCGCTCGCGTTGCAGCGGCTGGGCACGGCCGGGGCCGTAGGCGCGGCG
>JAGWVB010000336.1 GCA_018971105.1 Burkholderiales bacterium
CGTGCAGCACGCGGGCGCTGAACCAGAACTCGCTGCCGCGGCCCAGCTCGCTCGCGAGGCCGACCTCGCCGCCCATGAGGGCGGCCAGCCGCTGCGTGATCGCCAGGCCGAGGCCGCTGCCGCCGAAGCGCCGCGTCGTCGAGGCGTCGCCCTGGACGAAGGCGCCGAACAGCGCCTCGCGCCGATCGGGCGCGATGCCGATGCCGGTGTCGCTGACGACGAGGCGCAGCATCGGCGCGGCCGCCGCGGCGTCGAGCAGTTCCACGCGCACGGCGACGCGGCCCTGCTCGGTGAACTTGACCGCATTGCTGAGCAGGTTCACGAGCGCCTGCGTCAGGCGCTGCACATCGCCGCGCAGCGCGTCCGGGACCGCGCCGGCGTCGACCTCGAGCGCCAGCCCCTTGGCCTGGGCCTGCGCGGCGACGGCCGCGCGGCCTTGCTCGAGCAGCGCGCGCAGCGAGAAATCGGCGGCCTCGAGTTCGAAGCGGCCCGATTCGAGCATCGACAGGTCGAGGATGTCGTTGATGACCTGCATCAGCTGCGTCGCGGCGTCGGTGACCTTGTCCAGCCGTTCGCGCGCGAGCTCGTCGCCGGCGTCGCGGCGCAGCAGGTGCGTGAGGCCGACGATCGCGTTCAGCGGCGTGCGGATCTCGTGGCTCATGTTCGACAGGAAGGCGCTCTTGGCGCGGTTCGCCTGCTCGGCCCGGTCGCGCGAGACGACGAGCTCGGCGTTGACCTCCTCGAGCCGGCGCTCGGCGCGCTTGAGGTCGCCGGTGTCCCAGGTCTGGACGAGGAAGCCGTGCACGGCGCCGTCGATCCAGTCCGGCGTGTAGGTGCACCAGCAGGGCATCTCGCGGCCGTCGGCGCTGCGCAGCACGCGCTGGAACTGCTCGGTGCGACCGGCGAGCACGGCGTCGAGGTGCGGGCGCACGAGGTCGATGCGGTCGGCCGCGAAGACCTCGTCGATGCGGCGGCCGACGAGCTCGTCGTGCGTGCGGCCGTGCCACTCGCGATAGGCGCGGTTGGCGAAGCGGCAGCGCAGCTCGCGGTCCCAGTAGGCGAGCAGGCTGGGCTGGTTGTCGGCGATCGTGCGTATGAAATGCTCGCTCTCGCGCAGCGCGCGGTTGGCGCGCTGCCACTGCGTCGTGCGCTCGTCGACGAGCTCCTGCAGGTGGTGGCGGTGGCGCTCGAGCTCGGCCTGGGCGCGCGCGCGCTCGGTGATGTCGCGCGAGATGCCCCAGACCCCCTGCACGCGGCCGTCGGCGTCGTGCAGCGGCCCCTTGATGGCCAGGAACACGGTCGGCGCCTCGCCCTCGCCCAGCGTCTCCTCGCAGCTGACGACGCGGTCCTGCGTCATCGCGGCGGCGTCGTTGGCCATCAGCTGCTCGGCCTGCCCGGCGGCGAAGATCGCGCGGTCGGTGCGGCCGAGGATGGCGTCGACCGGGCGCCCGACGAAGCTCGCGAGCCGGGCATTGCACATCAGGTAGCGGCCCTCGCGGTCCTTGGCGTAGATCGCGTCGCTCGAGCCCTCGGCGACGGCGCGCATGAGGTCGAGCGCGCGCAGCTGCAGGCGCTGCTCGGCCTCGCGCGCGCGCACCCGCTCGAGGCTGCGGCGCTGGCGCTGCAGACCGGCGCCGACGAGGACGCCGAAGAGCGCGAGCGCGCCGCAGGCGACGATCCAGGCCGATGCGGCGCGCCCGGCCGCCGCGAGCTCGACGAGGTCGACCTTGGCGCTGACGTACCAGCGCGTGCCCGGCACGGCGCGCACGACGCCCAGCACCGGCACGCCGCGGTAGTCGAGGCCGGTGCGCGCCCGATCGAGCGGGACCTCGCCGCGGATCGCGCGCGCGGCCAGCAGCTGCGGCGACGCCAGCGGCCGCGGCTGGCTGTCGTGCAGGCCGACGAGCAGGCCGTCCTGCAGCTCGACGAGATGGGTCGCCGCGGTGCGCGTGGGCAGCGGCCAGCCCGCGAGCAGCGGCGCGAGCTGCCGCGCGACATCGACGCGCAGCGCCAGCACGCCGGGCGCCGCCGCGCCGGCGCCGAGCAACGGCGCGACGATGTCGAACGCGACCCGGCCGTCGACCCGGTACAGGCCCGTGCGCTCGATGCGGCCGGCGGCGATCGCCAGCCGCACCGCATCGCGCAGCGGCTGCGGCGTCGCCGCCGGCACCGGGCCGACGCCGGCGATGATCCCGCCCTGGGGGTCGAGCAGCAGCGCGGCGCCTTCGCCGGTGACGCGCCGCGACTCGCCGATGCGCGCCAGCAGCGCGGCCAGCGCGGCCGCGTCGCCGTGGCTGCGCCAGGCCAGCAGCTGGCGCGCCCAGAGCTCGCTCGTGCGCGCGAACTCGGCCTGCGCGGTCTGGTTTTGCAGCCAGTCGGCGACGAGCCGCGTGCGCAGGACGGACACCGATTCGAGCTCGGCCGACTCGCGCGCGCGGCGCTGCTGACGTTCGTGCGCGAGCGCCAGCGCCGTCAGCGCGACGATGGCCGCGCACAGCAGCAGCCAGGGCAGCCAATCGAGCCGGCGCAGGCCCGCGGCGCTTGGGGGATCGGCGGCCATGCGGGATCAGGCACCGTGGGCGGCGGCCTCCGGCTCATGGTCGGGATAGCGCGCGGCGATGTCGGCGAACTCGTCGAAACCCTCGAGGAAGGCGTCGAGCAGGTCGGGATCGAAGTGGCGGCCGCGTTCGGCGGCCATGATGCGCCGCGTCTCCGCCAGCGGCAGCGGCGCCTTGTAGACGCGGCGCGAGATCAGCGCGTCGAAGACATCGGCCAGCGCCATCAGGCGCGCCGCGAGCGGGATCGCCTCGCCCGCGAGCCCGCCGGGATAGCCGCTGCCGTCCCAGCGCTCGTGGTGGCGCAGCGCGACCTGCTTGGCGTAGAGCAGGAACTTGACCGGGGTCTGGGCATCGGCCTCGGCGCGCTCGATCGCGTCGGCGCCGAGCTGGGCATGGGTCTTCATCACCGCCCATTCCTCGGGCGTGAGCTTGCCCGGCTTGAGCAGCACCTGGTCCGGGATGCCGACCTTGCCGATGTCGTGCAGCGGCGCCGACTTGGCCATCAGCGCGATGGTCTGCTCGTCGAGCTCGGCCGCGAAGCGCGGATGCTGCGCGACGCGCCGCGCCAGCGCGCCGACATACTGCTGCGTGCGCAGGATGTGGTTGCCGGTCTCGTTGTCGCGCGTCTCGGCCAGCCGCGCCAGCGCCCGGATCGTCACGTCCTGGATCGACAGGTTCTCGCGCATGCGCGCCGCGACCTCGGCCTCGAGCCCGGCGTTGATGTCCTGCAGGCGCACGCGCGCCTGGCGCAGCTCGAGATGGGTGCGCACGCGCGCCAGCGCCACCGCCGGCGACAGCGGCTTGGTGATGTAGTCGACGGCGCCCGCGGCCAGGCCATGCTCCTCCTCGCCGGCGCTGTTCATCGCGGTGATGAAGATGACCGGGATCTCGCTCGTCTCGGGCGCCGCGCGCAGCTGCTCGAGCACCTCGTAGCCGTTCATGTTCGGCATCATCACGTCGAGCAGGATCAGGTCCGGCAGCGGCGCCTGGCGCGCCAGCTGCAGCGCGCGCAGCCCCGAGTTCGCGGCGCGCACGGTGTAGCGCGAGACCAGCAACTCGCCCAGAACGGTGAGGTTCTCGGGGTTGTCGTCGACGATCAATATGGTTTGCTGGTTCACATGCTCTCCAGGCGCTGCGCGCCACCCGCCCCGCCCGGAGTATCGGCGCTGGGAGCGGATTGTGTAGCGGCCGCGCGCCGGCGGGGCGCTGCGGATACCGCACAAATGCGCGACCAGGGCTCAGGTCCCGCAGGCGCAGGTCGATACCCTCTGCATGCCGAAGCGATTCCCGTCCCCGTCCTGGCTTGCGCGCGGGCGCATCGCCGCGCTGGCCGGCGCCGTGCTCGGGCCCGCGCTGGCGCTGCTGGCGCTGGAGGGCGCGGCCTGGGCATGGGCGGCGCCGCAGCGCGGCTGGGGCGGCT
>JAGWVB010000337.1 GCA_018971105.1 Burkholderiales bacterium
GGCGATGAGCGCGACGCTGGGCGCGCCGCTGCCCGCCAGCAGCGGCAGCGACGCGAGCAGCGCCGCGCGCGCGGCACGCCAGCGGAACGGCGCCGCGGCCAGGCCGTAGAGGTAGAGGCTGATGGCCGCCAGCTGCGCCAGCTCGGGCGTCGTCTCGTGGCCCAGGCGCAGCAGGCCCAGCGTGGCGATCAGCGCCAGCACGGCGCCGTCGGCGATCGCGCGGGCATAGTCGACGGGGCTGGCCTCGCCGCCGAAGGCGAAGGGCACGGGCTGGGCCGAATCGGTGCGCGCGAGATGGAAGGTCGTGTACCAGACCAGCACCAGCGTCAACGCCAGCAGCAACGCGAAGGGGATGCGCGCGGCCAGCGCCGGGTCGATCCAGCCGGCGCCGGCGCGGATGAATGCCGCGCCCAGCCAGTGCGGCAGCAGCGCCGTGTCGGCCGGCACGCCGCCCAGCGTCGGCGTCCACCAGCTCGTGCGGCCCTCGGCCATCGCCGCCATCTGGCCGAAGGCCTCGAGGTCGGCATTGCGCCAGGGGTCGCGCCCGATCACGCCGGGGACGATGTAGGCCAAGCACAGCAGCAGCAGCGGCAGGCGCGGCAGGCGCCGCGCGCCGCGCTGCGTCACGAGGGCGGGCTTGGGGCTG
Organism: Burkholderiales bacterium; assembly: GCA_018971105.1. Classification (GTDB taxonomy): domain Bacteria; phylum Pseudomonadota; class Gammaproteobacteria; order Burkholderiales; family Burkholderiaceae_C; genus Rubrivivax. The sequence continues at coordinate 647 of JAGWVB010000337.1, forward strand.
GGTGCGTTCAATTCAAATGACAAAGGCAGCCGAAGCTGCCTTTGCATTGCGGTGCGCGGCCGGGGTCATCGCCGGGGCGGCGCGCCGTCTTACTTCTTGAGGCCGACGCGGGCGAACTTGTTGCGGAACTTCTCGACCCGGCCGCCCAGGTTGTCGATGCTCTTCTGCGTGCCGGTGTAGAAGGGATGCGTCTCGCTCGTGCTTTCGACCTTCATCAGGGGCAGCTCGCGACCGTCCTCCATCGTGATCGTCTCCTTGGTCTGCAGGCAGGAGCGGGTGACGAACTTGAAGCCGTTGGACAGGTCCTGGAAACAGACCTCGCGGTAATTCGGATGGATGCCGTCTTTCATGTGATGCCTTCGGTGGTTGGTGGCAGCCACGTCGCGTTGATCGTGGTGACCTTTGAGGTCACCTTGGAGATCGTTATTTCGCGACGCACTTGCCCACGGGCTGGGAAACCGCGGATTATAGAACAGCCGCGATCAGCCGCCGCGCCTCATCATGTCGAAGAAGTCGAAGTTGTTCTTCGTCGCCTTCATCTTCTCGAGGATGAACTCCATCGCCTCGATCTCGTCCATCGGGTAGAGCAGCTTGCGCAGGATCCAGCTCTTCTGCAGGATCTCGGGCTTGAGCAGCAGCTCCTCGCGCCGCGTGCCGCTCTTGTTGATGAGGATCGACGGGTAGACGCGCTTCTCGGCCATGCGGCGGTCGAGGTGGATCTCGCAATTGCCGGTGCCCTTGAACTCCTCGTAGATCACCTCGTCCATCTTGGACCCGGTGTCGATCAGCGCGGTGCCGATGATGGTCAGCGTGCCGCCTTCCTCGGTGTTGCGCGCGGCGCCGAAGAAGCGCTTCGGGCGCTGCAGCGCGTTGGCGTCGACGCCGCCGGTCAGCACCTTGCCGCTCGAGGGCAGGACGTTGTTGTAGGCGCGGGCCAGCCGCGTGATGCTGTCGAGCAGGATCACGACGTCCTTCTTCAGCTCGACCAGGCGCTTGGCGCGCTCGATCACCATCTCGGCCACCTGCACGTGGCGCGCCGCCGGCTCGTCGAAGGTCGAGCTGATGACCTCGCCGCGCACCGTGCGCTGCATCTCGGTCACTTCCTCGGGGCGCTCGTCGACGAGCAGCACGATGAGGTGGATCTCGGGGTGGTTGGCGACCAGCGCATGCGCGATGTGCTGCATCATCACCGTCTTGCCGGTCTTGGGCTGGGCCACGAGCAGCGCGCGCTGGCCTTTGCCGATCGGGGCGATGAGGTCGATGATGCGGCTGGTGATGTTCTCTTCGACCTTGATCTCGCGCTCGAGCCTGAACTGCTCCTTGGGGAACAGCGGCGTCAGGTTCTCGAACATGATCTTGTGCTTGCTCTCCTCGGGCGTCAGGCCGTTCACGCGGTCGACCTTGACGAGGGCGAAATAGCGCTCGCCGTCCTTGGGCACCCGCACCTCGCCTTCGACCATGTCGCCGGTGTGCAGGTTGAAGCGGCGGATCTGGCTCGGCGACAGGTAGATGTCGTCGGTCGACGCCATGTAGCTGGCCTCGATCGAGCGCAGGAAGCCGAAGCCGTCGGGCAGCACCTCGAGCACGCCGTCGCCGAACACCTGCTCGCCGGCCTTGGCGCGCTTCTTCATGATCGCGAACATCAGTTCCTGCTTGCGCAGGCGGGCGACGTTCTCGATTTCCAATCCCTCGCCCATCGTGATGAGTTCGGCGATGGGCTGGGCTTTGAGTTCGGACAGATGCATGAGGCACCCTCGGGAGATGCGCTACGGAGTCACACGCGGTGATGCGCGGGCCGTGCGGGGACAAGCTGGTGATTTGGCGCCGAACCCACGCTCTAGGCCGTCTGTGCGCCGGCTGCTGGGCCGGCGGGGCATGCGTGGTGGCGGGTCAGCCGGCGGGCCTGATCGAGGCCTGCCGGTGCCGGGGATTATAGATGACCGTCGAGGAAGGCCGTCAATTGCGCCTTCGACAGCGCGCCGACCTTGGTCGCCGCGAGTTCGCCGCCCTTGAACAACATCAGCGTCGGAATGCCGCGGATGCCGAACTTGGCCGGGATCTGGCTGTTCTCGTCGACGTTCATCTTCGCGATCTGCACCTTGCCCTCGTAGGCCTTCGAGACCTCGTCGAGGATCGGGGCGATCATCTTGCAGGGGCCGCACCACTCGGCCCAGTAGTCGACGAGCACCGGCTTGTCGGCGGACAGGACATCGCTGCCGAAGGAATCGTCGGTGACATGCTTGATCAGTTCGCTGCTCATGGGTGGGGCTCTCCGCTACCGGGCGCCGGCTCGAAGGCCCCGGGCGCAGCCATTCTGACATACCGGACCGGGCGTCGCCGGGCCCTGAATTGTCGGCGCTTTCGGGGCCTGTTCGAAATATCGGCCCTCGCGACGGCCGGGTCCAATCGGGGTCCATGGCTGCCACTCGTCCGTCCGACTCCGCCGCGCCGCGCGCCGCCGCCGTGCGCTGGTTCGGCCGCATGCAACTGCTGCGCCTGCTCGGCAAGAGCGAGCGCACGATGGCCTGGCTGGTCGAGGACTCGCGCGACGGTGCCGAGCGCATGCTGGTGCTGCCGCGCGTGCAGCCGGGCGACGCCGCGGCGCTGGACCGCTGGACGCAGCTCGCGCGCCGCGGCGCGCGCCTGAACCATCCGCAGCTGGCACGCGCACTCGAGGTCGGGACCCAGGACGGCTGGCCCTATGTCACCTACGAAGCCGCGGCGACCGCGGGCGAGCGCGTGCCGCAGCGCGGCCTGGCCGCGGCCGAGGCCGCGCAGTGGACGGTCCAGCTGCTGCAGGGACTGGCCTTCGCGCACGAAGCCGGCGTCGCGCACCACGATCTCCAGCCCTACCTGATGCTGGTGGGCGAGGACGGGGGCCTGCGCCTGGCCGGCCTGGGCGTGGCCGGTGAACCGGCCGCGCCCGCGGCCGACGCGGCGGCGACGCTGGACGCCCGCCTGCGCGAACTCCAGCGCAGCGCGGCCGAGCGCGACGTGCTCGCCGCGGGCGTCCTGCTGCATCGCCTGCTGACGGGCGAGAACCCGCTCGCCGAGGCCGACCTCGGGCGCGTGATCGCGCTCATGCCGCCGCAGGGGCGCGAGATCGTGCGCCTGAGCTGGAACGGCGCACACCCGATCCCCGAGCCGCTGCGCGCCATCGCCAACCGCGCCACCGATCGCCAGGAGCGCCAGCGCTACCGCAGCGCGCGCACGCTGCTGGGCGCGCTCGAGGGCTGGCTGCGCGTCGACGGCGAGGCCGGCGGCGGTGCGCTGGCCCTGCTCGGCGACCGCCTGCGCAGCGCCGGCGTGCTG
>JAGWVB010000338.1 GCA_018971105.1 Burkholderiales bacterium
GCGGGATGGATCGGGATCGCGACAGGGGTCGAGGAGGGGTTCACGGCGGGGGGTGGCGGGGTGGGCCGGCGGATTAAAGAGGTATATTCTATGCATCAAACAGGAGGCGTCGGCGCTCGATCTGCGGCGCCGCCCGCGCTCCGCCTGCACCGAGGTACCGCCATGACCGTCGTCCCCGACCCCCAGCGCTTCGTCGGACCCGAGGAGGGCCTGGCGAAGCGCTTCCCGATCCATCCGGCGCATCCCGAGCGCAGCTGCTGGGGCTGCGACCGCTATTGCGCCGCCGATGCGCTGATGTGCGGCAACGGCTCCGACCGCACGCAGCACCCGTGCGAACTGTTCGGCGACGACTGGCTCGCCTGGGGCGCCGGCGCACCCGCGGCCTAGCGAGCCGGGGAACGCGCCGGCCGGCGCGGCCACTCAGCGCAGCGGCGCGCCGGCAGCGCCGTGTTACGCTGGACCGCCTACGGAGCCGCCCCATGCCTCAAGCCCAAGCCCTCGCCGTGCCCCTGCCCGCCGCCACCGAGCTGCCGTTGCAGCAGGGGCGCCGGCTCGCGCTCGCGAGCAGCGGCGGCGACGACCTGATCGAGGTGCGCGGCGCCGACGGCGCGCTCGAACTGCGCATCCGCCTCACGCCCGAAGGCCCGGTGCTGCAGATGGAGAGCCTGAGGCTGTCGCTCAAGGCGGCGCAGCAGGTCGAGGTCGACTGCGGGCGCTTCGCGGTGCGCGCGCGCGGCGAGCTCGAACTCGAGTCCGGCACCGAGGCGCGCGTCGTCGCGCCGCTGATCCGGCTCAACTGAAGCGGCGCCGCGATGCCGCCCGCCGCCCGCCTCACCGACAAGACGCTGCACGACGCGCCGCATTGCCACGCGCCGATCCACCCCGCGGCGCCGGTGCCCACGCCGATGCCGCACCCGCCGCAGCCGCTGCCCATCCTGCTCAATTGCGTGGCGACGGTGCTGATCGACAACCTGCCGGCGGCCGTCGTGACCTCGCAGACCCAGCCCTGCCTGATGGCCAGCTGCGTGCCGGCCGGCCCGGGCCTGATCGCCAAGGGTTCGGCGACCGTGCTCATCGGCGGCCTGCCGGCGGCGCGCGCGGGCGACCTGGTCGCCTTCGCGAGCTGCATCGCGCCCATCCCGTCGCCCACCGGCAAGATCATCCCGCCCTGTTCGACGACGACGCTGATCGGCGGCTGAAGCGGCGGCGGGCGCGATGAGGCTCGACCATTTCCGCCGCCTGCGCCCGCTGTGCCCCGCCTGCCGCGCCGCCGGCCGCGCGGCGGCGCCGCTCGCGCTCGGCGCGGCGGCGCTGGTGCAGGGCGACGACATCGTCGAGGGCGTGCTCGTCTGCAGCGAGCGCCTGTGCCAGCGCGAGCATCCGATCGTCGACGGCATCCCCATCGTCGTCGCCGACATCGCGAGCTGGAGCGCGCACCAGCTGCCGGCGCTGCAGCGCCGCGACGACCTCTCGGCGTTCACCGAGAGCCTGATCGGCGACGCCGCCGGGCCGCAGTCCGAATTCCATGCCGAACGCAGCAACCTGGGCATCTACGGCTGGGCGCATTGGGGCGATGCGGCGCGCTCCGGGGACGCCGAGGGCGCTGCGGCGCCGCGCCACGGCGGCGCCTATCTCGGCCTGCTCGACGCCTGCTGGCCGCTGCTGGACGCGCCGCCGCAGGGCGCCTGGATCGACGTCGGCTGCGCCGTCGGCCGCGGCACGGTCGAGCTGGCTCGACGCGGCGCCGGGATCGCCGTCGGCGTCGACCTCGGCTTCGCGATGCTGCGCGTGGCCGAGCGCGTGCGCCGCAGCGGACGCGCGCGCTACCCGCTGCGGCGCGGCGGCCTCGTGTTCGACCGCTGCGATGTCGCCGTCGCCGACGTGCCGGCCGAGCGCATCGCCTATTGGTGCTGCGACGCCGCCGCGCTGCCCTTCGCCGATGCGGCGTTCGCCGGCGCGCTGCTGCTCAACGTCGTCGACTGCGTGCCGGCGCCGCTGGCGCTGCTGGCCGAGGCCGGCCGCCTGCTCGCGCCCGGCGCCGCGGCGCTGTACGCGTCGCCCTACGACTGGTCGACCCAGGCCACGCCGGTCTCGCAATGGCTGGGCGGCGCGGGGCAGCGCGGGCCGGCGCGCGGATCGAGCGCGGCCGAGTTGCGGCGCATCCTCTCGCCCGATCGCGCCGCCGGCGTCGACCTCGGCCTCGTCATCGAGTCCGAACTCGAAGCCGTGCCCTGGAACCTGCGCACCGGCGATCGCGCGGCGATGGCCTACGCGGTGCACGCGGCGCGGCTGCGGCGGCGCTGATCGGGCTGCCCGGGTGCGCCCCGGGGCCGCGCGTGCGATCGCGCGTGTTCACGGGGTGACGCTGGACGCGGCGGCGTGTATCGTCGCCGCTCGCCCCTCCCTTCGCGGCGGCCCGACTCGACGCATGGATCACAGATGACCTGGCACAACAAGGTGATGTGGACCGAGGGCATGTTCCTCCAGCCGCAGCATTTCCAGCAGCAGGATCGCTACCTCGCGCGCCAGCTCGAGGGCCGCATCGCGGCCGCGCAGCCTTGGCCCTGGGGCTGGCTGGCATTGCAGATCGACGACGCCGCGCTGCTGCAGGGCCGCGTCATGATCACCGCCGCGCGCGGCGTGCTGCCCGACGGGCAGAGCTTCGCGATTCCGGTCGACGATGCGGCGCCGCCGGCCTTCGAGGTGCCCGGCGATGCGCGCGACGAGATCGTCGTGCTGGCGCTGCCGCAGTCGCGCCCGGGCGTGCCCGAGAGCGATGTCGAGGCCGGTGCAACGGGCGTGGCGGCCTCGATGCCGCCGCGGCTGCGCGTGGCCGACATCGACGCCGCCGACATCCATGCCGCGAGCCTGCGCACCGCGCCGCTGCAGGTCGGGCGGCTGAACCTGCGCCTGATGCTGGAGCGCGACGCGGGCGAGGGCCATGTCGCCCTCGGCGCCGTGCGCGTGATCGAGCGCCGCGCCGACGGCCGCGTCGTGCTCGACCACCAGTACGTGCCGCCGCTGCTGCACGCCGGCGCGCATGTCGTGCCCGACGGCTGGCTGCGCGAGGTCCACGGCATGCTGCACCAGCGCGGCGAGGCGCTCGGCGCGCGGCTCGCCCAGCCCGGCCGCGCCGGCACCGGCGAGATCGTCGACTTCCTGCTGCTGCAGCTGATCAACCGCCAGCAGCCGCTGTTCGCGCACCTGCAGCGGCTGCCGCTGCTGCACCCGGCGCGCTTCTACGAGATCGTGCTCGCGCTCGCGGGCGAGCTCTCGACCTTCCGCGAACAGCGGCGTCCCGTCGCCTACCCGGACTACCGCCACGACGATCTCGCCGGCTGTTTCCGGCCGCTGCTGGCCGACCTGCGGCAGTCGCTGTCGATGGTGCTCGAGCAGACGGCGATCCCGATCGAGCTGCAGGAGCGCAAGCATGGCATCCGCGTCGCGGTGATCGCCGACACCGAGCTGCAGCGCACGGCGCAGTTCGTGCTCGCCGTCAACGCCCAGATGCCGGGCGAGGCGCTGCGCATGCGCTTCCCGACCCAGGTCAAGATCGGCCCCGCCGAGCGCATCCGCGACCTCGTCAACCTGCAGTTGCCGGGCGTCATGCTGCGCCCGCTGCCGGTGGCGCCGCGCCAGATCCCGTTCCACGCCGGCTACACCTACTTCGAACTCGAGACGCGCGGCAACGAGCTGTGGAAGCAGCTCGAGACCTCGGGCGGCCTGGCGATGCATATCGCGGGCGAGTTCCCGGGCCTGGCGATGGAGTTCTGGGCCGTGCGAGCGTGAGCGGCCGCGAGGTCGAGGAGTTCCGATGAGCGAAAACGATCCGGCGCCCGATCCCTTCGCGGCCTTCGAATCCGAGCGCACGGTGATCAAGCCCAGCGCCGGGCGCGGCGCCAGGGCACCCG
>JAGWVB010000054.1 GCA_018971105.1 Burkholderiales bacterium
CGTGGCCGTGGCCGGCAAGGCCGGCACCTGGGCCGTCGCCGGTCTGCAGCTCGGCAGCCGCCACGACCCCGAGGCCGAGGCGCGCGTGCAGGCGTCGACGCTGGCGCCGGCCGAGGTGCTGCATCTGTACGGACCGGCGCTGGGGACCCTGGCGCGGCATCTGCTGCGCAGCCGCCCCGGCCTGCGCCGGCTCGAGGTCCACCTGATGAACGGCGCGCTGTTCCTGCGCCTGCTCGATTGCGTCGACGCCGGCGACTGGCTCGCCGACCCCCGGGTCGAACTCGTGGCCCCCGGCGCGCGCGCCGAGATCGAGGCGCCTTTCTTCGCCCACCCGGCCGAACTCGCGCTGGCCGAGGACGCCGCGGCGCCGCTGCGCGACCGCCTGCGCGGCGCGCTCGACCTGGCCTATGTGCGCCGCACCTTCCACGCCGGCCAGCCGCTGCTGCGCAGCCGGCTCGAGGAGAACCGGCCGCTCATCGCCGCCGACCGCGATGTCGCCGAGCTTTTCGGCAGCGCGCACGGCCGCGAGGCCTGGGTCATCGGCACCGGCCCGACGCTGGAGACGCACCTGGAGGAACTGCGGCACGGCCGCGACGCGGCGCCGCCGCCGCTGCTGATCGCCGTCGACACCGCCCTCGGTCCGCTAGCGGCCGCCGGCGTCCAGCCCGACATCGCCGTCAGCATCGATTACCGCATCGAGGCGCGGCACCTGCTGGCCCCGCTGGCGCGTCCCTGCGCGCTCGTCTACGCGCCGGTGCTCGAGGCCGCGCTGCTGCGCGCCTGGCCGGGGCCGCGCTACTGCGCCTACGGCGCGTCGCCGGTGTACGACGCCGTGCGCGGGCATCCGGCGCGCGCCACGCTGCACGAGGGTGGCAGCGTGATCCATCCCGCGGTCGACCTCGCGGTGCGCATGGGCTGCGCCCGCGTGCGGCTGTTCGGGGTCGACTTCTGCTTCCCCGGCGGCCGCACCCATGCCTGGTGGGGCGCGGGCGAGCTGCGCACCGATCTCGGCAGCGGGCGCTGCTGGGCCCTCGACGGCCACGGCGCGCGCGTGCCGACGCAGCCCAACTTCGCGTCCTACCGCGTCGAACTCGAGCGCTACATCGCCCGCCATCCGGGCGTGGCCTTCATCCAGTCCAGCGCCGCCAGCGCGCGCATCGCCGGCTGCGCGCTCCACGCGCCGGTGCCCGCATGAACGCCGCGCTGGCCGCGCGCATCGGCACGCTCGCCGCCTGGCTGCGCTGCGGCCGCAGCACCGAGGCCGCGGTCGACCTGCCCGCGCTCATGAGCGAGATCGCGGCCGAACTCGGGGCCGGCGCGGCGCTGGCCGCGCTGGCCGAGGTGATGCCGGCCATGGTCGAGCAATGGCAGCGCGAGGACTGGATCGGCCTGGCCGATACGCTCGAGCACGAGGTGGGGCGGATCGCCTGAAGCGCCGCCGGCCGCGCCGCGGCCGCCGTGGCCGGGGCGGCCGCGGTGGCGCGCCGCCGCGGATCAGGCGCTGGACGACGAGCTCGACGAGTTCGTGCCCGACATCGCGTTGAGCTGCTGCGTGACGTAGCTGCTGAGCGCGCTCAGCGAAGCGAGCTGCGCGTCCAGCGCCGTGTACTGCGCCACCAGCGTCTGCTGGTAGGCCGCGACATGGCTGTTGAGCGTCGACTGCGCCGTGCCGTTGGCCGTGAGCTGCGTCTGCAGGCTGCTCGTCTGGTTCGTCACCAGGCCGCCCGGGCCGAGGACGTTCTGCGCCAGGTTGTTGAAATTGGTCGCGAACCCGTTGCTGCCCGGATTGCTCAGGCTCGCGGTCGTGAACGCCTTCTGCAGTTCGGGCAGGTTCTGCTCGGCATTGCTGAGCGCCGTGCTGTCGAGCTTGATCGTGCCGTCGCGCTGGAACTGCAGGCCGACATCGGACAGCGTCTTGAACACCGACGAGGCCCCGGTGCTGGCGCTGAGCGTGTTGCGCAGCAGCTGCTGCAGGTTGTTGGCCGTGCTGTTGCCCAGCAGGTCGCCGGCGACCTGGGTCGAGGCGTTGTAGGCCGTCGACGTGGTGAGGTAGTTGGCGATGCCGTTGAAGGCGCCGACGAAGGCCTGCACCGCGTTCGTGACGCCGCTGGTGTCCTGCGCCACCGAGATGTTGACCGGCGCCGCGCTGACCTGGCTCAGCGTCAGGGTCAGGCCGTTGATGACGGTGCTGAGGTTGTTCGAGGCCGATTGCACGGCGATGCCGTTGATCGTCGCCTTGGCGTCGGCGGCCGACTGCGTCAGCGTCATCGCGTTGGCGCCGGTGGTGGGGTCGTAGGCCAGCGCCGAGAGTCCGGTGCTGTCGGTGTTGGTGCCGTCGCTGTCGACCGCGTCGACGCGGAAGCCGTTCGCGGCGCCGCTGCTGCTCGAGCTCAGCGCCAGCCGCACGCCGGTGGAGTCGGTGATCAACGTCGCCGTCACGCCCATGCCGGCGGCGTTGATCTTGTCGGCCACCGACTGCACGGTGTCGGTGGCACCGATCGTGAGCGTCGTCGCGCTCGTGCCCGACTTGGCGCTGAAGACGGTGTTCGTGCTGTCCCAGGACCCGAGCTGGAGCGTCAGCGATCCGCTGCCGACGAGCGAGCCGGCCGACGCGAAGGTCGTGCCCGAGGCGACGGTCTGGGTGTTCGCCAGCTGCTGCACCGTGACGGCGTAATTGCCCGGGTTGGTGCCGCTGCCGCCGCTGGCCGAGACGGCGCTGCTGTTGCTCGAGGTCGCCTGGGTCTGCTGCCACAGGCTCGGATTGCCGAGTGCCGTGGCGGCGCTCTGCAGCGTGCTCATGAGGCTGCTGACCTGGCCGAAATCCGAGAGCTGGGTCTGCAGCGTCGCCGCCGCCGACTGCAGCTGAGTCAGCGGCTGGCGCTCGACCGCGACGAGCTGGGTCACGATCGCATTCAGGTTCAGGCCGCTGCCCACGCCGAGCGAGGTGATGGTCGGCGCGAGGTTGGTGCTGGTGGCGGTGCTGATGGACATGGCGGGCTCCTGTGCCGGTGCCGCGCGCGGGGGTGCCCGGGCGCGGCCGTCGCCGGGATGCCGCGCGGCGGCCTCCCGATCACCGTCTTATCGGCGCCTGGGGCGGCGACTTGAGGCCGCGCGCCGCGCGGCCGACTACTTCAGCAGCGCCATGATCTGCTGCGGCTGCTGGTTGGCCTGGGCGACCATCGCGTTGCCGGCCTGCTGCAGGATCTGGGCGCGCGAGAGGTTGGCCGTCTCGGCCGCGTAGTCGGCGTCCATGATGCGGCTGTAGGCGGCGCTCTGGTTCACGCCCGCGGTCTGCAGGTTCGCGATCACGTTGTTGAAGCGGTTCTGCGTCGCGCCGTAGGTCGCGCGCTGGGTGTTGATGGCGGTGATCGCGGTGTCGATCGCGGTGATCGCCGCCGTCGCCGCCGTGCCGTCGGTGCCGGCGATCCCGACCGCCGCCGTCTGCGTGCCGGTGATGACGGCCGAGCCGAGCACCGGCGTGACGCTGGTGTCCACGGCCCAGTTGTAGCCGGCGATCGTCAGCTGGTCCATGTTGGTCGTCGCGTTGGCGCCGATCTGGAAGGTCTGCGGATTCGTCGACGCCAGGATGTTCTGGCCGTTGAACTGGGTGCCGCCGAGCGTGCGCGTCGCTTCCTGCGCCAGCTGCTGGAACTCCTGGTTCAGGTTCGCGCGGTCGGCCGAGGTGTTGGTGCCGTTGGCCGCCTGCACGGCGAGCTGGCGCATCGTCTGCAGCAGCGTCGTCACCGAACCCATCGCGCCGTCGGCCGTCTGCGCGAGCGAGATCGCGTCGTTGGCGTTGCGGCCGGCGACGGCCATGCCCTGGATCTGCGAATTCATGCGCGTGGCGATCGACAGACCCGCGGCGTCGTCGGCCGAGGTGTTGATGCGCAGGCCCGAGGACAGGCGCTGCATCGAGGTCGACAGCGATGTCTGGCTCATGCTCAGGTTGCGCTGTGCGATGAGCGAGTTGATGTTGGTGTTCAGCACTTGGGGCATGGGATCTCCTTGCGAGTCGGCAGTTCGTGGCTACGGGCGGTTCGCCCGCCGAAACGTTTGAAACGCTGTACCGGAGATTACGGCCGTGCCGGCGCCGGGGATCGATCGAAAAGACGGGTCGGAAACCGCCTAATCCAGGCCCGGCGCGCGCCCAAGAAAAAAGGCCCACCGTCGCCGGTGGGCCTTGTCGGTCTGCGCGGGCCTGCCGCGCGCGCGCGGCGTGCCGCGGGTCTTACTTGAGCAGCGCCAGGATCTGCTGCGGCATCTGGTTGGCCTGGGCCACCATCGCGTTGCCGGCCTGCTGCAGGATCTGCGAGCGCGACAGGTTCGCGGTTTCCGAGGCGTAGTCCGCGTCCATGATGCGGCTGTAGGCCGCGCTCTGGTTGACGCCGGCGGTCTGCAGGTTCGAGATCACGTTGTTGAAGCGGTTCTCGGTCGCGCCGTAGGTGGCGCGCTGCGTGTTGACGGCGGTGATCGCGGTGTCGATGGCCGTGATCGCCGCCGTCGCCGCCGTGCCGTCGGTGCCGGCGATGCCCAGCGCCGCAGTGGCGGTGCCCGTGATGACGGCCGACCCCAGCACCGCGGTGACGCTGGTGTCGGTGGCCCAGCTGTAGCCGCTGATCTTGATCTGATCCAGGTTCGTCGTCGCGTTGGCGCCGATCTGGAAGGTCTGCGCGTTCGTCGACGCGAGGATGTTCTGGCCGTTGAACTGGGTGCCGCCGAGCGTGCGCGTCGCTTCCTGCGCCAGCTGCTGGAACTCCTGGTTCAGGTTCGCGCGGTCGGCCGAGGTGTTGGTGCCGTTGGCCGACTGGACCGCAAGCTGGCGCATGGTCTGCAGCAGGTTGCTGACCGAGCCCATCGCGCCGTCGGCGGTCTGCGACAGCGAGATCGCGTCGTTGGCGTTGCGGCCGGCCACCGCCATGCCCAGGACCTGCGAGTTCATGCGCGTGGCGATCGACAGGCCGGCGGCGTCGTCGGCCGAGCTGTTGATGCGCAGGCCCGAGGACAGGCGCTGCATCGAGGTCGACAGGCTCATCTGGCTCGCGCTGAGGTTGCGCTGAGCGATCAGGGACATCAGGTTCGTGTTCAGGACTTGGGACATGAAAGTTCTCCGTTCGGTTGAAGACCACAGGCATTGCCGGCCCGGCCTTGCGACTCGCGACGCGACCGCCAGGCGGCAAATCCGCGGCCTTCGGCAACTCGCTTCGAGCCTCGGAATTCGCCCGGGCCACTCGTTGCCGGCGCCGCGCCGGCCTGCTCGAGCCAGGCCGTCCGGCGTTCGGCCCGTGGGGGTCCGGACCCCGTGCCCACACCTTGCTGGGCACGTTGAAGCCGTTATCGTCGGCGGCGCCTCCAACCTTTAGCCCTTTCCAGCGAACGGGCGCCTTGTCCGACGGAAATGAGCCCGGGCGACCCCGCATTTCGCGGCCATCGAGGCGCCCGCTCGCGGCGATCATCGACCGCCCGCGGTCTTGTTTCGCGCGGCTTGCGAGGAGAGCGATGAACCCAGAACGCAGACTGCACATCGGCGGGCGCGAGACGCGCCCGGGATGGGAGATCCTGGACGTGAACCCGGGACCCCATGTCGACCATCTCGGCGACGCCGTCGACCTGTCGCGCTTCGCCGACGACACCTTCGCCGAGGTCTACGCCTCGCATGTGCTCGAGCATTTCGACTACCGCGGCGGCCTCGTCGAGGCGCTGCGCGAGTGGCGCCGCGTGCTCGCGCCGGGCGGCCTGCTGCGGATCTCGGTGCCCGACATCGACATCCTCGCCCACCTGCTGCTGCAGCGGCACAAGTTCAACGTCGACCAGCGCTTCCAGATCATGCGCATGATCTTCGGCGGCCATGTCGATGCCCACGACTACCACCTCGTGGGGCTGAACCAGGACTTCCTCGCCGGCTTCCTCGCCAGCGCCGGCTTCGAGCAGTTCCAGCGCGTGCAGCGCCACGACCTGTTCCGCGACACCAGCGAGCTGCAGGTCGGCGGCACGCCGATCAGCGTCAACGTCACCGCGCGCAAGCCGCTGCCGGTGGCAGCCCCGGCCGCGCCGCTGGCCGCCACCGCCTGAACGAGGACATCGGATGAACGCGATCGCCGCCGAGCTGCCGGCACTGGCCGGACACCACCACTGGAGCCAGGGCGTCGCGCTGGCCGACGCCGAACGCTGGGGCGAGGCCGCACGCGCCTTCGCGCGCGCGACGCGCAGCGCGCCCAACGACGCCGTCTACTGGATCAACCTCGCCAACGCGCTGCGCCGCGGCGGGCGGCTCGCGCGCGCGGTGGCGATGTCGCGGCGCTGCCTGCGCGTCAACCCGGGCGACCCGATCGCGCTGCGCCTGGCCGGCGAATGCCTGCTCGGCATGCACCGCCATGCCGAGGCGGCCGAGGTCTACGCCGAACTCGAACGCAACGGCGACAGCGACGCGCGCACGATGGTCCAGCAGGCCTCGGCCCTGCTCGGGATGCAGCAGCCGGGCGAGGCGGCGCAGGTGCTGCTGCGCGCGCTCGTGCTCGAACCCGCGCTCGTCGACGCCCACCTGCTGCTGGCCGACGCCTGCCGCGAGCAGGGGCTGCGGCGCGAATCGGTCGAATGCATCAAGACCGCGCTCGCGCTCGACCCCGGCAACCTGCAGGCCGTGGCCAGCCTCTCGTACGAGAAGCGCCATGTCTGCGACTGGAGCGATTTCGACGCCGATGTCGCGCGCCTGCGCGAGGAGCTGGAATGCACGCCGCAGGGGCTGGCGCGCGTGCTCTCGGTGTTCGCGCTGCTGTCGCTGCCGCTGGCACCCGAGTTGCAGCTGGTCGCCGCGCGCGGCGAGGCGCTGGCGCTGTCCGGCGCGGTGCGGCCCCTGGACCCGGCGCCCGCCGCCGCGCCCGGCGCGCGCCTGCGCGTCGGCTGGCTCTCGTACGACTACCGCGAACACCCGGTGGCGCACCTGATGCACGACGTGCTGGCGACGATCGACCGCGCGCGTTTCGAGGTCGTGCTGTATTCGATGGGCCCGGACGACGGCTCGACGAACCGGCGCCGCATGGAGACCGTGGGCGACCGCTTCGTCGACCTGCGCGGCATGACCGACCTGCGCGCCGCCGAGACGATACGCGCCGACGGCATCGAGATCCTGGTCGACCTGATGGGCCACACGCGCGGGCGCCGCATGACGATCCTCGCGTTCCGGCCGGCGCCGATCCAGGTCGGCTTCCTCGGCTACCCCGGCAGCAGCGGTGCCGAATACATCGACTACCTGATCGGCGACCCGCTCGTGACGCCGCTGGACGCGGCGGCGCATTACAGCGAGAAGCTGGCGCTGATGCCGCTGACCTTCCAGCCCAACGGCCGCGACCGCCCGCTGCCGCAGCCGATGACGCGCGCCGAGGCCGGCCTGCCCGCGGACGCCTTCGTGCTGTGCGCCTTCAACAACCCCTACAAGATCCTGCCCGAGGTCTTCGACACCTGGTGCGCGGTGCTGCGCGAGCTGCCGCATGCCGTGCTCTGGCTGCGCGAGACGAACGGCCAGATGCACGAGAACGTCGCGCGCGAGGCGCGCGCGCGCGGCGTCGACCCGGCCCGCATCGTCTACGCCAGGCCGGCGCCGCAGCAGCAGCATTACTCGCGCCTGGCGCTGGCCGACCTGTTCGTCGACAGCTGGCCCTACAACGCGCACACGACGGCCGCCGACGCACTCTGGGCCGGCGTGCCGGTGGTCACGCATTACGGCGCGAGCTACGCCTCGCGCGTGGCCGCGAGCGCGCTCAACGCCTGCGGCATCGCCGAGCTGGCCTTCGCCGGCGTCGAGGAATACCGGCTCGCGATCCTGGCCCTGGCGCTCGAGCCGGGACTGCTCGCGAGCTACCGCCGCCACCTCCAGGAGCAGCGCCTGGCGCTGCCGCTGTTCGACACCGCGCGCTACACCGGCGAGCTGCAGGCGCTGCTCGAGCGCATGGCGCAGCGCCATCGCGCCGGCCTCGCGCCCGCGCATCTGGCGCCGGCGGCCTGATCAGGCGCGGCGGCGGCGCCACAGCCGCCACGCCAGGAAGGCGACGACGCCGAGGTTGAACGCGACGACGGCGGCGTAGACCAGGCGCGGCCGGTGCACGAAATGCTCGATCTCCAGCGGCAGGTAGATCGCGCCCGACAGCGCCCCCAGCCATTCGCCCCAGGCGCGCTCGTGCCACAGGCCCCAGGACTCGACGCCGCGCAGCGCGGTGTAGGCGCCGATGAGGGCGTAAAGGCGGCGCAGGTCGGCGTCGTGCAGCAGGTCGACATCGTGCAGCAGCAGCGCCGGGTAATGCGCGCCCGGATCGAGCCCGATGTGGTCGATGAGGGCGAGCACGAGCGCGTGCAGGTCGTGATGCAGCAGCCCGAGCAGGCCGAGCGCGGCGGCCAGCGCGAGGCCGCCCTTGACGGCCTCGAAGACGGCGATCGTGCGCAGCGTGCGGCGCTGGGCGTCGGGAGGCGGGGGCTCGGCGATGGGCGGGTCCTCGGTCCGGGGCCAGGCCGCTGGCGCGCTATTCGGTCGCCGCCAGCACCAGGGCCTGGTGCCGCGTGCGGCCGTCGCGCCACAGCGTGAGCGTGACGGTGTCGCCGCTCTGATGGCGTTCGAGCAGGGCCAGCATGTCGTCGAAATCGGTCACCGGGGCCCCGTTGATCGCGGTGATGACGTCGCCGCCGACGACGCGTCCGCGCTCGTCGAGGCGGAACGGCAGCAGCCCGGCGCGCGCGGCCGGCGTGCCGGCGCCGACGCCGACGATCATGACGCCCGGCGGCAGCTTGAGCGCGCTCGCGAGCTGCGGCGGGCCGGCCGAGATGCCGATCGCCGGGCGGAAGAAGCCGCCGTCGCGGATCAGCCGCGGCACGATGCGGTTGACCTCGTCGACGGGGATGGCGAAGCCGATGCCGGCGCTGGCGCCGCTGGGGCTCGCGATCTGGGTGTTGACGCCGATCAGGCGCCCGGCCGAGTCGAGCAGCGGCCCGCCCGAGTTGCCCGGGTTGATCGCGGCGTCGGTCTGGATCACGCCGCGGATGGTGCGGTTGTTGAACGAGTCGATCTCGCGGTTGAGCGCGCTGACGATGCCGGTGGTCAGCGTCTGGTCGAGCCCGAAGGGGTTGCCGATGGCGTAGACGCGCTGGCCCACGAGCAGGTCGCGGCTGGTGCCGATGGCCAGCGGCGGCAGCTTGGAGCGCGGCGCGTCGATGCGCAGCACGGCCAGGTCGCGGTCGGGGAAGTCGCCCACCAGCGTCGCGTCGTAGCTCGTCTGGTCGGCCAGCGTGACGCGGAACTTCGAGGCGTCCTGGATCACGTGGTAGTTGGTGACGATGTGGCCGCGGTCGTCCCAGATGAAGCCGGTGCCGGTGCCGCGCGGCACCTGCTGCACGTTGAGCGAGAACAGGTTGCGCTGGCGCGCCAGCGAGGTGATGTGGACGACCGACGGCGAGGCCTTGCGGAACAGCTCGACCTGCGCCTGCTCCTCGCCCGACAGCGGTCCGCGCGGCGTGACCGCGCGCGGCCCGTATTCGGTGCGGCCCTGGACGAGTTCGGGGACGGCGAAGAAGGCGAGCGCGGCGCCGACGAGCACGGCGGCGGCGACGGTCGCCCGGCTGGGTGAGGCGAGGAAGTTCATGGCAGTTTCAGGGCCGCTGCGGGGCAGCGGAGGACCGGCGATCGGGCCCAGGTGGGGGCGGCGGCTCCCGCATCAAGGCTCCGGCATCAAGTCAGGATGTAGGCCGCGGCGCCGGTGGCGATGAGCGTGCCGGCATCGTTGACCAGGCGCATCTGGGTGCTGCCGATGCGCCCGCCCAGCCGCGTCACCTCGGCCGTGGCGACGAAGTCCTGGCCCAGGCCCTGGCGCAGGAAATCGACGCGCAGGTCGATCGTGCCCAGGCGCGAAAAGCGGTGCATCACCTGCAGCGTGTTCTCGGCCGGATGGCGCTCGGCGATGCCGGCCATCAGCGCCAGGCCGCCGAGCGCGTCGAGCACGGCCGCGACGACGCCGCCGTGCAGGCGCCCGTGGCCGTGGTGGCCGACGAGCTCGGGCCGCATCGCCAGCCGCACGCGCACGTCGCCGGCGCGCGCCGACTCGACCTTCAGCCCGAGCACGCGGTTGAAGCTGATCTTGTGTTCGAACAGCTCGACGAGGGCGGCGTCGAGCTGCTGCTGTTCCGCGGCGCTGCGCGCGGTTTCGGTGCTCATCGGGGCGGGGCGGGGCGGGGCTGCAACGGCGGCGATTGTCTCCGATGCGCCGCCGCGGCCCGCGCCGCGGGCGCGCTCAGAGCGTGAAGCGGGCCATCGCCCCGGCGACCTGCGTCGCCTGCGCCTTCAGGCTCTCCGACGCGGCCGCCGTCTCCTCGACCAGGGCCGCGTTCTGCTGCGTGATCTGGTCCATCTGCGTCACCGCCGCGCCGATCTCGCCGATGCCGTGGCCCTGCTCGGCGCTGGCCGCGCTGATCGACGCCATGACCTCGGCGACGCTGGCGATGGCCTTCACGATCTCGTCCATCGAGGCGCCGGCCTGGTCGACCTGGCGCGAGCCGGACTCGACGCGCTCGACCGAGTCGCCGATGAGCTGCTTGATCTCGCGCGCCGCCGCGGCGCTGCGCTGCGCCAGGCTGCGCACCTCGGAGGCGACGACGGCGAAGCCGCGCCCCTGCTCGCCGGCGCGCGCCGCCTCGACGGCGGCGTTCAGGGCCAGGATGTTGGTCTGGAACGCGATGCCGTCGATGGCGCCGATGATGTCGGCGATGCGGCGCGAGCTCTGGTTGATGCCCTGCATCGTCGCCACCACCTCGCCGACGACGGTGCCGCCGCGCCGCGCCGCATCGCTCGCATGCTGGGCCAGCTCGCTGGCGTGGCGCGCATGGTCGGCGTTCTGGCGCACGTTGCCCGAGAGTTCCTCCATCGACGCCGCCGTCTGCTGCAGCGACGAGGCCTGGCGCTCGGTGCGCTCGCTCAGGTCGAGCGTGCCCTGGGCGATCTGGGTCGCCGCGGTGCCGACGGCGTCGGTGGACTGGCGGATGCCGGACAGCATCCGGGCCAGCGCCTGCATCGACGTGCCCAGCGTGCGGGCGAGCGAGGCGAACTCGTCGCGCCCGGTGGCGGTGACGCGATGGTCGAGGTGGCCCTCGGCCAGCGCCTCGGCGGCGGCCAGGGCCTGGCGCATCGTGCGCTGGCTGGCGCGCAGGATCAGGAACATGAGCGCGCCGGCGAGCAGCGTCCCCAGCGCAAGCGCCGCGGCGAGCTTGAGCAGATCGCGCTCGGCGCCGGCGACGCGCTCGTCGAGCGCCTTGCCGACGGCATCCAGCGCGGCATCGCAGAGCTTGAACTGGGCATCGATGTCCTGCGTGAGGCGGGCGAAGTATGCGGCGGCCGGCGGCTTCGGCGCGCCGTCGTCGGCGGCGACCTGCGCCGCCGCCTGCAGCGCCTCCTCGGCGCCGCTGTCGGCCGCCGCCAGCGGCGCGGCGAGCCGGTCCTTGAACGTCGGCGACGCGGCGCCGGCCCGTTCGAACGAGGTCCGGGCGTCGGCATGGCTGGCGCGGGCGGCCTCGACCAGGGTCGACAGGCGGATGCGATCCTCGGTGCCGAAAGCGCCGGCGAGCGCGACCGCGCCGCGCGCGCGTGCCTGGCCCAGCGCCTCGGTCAGGCGCGGCAGGTGGATCATCGAGCCCATGATCGCGTGGTAGGTCGGGGCCTCGGGATCGAGGTCCAGGGTCGAGACGTCGACCGTCTGGTCGAGCCAGGCGAGCTCGGCGGCGACGAGCGCCGTGTGGCGGGCGAAGCTCTCGGCGCCCGTGATGCGCCCCGCCGACAGCGCCGCGGTGAGCGTCTGCCAGGCGCCGGCGATGCGCTCGCCGGCGGCCTGCAGGCGGGCGTCGCCCTGCGCCCGCGCGTAGGCGGCGACGGCCTCGCGTGCACGCGCCAGCGCCTCGTCGACCTCGCCTTGCTTGGCCTGGCGCTGGGCCGCCGCCTCGGGCTTGCCACCGAGCTGCATCGCCGCCAGCCCGCGATGCTGCTGGGTCTGGCGTATCAGTTCCAGCACGGCGCGCGCCGGCGGCATGCCAGCGGCCTCGGCGCGCGCGGCGTCGAGCGAGGCCAGGTCGTACTTGAACAGCAGCAGCGACGGCACCGCCACCATGGCGGCGGCGAGGGCGCCGATGAGGGCGAATTTCTGCCCCAGGCGCAGATTGGTCAACCAGCGGTACATGAATGAATCCATCCTCGAATTGCCCGGTCCGGCGCCGGGGCAGGCGACCCCGGCGGTCGCACGATGCCGAAGCACCAGGTCCTGAGTCCGGTATCGACGCGGGCCTGCCCAACTTGAGTCCGGCGCATCCGCGATCGATCGACCGTCGATTCCAGGACTGGACTATGATGTCGACAAAGTACATGACAGGATGAATCGATGAGTGCCTTGCCCGCCCCCGCCGCCGCCGTCGTCAGCGCCGAGATCGGCAGCGGGCGCATGGCCGCGGCCGGTCTGCGCGCCTTCGACCGCATCGCCGCGGCCTGGGGCCTGACGGTCGACGAGCAGCTGCGGCTGCTCGGCCAGCCGCCGCGCTCGACCTACTACGCCTGGCGCAAGCAGCCCGAGCGCGCGACGCTGAGCCGCGACACGCTCGAGCGGCTGTCCAACCTGCTGGGCATCTACAAGAGCCTGCAGATCCTGCTGCCCGATGCCGCCGCCGCCGACGCCTGGGTGCGCAAGCCCAACAGCGCGCCGCCGTTCGGCGGCCGCAGTGCGCTCGACCGCATGCTCGCCGGCAACGTCGGCGACCTCCACCTCGTGCGGCGCTACCTCGACGGCGTGCGCGGCGGCGGCTGGGCTTGAGCGACGTCGAGCCCGAACCGCGCCGCCTGCGCTGGCAGCAGGCGCAGCGCATCGTGCCCACGCGCTACCCGGCCGTGTCGCTCTACGACCGCGTCGCCGACGCGGCCGACTTCGAGGCCCTCTATGCGCTCGAGGCGCTGACCAACGAGCGCATCCGCGACGAACTCGGCCAGATCGAGCGCGTCGCCGCCGAGGACCGCCTCTACGGGCCCGGCAGCGGCCCCATCATGGCCGCCTTCACGCACCTGAACGCCAGCGGCAGCCGCTACTCGGACGGCAGCTACGGCGTGTTCTACGCCGCGCGCGAGCGCACCACCGCGGTGGCCGAGACGCGCTACCACCATGGCCGCTTCCTCGCCGCGACGCGCGAGGGTCCGATGCACCTGCCGATGCGGCTTTACCAGGTGGCGATCGCGGCCACGCTGCACGACCTGCGGCCCGCCGGCGCCGTGCCCGCCGCGGTCTACGACCCCGACGACTACACCGCCGCGCAGGCGCTCGGGCGGCGCCTGCGCGGCGCCGGCTCGGCCGGCGTCGTCTACCGCAGCGTGCGCGATCCGCAGGGACAATGCGTGGGCCTGTTCAAGCCGCGCGGCGCCAGCCGCTGCGTCCACGCCGCCTATCTGCTCTACGCCTGGGACGGCGAGCGCTTCACCGACATCTACGAGAAGACCGCATGAACCCCCCGAGCCCGCGCTTCGAGCGCCTCGACGCCGCGCGCGCGCTGGCGATGATCTGGATGGCCTGCTTCCACTTCAGCTTCGACCTCGCGAACTTCGGCTTCACGCACCAGGACTTCTACCGCGACCCGCTGTGGACGCGCCAGCGCATCGCCATCGTCAGCCTGTTCCTGCTCTGCGCCGGGGTCGGCCAGGCGCTGGCGCTCGAGGGCGGCCAGTCCTGGCACCGCTTCTGGCGCCGCTGGCTGCAGATCGCGGGCGCGGCGGTGCTCGTGAGCATCGGCTCGGCGCTGATGTTCCCGCACAGCTGGATCAGCTTCGGCATCCTGCACGGCATCGCGCTGATGCTGATCGCGACGCGGCTGGCGGCGCCGCTGCGGCGCTGGCTCTGGCCGCTCGGCGCCGCCGCGATCGCGCTGCCGCTGTTCGTGCAGAGCGCCTTCTTCGACACGCGCTGGACCGACTGGGTCGGCCTCGTCACGCACAAGCCGGTGACCGAGGACTACGCGCCGATCTTCCCCTGGCTGGGCGTGATGCTCTGGGGCCTGGCGGCCGGCCAATGGCTGCTCGCGCACCGCCGCGCCTGGCTCGCGGAGGCCGTGCCGCGCGCCCTGGCGCCGCTGGCGCGGCTCGGCCGCTGGAGCCTGCCCTTCTATCTCGTCCATCAGCCGGTGCTGATCGGCGCGCTGCTGGCCTGGCGCGCTACGATGGGGCGATGACTCACAAGATCCTGTTCGGCTTCCACGCCGTCACGGTGCGGCTGAAGACGGCGCCGCAATCGGTGCTCGAGGTCCATTACGACCCGGCGCGGCGCGACGCGCGCATGCGCCAGTTCGTGCAGCGCGCGCAGGACGGCGGCGCGCGCCTGGTCGAGAGCGACGACGCGCGCCTGGCGCAGCTCGCCGGCAACGCGCGCCACCAGGGCGTCGTCGCGCGCGTGGCGGCGCTGCCGGCGCGGCATTCGATCGACGAGGTGCTCGACGAGGTCGAGGGGCCGCCGCTGGTGCTCGTGCTCGACGGCGTCACCGACCCGCACAACCTCGGCGCCTGCCTGCGCGTGGCCGATGGTGCCGGCGCGCATGCGGTGATGGCGCCCAGGGACCATGCGGTGGGGCTGAACGCGACGGTGGCCAAGGTCGCCAGCGGCGCCGCCGAGACCGTGCCCTACCTGATGGTGACCAATCTCGCGCGCAGCCTGGGCGAGCTCAAGGAGCGCGACATCCGCGTCGTCGGCACCAGCGACGACGCCGCGCAGACGATCTTCGAGGCCGACCTGCGCGGCCCGCTCGCGCTCGTGCTCGGCGCCGAGGGCGCGGGCATGCGCCAGCTCACGCGCCGGACCTGCGATGCGCTCGTGCGCATTCCGATGCGGGGCGCGGTCGAGAGCCTCAACGTCTCGGTCGCCGCCGGCGTCGTGCTCTACGAAGCGCTGCGCCAGCGCGGGCGCTGAAGGTGAAGGGGAAGGGGAGGAAGCGATGCCGGTGATCCAGGTCCGCCACCCGCTGGTGCGCCACAAGGTCGGGCTGCTGCGCGAGCAAGGCATCCCGACGAAGCAGTTCCGCGAGCTCACGCGCGAGCTCGCGACCCTGCTCGCCTACGAGGCGACGGCCGACCTCCCGCTCGAGCCGGCGAGCGTCGCCTGCTGGAGCGGCCCGGTCGACGTCGAGCGCATCGCCGGCCGCATGCTCACCGTCGTGCCCATCCTGCGCGCCGGACTGGGCATGCTCGACGGCGTGCTGGCGCTGGTCCCCAACGCCAAGGTCAGCGTCGTCGGCATCGCGCGCAACCACGAGACGCTCGCGCCCGAGCAGTATCTCGAGCGCTTCGTCGGCCGGCTCGAAGAGCGCAGCGCGCTCATCGTCGACCCGATGCTGGCCACCGCCGGTTCGATGATCGCCACCGTCGACGGGCTCAAGAGCCGCGGCTGCCGCGACATCCGCGCCCTCGTGCTCGTCGCCGCGCCCGAGGGCGTGCGCGCGCTCGAGGCCGCGCACCCCGAGGTGCGCTGCTGGACCGCCGCCGTCGACAGCCACCTCAACGAGATCGGCTACATCATCCCGGGGCTGGGCGACGCGGGCGACCGGATCTTCGGCACGACGTGAGCCGGGGCGCGGCTAGACCCAGCCGAGCAGTCCGGCGACGGCGCCCAGGCCGATCAGCCACAGCGGGCTCCACTGCGTGCGCAGCATCACCCACAGCGTGAGCGCGACCAGGACATAGACGGCCGCATGGGTGCGCGTCGGTGCGAGCAGGATCCAGCCCGTCGCCAGCAGCAGCCCGATCGTCAGCGGCGCCATCCCGGTCGTGAACGCGGCGAGCCAGCGGCGGTTGGCATCGCGGCCGCCCCAGCGCGTCGCCGTCAGCGCCAGCGCGGTCGACGGCAGCAGCGTTCCGGTCAGCGTCGTCAGCACGCCGGCGAGTCCGCCGAGCTTGAGCCCGATGACGGCGACGAAGAGCAGGTTCGGCCCCGGCGCCGCCTGGGCGAGCGCGATCGAGGCGTTGAACTGATCGGGTGCGAGCCAGCCCTGGTCGCGCACGACGTAGCGGTACATGTCGGGCGCGGTGCTCATGGCGCCGCCGATGGCCAGCAGCGACAGCACCAGGAAATGGCCGAACAGCGCCAGCCAGTCGGCGCCGCCGTGCAGGATGCCGGGGCCGATCAGCAGCGCGCTCATCGCGGCTGCCGCGCCAGGGCGAGCGCGAAGGCGCTGACCCCGAGGCCGAGCACCACCGGCAGCAGCGGCCAGTGCAGCCAGCCCACCGTCGCCGCGGTCAGCCCGACGTAGGCGGCGCAGATCGGCCGCCCGAGAGCGTTGCGGCGCAGGCCGCCGAGCAGCCGCAGCGCGGTCGACAGCACCAGCCCGGCGGCGACCACGCCCATGCCGCGCAGCGCGTCGCCGACGCGGCTCACGTGCTGGAACTGCTGCGCCAGCAGCGCCAGCGCGAGCACGATCGCCAGCGGCGCCGCGAGCACGCCCGCGGCCGCGGCGGCGGCGCCGCGCCAGCCGTGGCGGCGGTCGCCGTAGATCAGCGCCAGGTTCACGATGTTCGGACCCGGCAGCACCTGGGCGAGCGCGAGCAGCTCGAGGAACTGCTCGCGCGTGAGCCAGCCCAGGCGCTCGCACAGCTCGCGCTGCGCCACCGGCAGCACGCCGCCGAAGCCCTGCAGCGCGAGCCGGTTGAAGGCGCCGAAGAGCGCGGCCGGGCTCGCCGGCGCCGCGCCTTCCGGCGCGCTCAACGCAGCACCTTCAGCGCTTCGGGATTGACGAGGTGGGTGGGCTGCTTGTTGATGAAGGCGACGACGTTGCGGAACGCGGCGCCGAAGTACAGCTCGTAGCTGTCCTGCTCGACATAGCCGATGTGCGGCGAGCACACGGCGTTCTCCAGCCGCAGCAGCGGATGGCCCTGCAGGATGGGCTCGCTCTCGAACACGTCGACGGCGGCCATGCCGGGGCGGCCCCGGTTGAGCGCCGCGACGAGCGCGTTCTCCTCGATCAGCTCGGCGCGCGAGGTGTTGACGAGCAGCGCCGTGGGCTTCATGCGCGAGAGCGCGTCCAGCCGCACGATGGACCGCGTGGCGTCGCTCAGCCGCAGGTGCAGCGAGAGCACGTCGGCGGTCTCGAAGAAGCTCTCGCAGCTCGCCGCCGCCTCGTGCCCGTCGGCAAGCGCGCGCGCGCGCGAGGCCTCGCTGCCCCAGACCTGCACCTGCATGCCGAAGGCGCGGCCGTAGCCGGCGACGATCTGGCCGATCTTGCCGTAGCCCCAGATGCCCAGCGTCTTGCCGCGCAGCAGCATGCCGAGGGCGAAGTTCGGCGGCATCGACGCCGCCTTCAGCCCCGATTGCTGCCAGGCGCCATGCTTGAGGTTGCCGATGTACTGCGGCAGCCGGCGCATCGAGGCCATGATCAGCGCCCAGGTCAGCTCGGCCGGCGCCCAGGGCGAGCCGGTGCCCTCGGCCACCGCGATGCCCAGCCGCGTGCAGGCCTCGATGTCGATGTGCGATCCCACGCGACCGGTCTGGGCGATGAGCTTCAGGCGCGGCAGCTTCTCGAGCAGCGCGCGCGGGAACTGCGTGCGCTCACGGATCAGCACCAGCACGTCGGCGTCGCGCAGGCGCACCGAGAGCTGGCCGATGCCCTTGACCGTGTTCGTGAACACCTTGGCGTTCAGGGGTTCCAGCAGCGCGGCGCACTTGAGCTTGCGCACCGCATCCTGGTAATCGTCGAGGATGATGATGTTCATGGGTTCCCGTGCCAGGGCATGGATTCTGCCGCGTCCGGCGCGGCGCGCGGGCCTCCGCTAGCATCGGCGCTCCCCCAACGATCCGCAGAGGAGTCCTCGATGACGATCTCGATGTACAGCGCCAGCGTTCCCCCGCTGGCGAAGATGCTCGGCAATATGCTGACCTGGTTCGACAAGGCCCAGGCGCACGCCGAGGCGCGCAAGTTCGACACCGCCAACTACCTCGGCCTGCGCCTGGCGCCGGACATGCTGCCGCTGGTGCGCCAGGTGCAGATCGCCAGCGACGGCGCCAAGGGCTGCGTCGCCCGCCTCGCCGGTGTCGAGCCGCCGAAATGGGCCGACGACGAGGCCACGCTCGACCAGCTGCGCATCCGCGTGCGCAAGACGCTGGACTATGTCGAATCGACGACGGCGGCGCAGATCGACGGCAGCGAGGCGCGCATGATCGAGCTGCCCAGGCGCAGCGGCGAGCCGCTGCGCTTCGACGGCGAGGGCTATCTGAAGCACTTCGTGCTGCCCAACTTCTATTTCCACGCCACGACGACGTACGCGCTGCTGCGCCACGCCGGCGTCGATCTGGGCAAGAAGGACTATCTCGGTCCGGCCTGAGCGATGCGCCAGCGCACCGGCGGCACATGCCGGTGCCGCGACGCGGTTCGCGCCAGGTGGTGACCGTGCCGCACCGGGTGGCGGTAGAGATGGGGGTGGTGGTGCAGGCGCGCCGCCGACGCATAGTGGCGCGGCCGCTCGCGCAGCATCACGACGATGGGCTGGCCGGCGCGGAAGCGCGCCGTGGCGCGCACGCGGTTCCATTGCGCGACCTGGAACCGGCTCACGCGGTAGCGCCGTGCGACCGAGGCCACCGTGTCGCCGTGGCGACCGGCCCGGAAGGTGAGGCGGCGCAGCGGCGGCAGCTCGGGCGCGAGCGCCAGGTTCGCGTTGTCGGCGATGTGCTCGGTCACGTCGTGCGTGTACTCGGCCGGGCGCGGCACGAGCAGCGTCGATCCGACCTTGACCAGCATGCGCGGCGGGATCACGTTGACGCGGCGCAGTTCGGCCTCGCTCATGCGCGTGAGGCGCGCCGCCTCGGCCGGCTTGAGCGTGCGCGGCGCGACCCAGGCCGTCCAGCTCGCGAGCTTGCCCTTGTAGAGCGCGAGGTCGCGCACGAAGCGGTTCGCGTTGTCGTAGGGCAGCAGCACCTGCGGCGTCCCGGCGGCGAGGATCACCGGCTTGTTGAGCTGCGGGTTGAGCTGCTGGAAATTCTCCAGCGGCATCCCGGCCAGGCGCGCCGCGAGCGCGACGTCGATGTCGCGCTCGATCGGCACGCTCATGAAATAGGGGTGGTTCTCGAGCGGCGGCAGCGTCAGCGCATAGGCCTCGGGCTTGAGGATGATGTTCTTCACCGCCTGCAGCTTGGGCAGGTATTCGCGCGTCTCCTGCGGCATGTGGCGCAGCGACAGGTAGTCGGTCGGCAGGCCGGCGCGGCGGTTGCGGTCGATCGCGCGCTGGACATTGCCCTGGCCCCAGTTGTAGGCCGCGAGCGCGAGCTGCCAGTCGCCGTTGAACTGCGTGCTCAGGCGCTGCAGGTAGTCGAGCGCGGCGCGCGTCGACGACAGCACGTCGCGGCGGTCGTCGCGGAAGAGGTTCTGGCGCAGCTCGAAATCGCGCCCGGTCTGGGGCATGAACTGCCACATGCCCGAGGCGCGGGCATGCGAGGTCGCGCGCGGGTTGTAGCCGCTCTCGATGAAGGGCAGCAGCGCGAGTTCGGTCGGCATGCCGCGGCGCTGCACCTCGTCGACGATGTAGTAGAGGTAGCGCGCGCCGCGCTCGGTCATGCGCTGCACATAGGCCGGATCGTGCGCGTACCACTGCTCCCACTTGTGCACGAGCTCGTTGTCGATATTGGGCATGGACATGCCCGCGCGCACGCGCTCCCAGAGGTCGCTGCGGGCGGCGTCGTCCTCGGGATCGAGCCGGGTGCGCGGCTGCAGTGGCGCCGTCGCGAGCAGCGCCTCGGGTTCGGAGGCCGCGGGCGCGACGGCCGGCGGCGGTGTCGCCGGGGCGGCGGCCGCCGCGACGACGGGCTCGGGCGTCGCGACCGGGACCTGGGCACAGCCGCCGAGCAGCAGCGCGCCGAGCGCGAACGCCGCAGCGCAAAGGCCGGAACGAGGAAGGGGGAGGAGGCCGGGCCTGCGCTGCTGGGGTTCGGTCATCGGTAGTTGTTCTTCCAGTGGCGCAGGGCGCCGAAAACGGAGATCGGGTCGTCGCCGCCGGCGCCGCAGCGCCGGGCGGCAGCGACCACGGCGGGTACGCTGCAGCGCAGGAACGGGTTCACGCGCTGCTCGAGGCCGATCGACGAGGGCAGGGTCGGCCGGCCCGCCTGGCGCAGTGCGCTGCAATGTCGTTCGTAGTCTTCCAAGTCGCTATTGTCGGGCTCAACGGCGCGCGCGAAGCGCAGATTCGACAAGGTGTATTCGTGCGTGCAGCAGACCCGGGTGTCGGCCGGCAGCGCCGCGAGCCTGGCGAGCGAGGCGTGCATCTGCGCCGGCGTGCCCTCGAACAGGCGCCCGCAGCCGGCCGAGAACAGCGTGTCGCCGCAGAACAGCAGGCCCGCCGCGGCTGCGCCGCGCTGGGCGTAGGCGATGTGGCCGGCCGTGTGGCCGGGCACGTCGAGGACCTCGAACTCGAGCCCCAGCACATCGATGAGGTCGCCGTCGCGCAGCGGCTCGAACGGCACCGGGATCGCCTCGCGCGCCGGGCCCCAGACGGGTCCCTGCAGCAGCGGCCGCAGGGCGTCGACGCCGCCGACATGGTCCGGGTGGTGGTGCGTCACTAGAATGCCCGCCAGCGTCAGTCCCTGGGCCTGCAGCGCTTCGAGCACCGGTGCCGCAGCGCCCGGATCGACCACCACGGCACGGGCGCCGTCGTGAAGCATCCAGATGTAGTTGTCGGCGAAGGC
>JAGWVB010000055.1 GCA_018971105.1 Burkholderiales bacterium
GCAGCTGGCCGGCGACCGCACGGCGGTGCGCGAGGCGACGGTCGACGCGGCGCTGCGACGCCTCGTCGAAGCGGCCGCCTCGACGAGCGGCGAAACGGCCGGCTGAGCGGCAGGCGCTCAGGCCTGCAGCGCCAGCCGCCGCGGCGCCGCGACCGGGGCCTGGGCGTCGATCGCCATCAGCAGCAGGCGGCGCAGCGCGGCCCAGGCGTCCTGCGGCCAATCGGGATGGCGCAGCCCCTTGACGATGCCGTCGCAGATGCTCGCCGCATCGAGCAGATGGGCGAGCTGGTGCGCCGCCAGCGCCGGCAGCACGCGCTCGAACAGCTTCTCCTTCAGGCCCCAGACGCGCGCGTCCTTGAGCGCCAGCGGCAGCGGCCGCCCGGCGTCGAGCGCGGCGCGGCCGCGCGCGAGCGCGCGCAGGTCCTCGGCCAGCGTCCAGTGCACGAGCACCGCCGCCTCGCCCTCGCCCTCGAGGGCGTCGAGCACGCGCAGCGCGCGCGCGACCGCGCCGCTCCAGACCGCCTCGGCCAGCTTGGGCAGGTCGTAGCGGGCGACGTCGAGCACCGCGTCCTCGATCTGCTCGAAGCTCAGTTCGCCCGGCGGGTGCAGCAGCGCGAGCTTCTGCAGCTCCTGGTGCGCGGCGAGCAGGTTGCCCTCGACGCGGTCGGCGAAGAACGCCAGCGTGCGTTGCCCGGCCTCGCCGGCGGCGACGCGCTGGCCCTGGCGCGCCAGGCGCTGGCCCAGCCACAGCGGCAGCGCGCGGCGCTCGATCGTCTCGACGCGCAGCGTCACGCCGGCGGCGTCGAGCGCCGTGAACCAGGCCGCCTTCTGCTGCTGGAAATCGAGCCGCGGCAGCTGCACCAGGGTCAGCACATCGTCGGCGAGCCGCTCGCAATAGCGCTGCAGCGCCTCCGAGCCATCCTTGCCCGGCTTGCCCGAGGGGATGCGGATCTCGATCAGCTGGCGCTCGGCGAACAGGCTCATCGCCCGCGCCGCGCCGAGCACCGCGCTCCAGTCGAAATGCGCGCCGCTGACGCTGTAGACCTTGCGCTCGCCGTAGCCGGCCGCGCGCGCCGCGGCGCGGATCGCGTCGCCGGCCTCCTGGGCCAGCAGCGGCTCGTCGCCGTGGATCGTGTACAGCGGCCTGAGCCCGCGTTCGAGGTGGGCGGCGAGCTGATCGGACTTGAGCTGCATCGCGAGGTCGCGCGGGCGGCTAGATCGAGACCGACGCGAGGCGGCGCAGCACCTGCTGCACGATGTCGGTCTGCATGTCGCGGTAGAGCTCGGCCTCCTCCTGCTCCTTGGCCAGCGCGTTGTTCTCGGCATAGCTGAGGTCGCGCGTGAGCATCAGCTCGGTGCGCGGCAGCAGTTCGCGGCCGCCGGGCGCATGGGCAAGGAAGGTGATGCGGACGCGGAGCTCGAACTCGCGCACCTGGGACGCGGCGGTCTGGGCGACGACGACCTTGTCGCGCAGGTCGAGCAGCGCCTGCAGCACGACGTCGGCGCGCGCCGGGTCGTCGACGACCTCGACCTGGAGCGCGAGCTGGTCCCTGAGCGCCTGCGCCAGCGGCGAGCGCGGCGCGAAGCCGACGAGGGCGATCGAGCGGAACGGCAGCTTGGGCGCGCGGCGCAGCTCGAAGCCGCAGCCGCCGAGCGCGATCGAGCCGGGCAGGACCAGGGCGCCCAGCGCCCGCAGCACGCCGCGCCTAGACGACGACATTGACGAGCCGGCCCGGCACGACGACGACCTTCTTCGCCGGCTTGCCCTCGGCGAAGCGCAGGAACTCGGGGCTGGCCAGCGCCGCGGCCTCGATCGCCGCGCGGTCGGCCTGCGCCGGCACGCGGATCGAGCCGCGCAGGCGCCCGGCGACCTGCAGCACGAGCTCGATCTCGTCCTGCACCAGCGCCGCCTCGTCGACGGCGGGCCAGGGCGCGTCGATGATCTCGCCGAGGATCGCGCCGTAGCCGAGCTCCTGCCACAGCGCGTGGCAGATGTGCGGCGCCGCCGGGTAGAGCGAGCGCAAGAGGATGCCGAAGCATTCGCGCAGCGCGGCGGCGTCGGCCGGCGTCGGCGCCAGCACCGCGTCGTCGATCGCGTTGAGCATCTTCATCGCGCCGGAGACGACGGTGTTGTACTGCAGCCGGTCATAGTCGCTCGCGACCTGGCGCAGCAGCAGGTGGATCTCGCGCCGCAGTGCCGCCGCCGCGGGGCTGGCACCGGCCGGCGTGGCGGCGGCCGCGCCCAGCCGCGGCGCGATCTTCACGCCGCCGGCCCAGAGCCGGCGCAGGAAGCGGAAGCTGCCCTCGGCGCCGCTGTCGCTCCAGGCCGCGCTCTGGTCGGGCGGGCCGGCGAACATCGTGAACACGCGCGCCGTGTCGGCGCCGAAGCGGGCGATGATGTCGCGCGGCTCGACGACATTGTTCTTGCTCTTGGACATCTTCTCGATGCCGCCGAGCTGCACCGGCGCGCCGTCGGACTTCGAGCGTGCGCCCACCGGGTGGCCGCGGTCGTCGTATTCGACCTCGACCTCGGCCGGATAGAACCAGCGCTTCTTGCCCGCCTCGTCCTCGCGGTAGTACGACTCGTTGAGCAGCATGCCCTGCGTGAACAGGTTGCGGAACGGCTCGCTGTAGCTGACGAGGCCGAGGTCGCGCATCGCCTTGGTCCAGAAGCGCGCGTACAGCAGGTGCAGCACCGCATGCTCGATGCCGCCGATGTACTGGTCCATCGGCATCCAGTACTCGCTGCGCGCGTCGACCATCGCGCCCTCGCTGTCGGGGCAGCAATAGCGCATGTAGTACCAGGACGAATCGACGAAGGTGTCCATGGTGTCGGTCTCGCGCCGCGCCGGCTTGCCGCATTGCGGACAGGCGACGTCGAGGAACGCGGCGCACTTGTTCAGCGGGTTGCCGCTGCCGTCGGGGACGAGGTCCTCGGGCAGCAGCACCGGCAGGTCCTGCTCCGGCACCGGCACCGAGCCGCAGGCCTCGCAATGCACGATCGGGATCGGCGTGCCCCAGTAGCGCTGGCGGCTGATGCCCCAGTCGCGCAGGCGCCAGGTCGTCTTCTTCTCGCCCAGGCCCCGGGCGTGCAGCGCCGCAGCGACGGCGTCGACCGCCTGCGCAAAGTTCAAGCCGCTGTAATTGCCCGAATTCACCGTGACGCCGCGGCTCTTGTCGGCGTACCAGTCCTGCCAATGGTCGTAGCTGAAATGCTCGCCGTCGACATGGACGACCTGGAGGATCTCGATGCCGTATTTCTTCGCGAACGCGAAGTCGCGTTCGTCATGCGCCGGCACGCCCATCACGGCGCCGTCGCCGTAGCCCATCAGTACATAGTTGCCGACCCACAGCGGCACCGGCCGGCCATGCAGCGGGTGGGTGACGGCCAGGCCCAGCGGCCGGCCTTCCTTCTCGCGCAGCGCCAGTTCGGCCTCGGTCGTGCCGCCCTTCTTGCATTCCTCGATGAAGGCGGCCAGCGCCGGGTCGCTCTTCGCCGCATGTTGCGCCAGCGGATGCTCGGGCGCGACGGCGCAGAAGGTGACGCCCTTGATGGTGTCGGCGCGGGTCGTGAAGACGTACAGGCGGCCGCCCTGGATCAGCGCGCCGTCGTCGCCGCGGATCTGGTGCGGGAAGGCGAAGCGCACGCCCTCGCTCTTGCCGATCCAATGCTCCTGCATCAGGCGCACGCGCTCGGGCCAGCCTTCGAGGTAATGCGGGCTCGTGCTGTCGTTGACGCCGGCCAGCAGTTCGTCGGCGTATCGCGTGATCGCGAGGTAATAGCCCGGGATCTCGCGCTTCTCGACGATGGCGCCGCTGCGCCAGCCGCGGCCGTCGACGACCTGCTCGTTGGCGAGCACGGTCTGGTCGACCGGGTCCCAGTTGACGATCTGCGTCTTCTTGTACGCGATGCCCTTCTCGAGCATC
Source organism: Burkholderiales bacterium (assembly GCA_018971105.1). Classification (GTDB taxonomy): domain Bacteria; phylum Pseudomonadota; class Gammaproteobacteria; order Burkholderiales; family Burkholderiaceae_C; genus Rubrivivax. Next base: position 3,928 of record JAGWVB010000055.1, read on the forward strand.
TTGAGGAAGAACCACTGGTTCCACTTGTAGTAGCCCGGGTCGCAGGTCGCGACCTCGCGCTTCCAGTCCAGTGCCAGCCCCAGCGGCTGCATCTGCGCTTTCATGTCGGCGATGTTGGCGCGCGTCCATTGCGCCGGCGGCACGCCGTTGTCGATGGCGGCGTTCTCGGCCGGCAGGCCGAAGGCGTCCCAGCCCATCGGCATCAGCACGTTCATGCCCTTCATGCGCAGGTAGCGCGCCATCATGTCGTTGATGGTGTAGTTGCGCACATGCCCCATGTGCAGCTTGCCGCTGGGGTACGGCAGCATCGAGCAGGCGTAGAACTTCGGCTTGTCCGATTGCTCGCTCACGCGATACGCGTCGCGCTCGCGCCAATGCGTCTGGGCGGCGGATTCGACCTCCGCGGGCATGTACTTTTCGTTCATTCAGTACCGCCCGGCCGTTCCGAAGGTACTGAATTCCCCCGGGGACACGAAGGGGCCCCTGCGGGTCCCTGGGGGGGTGCGAACGAAGTGAGCTTGGGGGTTCATTCCTCTCATTGTAGGGAGGCCGGTTCGGTGACGAAGCCGATCCGGCTCAAGCCGGCCTCCTGCACCCAGCCGATGAGTTCGGCGACGCGGCCGTAGGGGACGCGGCTGTCGGCGCGCAGCTGGACCTCGGTGCCGGGGTCGCGCTTGGCCGCGGCGCGCACGGCGGCGGCGACTTGCGCGCGCGTCGCCGGCTGCTCGCCCAGGTAGAGCCGGCCCCGGGCGTCGAGCGCGAGGGCGACGAAGGCCGGCGCGTCGGCCGGCGCCGCCCCCGCCGCGCGCGGCAGGTCCAGGCGCAGGCTGCTGGCCATCAGCGGCGCCGTGATGATGAAGATCACCAGCAGCACGAGCATGACGTCGATCAGCGGCGTCATGTTGATCTCGCTCATGGGCTGCGCCGGGCGCCCGGATTCGAGGCGGCCGAAGCTCATCGCAGCGCATCCAGCGTCATTTCGCGCAGATCCTGCGCATAGCCCTCGAGCTCGGCCTCGATCGCCGCGATCCACTGGCCGTAGAGGTTGTAGGCCAGCACCGCCGGCACCGCCACCGCGATGCCCGCGGCGGTCATCACGAGGGCCTCGCCGATCGGCCCCGAGACCTTGTCGATCGTGATGCTCCCGGCGGCGGCGATGCCGACGAGGGCGTGGTAGATGCCCCAGACGGTGCCGAACAGGCCGACGAAGGGCGCCGTGCTGCCGACCGAGGCGAGCACGACCTGGCCGTAGCGCAGATGCGCCAGCGCGCGGTGCAGCGCATCGCGCAGCCGCCGCGTGAGCTGCGACGCGGGCGCACCGCTGCCCTCGATCGACCCCGGCGCCGGGCGCGCCGCGGCGGCGTCGAACAGCGGCAGCAACAGCCGCTCGCGGTCGAGGCGGGCCAGGCGCTCGCGCCCGGCTTCGGTCGTCTCGGCGTCCCAGAAGGCCGGCACGGCGCGCGCGACATCGGTGCGGGCGCGGCGCAGCAGCCAGCCCTTCCACAGGATCAGCACCCAGGCCGAGACCGACATCGCCAGCAGCAGCAGCGCCACCGCGCGGCCGATGCCGTCGCTGCCGTCCCAGTAGTTCGACAGCCCGGACATGGCCCGGCTCAGCCCTTGAGGTTGAGGACGTCGTCCATGCCGTAGAGCCCGCGCTGCCCCGGCGGCAGGCCGGCGAGGAAGCGCGCCGCGCGCAGGCTGCCGTCGGCGTAGTTGGCGCGGCTGGCGCTCTTGTGCGCGATCTCGATGCGCTCGCCGGTGCCGGCGAACAGCACCAGGTGCTCGCCGACGATGTCGCCGCCGCGCACGGTGGCGAAGCCGATGCTGCCGTCGCGGCGCTCGCCGGTGTGGCCGTGGCGCGTGTACACGCCCTCGGTCGCGAGGTCGACGCCGCGCGCGCGTGCCAGCGCCTCGCCGAGCGCGAGCGCGGTGCCGCTGGGCGCATCGACCTTGTGCTTGTGGTGCGACTCGACGACCTCGATGTCGTAGCCCGTGCCGAGCGCGCGCGCGGCGTCGGCGACGAGGCGCAGCATGACGTTGACGCCGACGCTCATGTTGGCGGCGAATACCGTCGCGACGCTCTGCGCATGCGCGGCGATCGCGGCGCGCTGCGCCGGCGTGAAGCCGGTCGTGCCGACGACGGCGCGCACGCCGAGCTCGCGGCAGGCGGCCAGATGCGCCAGCGTGCCCTCGGGACGGGTGAAGTCGATCAGCACCTCGGCGCCGGCGAGCCCGGCGTGCAGGTCCGACGTGATCGGGACGCCGCTGTCGCGGCCGAGGAAGGCGGCGGCATCGGTGCCGAGCGCCGCGCTGCCGCCGACATCGAGCGCGCCGCTGAGGCGGCAGTCGCCGCTGGCGAGCACGGCCTCGACCAGCATGCGGCCCATGCGCCCCGAGGCGCCGGCGATCGCGATGGAAATCATCGGCGGCGCCCGGCCGTTCCGTCGGTACGGGCCGCCCCGAGGGCCGCCAGGAGGGTCCTTCGGAGCCGCGAACGCTGTGAGCGCGGAGTTTTCATTTCCTAGGACTTTTCCAGCGGCGGATAGTCGCGCACCGGACCCTCGGGCTCGGGCGGCGGCGCGACGTACTTGGGCGGCGGCGGCAGTGCGGCGAGCTCGGACTCGCTGAGTTCGAGCTTGGGCGCGCGCGGATCCTTGAGGCGGCTGATCGAGGCCACGAACTCGCGCTCGGTCGGCAGCTCGGGGGCCTGGATCGTCTTCAGCTTGTCGTCCTCGAAGGTGACGACGACACTGCGGCGCTGCAGCGGCGCGCCCTGGCGCCGCAGCGTGAAGATGTAGTCCCAGCGGTCGGCATGGAAGGGGTCGGCGAGGATGGGCGTGCCGAGCACGTCGCGCACCTGCAGCCGCGTCATGCCGATCTTGAGCTGGGCCGCCTGCTCCTTCGTCACGACGTTGCCCTGGACGAGGTCGATCCGGTAGGGCTTGATGAAACCGAACAGGTTGCCCGTGCGCTGCATCGCCTCGCAACCGCCGAGCGCGGTCGTCGCGGCCAGGATGACGAGGATCGGAAGGGGAGATCGCATGGGCGGACGGCGCTTTCGAGGATGAACCGCGGCGGTGGGCAACGCGCGTGCTGCATGCAGGCGACTAAGGCGACAGCCCCCGCGTGGCGCCGCACGGATGCGGCGAGCTGGCTATGATGGCCGGATTCTAGCGAGGGCGGCCGCGCAAGCCGGGCTGCCCGCATGCGACGCATCATGACCCACGTCGAGGAACTCAAGAGCAGCGGCCTCAAGGCCACCTTGCCGCGCCTGAAGGTGCTCGAGATCTTCCAGCACAGCCAGCAGCGCCACATGTCGGCCGAGGATGTCTACAAGGCCCTGCTCGGCGAGGGCGCCGACATCGGCCTGGCGACGGTCTATCGCGTGCTGATGCAGTTCGAGCAGGCGGGGCTGCTGACGCGCAGCAATTTCGAGTCGGGCAAGTCGGTGTTCGAGATCAACGAAGGCCAGCACCACGACCACCTCGTGTGCCTGGACTGCGGCCGCGTCGAGGAGTTCTACGACCCCGAGATCGAGCAGCGCCAGCGCGCCATCGCCGTCGAGCGCGGTTTCGAGCTCCAGGAGCACACGCTCGCGCTCTACGCCCGCTGCACGCGCGCCGCTTGCGCGCACAAACCCCATCGCTAGGGTCCGGCGGGGCGCGGCGGGGCGCGCCTAATGCCCTTCGTTGCGCTCCATCGCCGCCTGATGGCGGCGGATGAACTCCTGGTAGGTGTCGATGCCCCGCAGCTGCAGCACCGTGTTGCGCACCGCGGCCTCGACCAGCACGGCGAGGTTGCGCCCGGCATCGACGGCGATCACGACCTTGCGCACCGGCAGGCCCAGGATCTCCTCGTAGAGCGGCTCGTAGGGCAGGCGCTCGAACTCGCGCTCCATCGTCTCCTTGCGCACCAGGTGCACGAGGAGATGGACCTTCATCTTGCGGCGCACCGCCGTCTCGCCGAAGATGGCCTTGATGTCGAGCAGGCCGATGCCGCGCACCTCGAGCAGGTTCTGCAGCAGCTCGGGGCAGCGCCCCTCGAGCGAGGTCTGCGAGGTGCGGTAGATGTCCACCGCATCGTCGGCGACGAGACCATGGCCGCGCGAGATCAGTTCGAGCCCGAGTTCGCTCTTGCCCAGCCCCGATTCGCCGGTCAGCAGCACGCCCAGGCCGAGGATGTCCATGAACACGCCGTGGCGCGTCAGCCGCTCGGCGAAATGCTGGCCCAGGTAGCCGCGCACGACATCGATGATGTGGCCGGCCGATTCGCCGCTGACGAAGAGCGGGATCTCGGCGCGGTCGGCCATCGCGACGAGACGGTCGGGCGGCAGCTCGCCGTCGGCGACGATGAGCACCGGCGGCTCGAGCGTGACGATGCGCGCGATGCGCCGCTCCTGCACCTCGGACGAGCAGTTCATCAGGTACGGCACCTCGCGCCGGCCCAGGATCTGCACCCGGTAGGGGTGGATGTAGTTGAGGTAGCCGACGAGGTCGGCGGCGCTGCGCGCGTCGCGCACGGCGGCGTCGTCGAAGCGGCGCTCGGGGTGGGCGTGGCCGGCGATCCACTCCCAGCGCAGGTTCTCGCGGTGCGCTTCGAACAGCGCCTCGGCACTGATCGAGGTCGGCTTCATGGGCGCGGGCGCGGCGTCAGGCGACCGACTTCAGCGGTTCCCAGTCCGAGATCAGCTTGTGCACGCCGCTGGCGTCGGGTTCGGTCTTCAGGCGCTCGCGCAGCTCGCGGTCGGACAGCATCTCGGCGATCTCCGACAGGATCTCCAGATGGCGCTGGGTCGCGGCCTCGGGCACGAGGAGGAAGATCAGGAGCGCGACCGGCTCGTCGTCGGGCGCGTCGAACGGGATCGGCTGCATCACGCGCACGACCGCCGCGAGCGGGTTCTTCAGCCCCTTGATGCGGCCATGCGGGATCGCCACCGCATGGCCCAGGCCGGTCGAGCCCAGGCGTTCGCGCGCGAACAGGTTGTCGGTGACGACGCCGCGCGCGATCGAATGCTGGTTCTCGAACAGCAGGCCGGCCTGCTCGAAGACGCGCTTCTTGCTGGTCGCATCCACATTCACCAGCACGTTGCTGACCGGCAGGATCGCGGCGAGTCGGTTCATCGGGCCATTCCCGTTGCGCCGCCACCGAGGCGGTGACGAGCGCAGATGTTGCGAAAGCGGCCGATCATAGTCCCGGCCATCGCGCGCCGGGGATCCGGGACGGCCCCGAAACGGGTGGAATGCGGCACGCTGCGGCATTGCAGCAACAATCGTTTTCGCGCGCGCCGTCTCCACCAATGACAACGGCCCCGCAGGGCCGTCGAGGTCGGGCGCGGGGCCGGGTTCAGGCAGCGCTGGCGTCGATGCGCTTGACCGAGGCGTGGTGATGGTCCTGCAGGCGATCCTTGTGGCGCATGACCTGGCGGTCGAGCTTGTCCATCAACTGGTCGATCGCGGCATACAGATCCTCGTGCGACTGCTCGACGAAGATGTCGCGACCCTTGACATGCAGGGTGACTTCCGCCTTCTGGCGACGCTCCTTTTCCTTCAGCTTTTCCACGGTCAATAGCACCGTGACGTCCACGACCTGATCGAAATGTCGCGTCACGCGATCCAGCTTCGTGAGCACGTACTCTCTTAGCGCGGGCGTGACTTCCAGGTGATGGCCGCTGATCGTCAAGTTCATCAGAACCTCCTATGCGAGGGGGAGCAGGAAGCCGACGGCGGGGCCGCCGGCGGGGGAAATCCGAGGGGTGGGAGCAAGGGGGAGGGCGGGGTGGAAAGTAGCGGTCGGCGCTAGCCGTCCGGGCCAGTGTGCACCCGTTCACAGGTCGTGACAAGCGTCCGCCTATCACAGTGCCGTGACAGGTCGTGACGGATCTGGCTACCGACGATGCTCACCGGCGACCACGCCGGCGGCTTATGCTGGCACGAGCCCTGCTGTGACCCATCATGACCCGACCGCTGCTGCTGCGCGATGCAACCCTGCCCGATGGCCGGCAGGGCGTCGACCTGCTCGCCGTCGACGGCCGCATCGCCGCCGTCGGCCCGGCCCTGGCCGCGCCGGAGGCGGCCGAGACGGTCGACGCCGGCGGCTGGATGCTGAGCCCGCCCTTCGTCGACGCCCATTTCCACCTCGACGCCGCGCTCAGCCACGGCCAGCCGCGGGTCAATGCCAGCGGCACCCTGCTCGAGGGCATCGCGCTGTGGGGCGAGCTCAAGCCCGCGCTCACCGAGGAGGCGGTGGCCGCGCGCGCGCTCGAGTACTGCGACTGGGCGATCGCGCGCGGGCTGCTCGCGATCCGCTCGCATGTCGACGTCTGCGACGACCGGCTCGTCGCGGTGCGCGCGTTGCTGGCGGTGCGCGAGCGCGTCAGGCCCCATCTCGACCTGCAGCTCGTCGCCTTCCCGCAGGACGGGCTGCTGCGCGCACCCGGCGCGCTCGCCAACCTCAAGCGCGCGCTCGACCTCGGCGTCGAGGTCGTCGGCGGCATCCCGCATTTCGAGCGCACGGCATCCGAGGGCGCCGAGAGCATCCGGCTGCTGTGCGAGCTGGCCGCGGCGCGCGGCCTGCCCGTCGACATGCATTGCGACGAGAGCGACGACCCGCTGTCGCGCCAGGTCGAGGCGCTGGCCTTCCACACCCAGCGCCTGGGGCTGCAGGGCCGGGTCACCGGCTCGCACCTGACCTCGATGCATTCGATGGACGACTATTACGTCAGCAAGCTGATCCCGCTGCTGGCCGAGGCCGAGCTGTGCGTGGTCGCGAACCCGCTCGTCAACATCACGCTGCAGGGGCGCCACGACGGCTACCCGAAGCGCCGCGGCATGACGCGCGTGCCCGAGCTGCTGGCCGCCGGCATCGTCGTCGGCTTCGGCCACGACTGCGTGCTCGATCCCTGGTACGGCCTGGGCTCGGCCGACATGCTCGAGGTGGCGTCGATGGGCCTGCACGTGGCGCAGATGACCTCGGTCGCGGCGCAGCGCCAGTGCTACGACGCCGTCACCGTCCACAACGCGCGCATCCTCGGCCTGCCCGGCTACGGGCTCGAGCCCGGCTGCCGCGCCGATTTCGTGCTGCTGCAGGCGCGCTCGCCCGAGGAAGCGATCCGCCTGCGTGCGCAACGCCTGCTCGTGGTGCGCGGCGGCACCATCGTGTCGCGCATGGCGCCGGCGCGCGCCGAATTGACGCTGCCCGGCAGGCCCGATCGTCAGGCCTGGGGCGTGGATTTCACGCGACAGGCGCCGCTGCGGCCTGCACAGGCCAATCGCTAGAATGGTCCGGACCCCAGGGATGCGCAGGCCAGAACAATGAAACTCATCGGTTCACTCACCAGCCCTTACGTGCGCAAGGTGCGCGTCGTGATGGCGGAGAAGAAGCTCGATTTCCAGTTCGCGGTCGAGGATCCGTGGAACACCGACGTCGTGCTCAAGAGCAATCCGCTGGGCAAGGTGCCCTGCCTCGTGATGGAGGGCGGCGAGGCGGTGTTCGATTCGCGCGTCATCGTCGAGTACCTCGACACGCTGTCGCCGGTGGGCAAGCTGATCCCGCCCACGGGGCGCGAGCGCATCGAGGTCAAGACCTGGGAGGCGCTGGCCGACGGCCTGCTCGACGCCCTCGTGCTCGCGCGCCTGGAGTCGACCTGGTCGGGCCGCAGCCCCGAGCAGCGCTCGCAGGCCTGGATCGAACGCCAGATGAGCCGCGTCGAGGCGACGCTGAAGGCGATCGGGCTCGGCCTGGGCGAAAAGCCGCATTGCACCGGCACCCATTTCAGCCTCGCCGATGTCGCGGTCGGCTGTGCGCTGGGCTATCTCGATTTCCGCTTCCCGCGCATCGACTGGCGCAGCGAGCACCCGAACCTGCGCAAGCTCTACGACAAGCTGGCCGCGCGGCCGAGCTTCATCGACACGGCGCCGCCCGCGCCGTGAAGCGGGCGCTGTCGGCCATCGGCCAATAGAGTTCGTAGGTCTTGTGCGGCCAGGCGGCGCGGCCGGCCGCCGCCTCGACGAGCGCGCCCGGCGCGACGCTCCACAGGTCGTTGGCGAGCAGGCGCACCTCGTTCTCCGCGACGCGGCGCACGATGTGGTCGGCCGTGATGTCGCGCGGGTGCTCGAGCCCCGCGGCCTGCACCAGTTCCTGCAGCGCCTGCAGCGTGTGCTCGTGGAAGCGCCAGACGCGCTCGATCTTGTCGGGCACGACGAGCGCCTTCTGGCGCTGCGGGTCCTGCGTCGTGACGCCGGTCGGGCAATGCCCGGTGTGGCAGGTCTGCGCCTGCAGGCAGCCGAGCGCGAACATGTAGCCGCGCGCCGCGTTGCACCAGTCGGCGCCGAGCGCGAGGTTGCGCGCGATGTCGAAGGCGGTCACGACCTTGCCGGCGCAGCCGATGCGGATGCGCGGCCGCAGGCACAGGCCGACGAGCGTGTTGTGCACCAGGCGCAGGCCCTCCTGCAGCGGCGCGCCGACATGGTCGGTGAATTCGAGCGGCGCGGCGCCGGTGCCGCCCTCGGCGCCGTCGACGACGATGAAGTCGGGCAGCAGGCCGGTCTCGAGCATCGCCTTGGCGATCGCGAACCATTCCCAGGGGTGGCCGACGCAGAGCTTGAAGCCGGTCGGCTTGCCGCCCGACAGGCGCCGCAGCCGCTCGACGAATTCGAGCAGTTCGACCGGGGTCGAGAACGCGCCATGGCGCGCCGGGCTGATGCAGTCGACGCCCACCGGCACGCCGCGCGCGGCGGCGATCTCGGGCGTGACCTTGGGCCCCGGCAGCACCCCGCCATGGCCGGGCTTGGCGCCCTGGCTGAGCTTGATCTCGATCATGCGTACCTGGTCGCTCGTGGCATTCGCGACGAAGCGCTCCTCGCTGAAGCTGCCGTCGTCATGGCGGCAGCCGAAATAGCCGCTGCCGATCTCCCAGATCAGGTCGCCGCCGTGGACGCGGTGATGGGCGCTGATCGAGCCCTCGCCGGTGTCGTGGGCGAAGCCGCCCTTCTTCGCGCCGCCGTTGAGCGCGAGGATGGCGTTGGCGCTCAGCGCGCCGAAGCTCATGGCCGAGATGTTGAACACGCTGGCGCTGTAGGGCCGCGTGCACGAGCTGCCGCCGTCGCCGATCATGACGCGGAAGTCGTGGCCGGCCAGCCGCGTCGGCGCGATCGAATGGTTGATCCATTCGTAGCCGACGGCCTTCACGTCCATCTGGGTGCCGAAGGGCCGGTTGTCGGCCTCGCCCTTGGCGCGCTGGTAGACGAGCGAACGCTGCGAGCGCGAGAACGGCATCGCCTCGGTGTCGCTCTCGATGAAGTATTGCCGGATCTCGATGCGCACGAATTCGGCCAGGAAGCGCAGGTGGCCGATGACCGGGTAGTTGCGCAGCACCGAATGGCGGCTCTGCAGTTGGTCGCGCAGCCCGACGCCGACGAGGAACAGGCACACCAGCGCCGCCGCGCCCCAGCGGCCGTAGGCGATCCAGGTCGTCGCGCACAGCAGGAAGCCGACGGCGCTCGTCAGCCAGACCAGGTAGCGCACCGGAAAGTAGCGGTCGAGCCGGTTCAGCCATTCGATCATCGCCGTCCTCCATCGTCGGTGGCCGATGGTAGCGGGCTGGCTATACTGCGCCGCGACAGCGCCGATTTGTTCCGAATTGCGGGCGCTCCACAAATGCCGCTAAAAGGGGACGCCCGGCGTCCGACTGGCAGCGGCGCCGGATACGTTTGATGGCTACGCTCGCCCAGGTCACCTCGCAACGGATGCATTTCAGCGCCCCGCTGGCGCTGAAGAGCGGCGCGACGCTGGCCGACTACCGCCTCGCCTACGAGACCTATGGCTCGCTCAACGAGCGCCGCGACAACGCCGTGCTCGTGTGCCATGCGCTCAACGCCAGCCACCATGTCGCCGGCCTCGACGAGCAGGGCCGCCTCGGCTGGTGGGACAACCTCGTCGGCCCCGGCAAGCCGCTGGACACCGACCGCTTCTTCGTCATCGGCGTCAACAACCCGGGCTCCTGCTTCGGGTCGACCGGGCCGATGGACCCGAATCCGGCGCGCGGGCGCGCCTGGGGCGCCGATTTCCCGGTGCAGACGGTCGAGGACTGGGTCGACGCCCAGGCGCGGTTGATCGACGCGCTCGGCATCGAACGCCTGGCCGCCGTCGTCGGCGGCAGCCTCGGCGGCATGCAGGCGCTGGCCTGGACGCTGCGCCATCCGCGGCGGCTGCGCCATTGCATCGCGGTGGCGACGGCGCCGAACCTGTCGGCGCAGAACATCGCCTTCAACGAGGTCGCGCGGCGCGCCATCGTCACCGATCCCGATTTCCACGGCGGCCATTTCTACGCGCATGGCGTCGTGCCCAAGCGCGGGCTGCGCGTGGCGCGCATGATCGGCCACATCACCTACCTCGCCGGCGATGCGATGGAATCGAAGTTCGGGCGCGAATTGCGCGCCGCCGAACTCGCCTACAGCACGCAGGACATCGAATTCCAGATCGAGAGCTATCTGCGCCACCAGGGCGACAAGTTCAGCGAGTATTTCGACGCCAACACCTATCTGCTGATCACGCGCGCGCTCGACTATTTCGACCCGGCGCGCGAGCATGGCGGCGACCTCGCGCGCGCCTTCGCCGCGGCGCGCGAGAACCGGTTCCTGCTCGTCAGCTTCTCGACCGACTGGCGCTTCTCGCCGGCGCGCTCGCGCGAGATCGTCAAGGCCTTGGTCGACAACCGCATCGGCGTGAGCTATGCCGAGATCGACGCGCCGCATGGCCACGACGCCTTCCTGCTCGACGATGCGCGCTACCACGGCGTGATGCGCGCTTACTTCGATCGCATCGCGAGCGAGGCTGCGCGATGAGCGCCGCACGGCCGCTGCGAAGGCGCTCGCTCCCCCTGGGGAGGACGGCCCGCAGGGCCAAGGGGGTCTCATGAGCGAGCGCAAGGACCTCGAGATCATCGCCGACCTCGTGCCGGCGGGCAGCCGCGTGCTCGACCTCGGCTGCGGCAGCGGCGAGCTGCTCGCGCATCTGCGCGACCGCAAGGGCTGCAGCGGCTACGGCATCGAGCTCGCCGATGCCGGCGTGCTCGCGAGCGCGCAGCGCGGCATCGACGTCATCCAGCTCAACCTCGAGGAGGGGCTGGCGCTGTTCGACGACCACAGCTTCGACGTCGTGCTCCAGCTCGACACGCTGCAGCATCTGCGCAATACCGAGAAGATGCTGCGCGAGACGGCGCGCGTGGGCCGCATCGGCATCGTCAGCTTCCCGAACTTCGCCCATTGGCCGAACCGGCTGCGCGTCGTCTCGGGCCGCATGCCGGTGACGCGCGCCCTGCCCTACGAGTGGTACGACACGCCCAACATCCGCGTCGGCACGCTCGCCGATTTCGAGGTGCTGGCGCGCAAATGCGGGCTCGCGGTGACCGACAGCTTCGGCCTCCAGGCCGGGCGCGTCGTGCGGCGCTGGCCGAACCTGCGCGCCAGCGTCGCGGTGTTCCGCTTCGAGCAGGCGTAGCCGGCGCGGTCAGGCGGGGTCGATGCGGCGGCCGTAATCGGGCGCGATGCGCAGCAGCGCCGCGGCACCGAACGAGGGCAGCGTCGCGATGCAGGCCCAGACGAAGAAGGCGCGGTAGCCCAGCCACTCCTGCAGCCAGCCGGCCCACATCCCGGGCACCATCATGCCCAGTGCCATGACGCCGGTGCACAGCGCGTAATGGGCCGTCTGGTGCTCGTTCTCGGGGCCGCTGGCGCTGCCGTCGCCGCGCCCGGAGGCGACCATGAGCATGAACACGAGGTAGGCGGTGAAGCCGAAGCCGTAGCCGAACTGCTCGAGCGCGACGGCGCCGCTGACGAGCGCGAGCCCGGCGGGCTGGACGACGGCGAGGGCGACGAAGACGAGGTTGGGCAGGTGCATGCACAGCATGAGCGGCCACAGCGTGCGCTTGAGGCCGCGCCGGGCGATGAGCCAACCGCCGAGCAGCCCGCCGAGCGTGAGCGCGCTGACGCCGACGGTGCCATAGGCGATGCCGACATCCTGGGTGCTCAGGCCGAGCCCGCCGGCCGCATGCGGGTCGAGCATGAACGGCGTCACGAGCTTGAGCAGCTGCGCCTCGGCGAAGCGGTACAGCAGCAGGAAGGCGAGGATGCGGGCGATGCCCGGCTGGCGGAAGAAGGCGGCGAAGACGGCGCCGAAATCGGCGCCCAGCCGCGCACCGCGCGGCGACGCATGGTCGGCCACCGGCCGCGGCAGCGCCCACAGGTGGTAGGCGGCGACGCTGCCGAAGCCGACCGCCAGCAGCGCGAACACCGTCGCCCAGCCCGCCGCCGGCCCGCCGCCGCGCTGCGCCAGCCAGCCCGCGAGATAGACCAGCCCGCCCTGGCCGGCGATCATGGCCAGCCGGTAGGCGGTGCTGCGCACGCCGACGAAGGCGGCCTGGGCGCGCTGCGGCAGCGCCAGCATGTAGAACCCGTCGGCAGCGATGTCGTGCGTGGCCGAGGCGAAGGCCATGAGCCAGAACACGGCCAGCGTGAGGCGCAGGAAATGCGGGCCCGGCAGCGCCAGCGCGACGCCCGCGAACGCGGCGCCGATGACGAACTGCAGCGCGACGATCCAGCGCCGCTTGCGCCCGCCGAGGTCGACCAGCGGCCCCCACAGCGGCTTGATGACCCAGGGCAGGTAGAGCCCGCTCGTGACGAGCGCGATCTCGGCGTTGTCGACGCCGAGGTTCTTGTACATCACGACCGCCAGCGTCATCACGACGACGTAGGGCAGGCCTTCGGCGAAATACAGCGTCGGCACCCAGCGCCAGGGGCGGACCGGGTGGGATTGTGCGGTCGGGATCACCCCGCCATGTTCACATGAAACCGGCACCCGCCGCGGCGCCGGCGGTCCGGCGCGCCCCCCGGGCGGCAAAATAGCGGGCTCACTGTCGAGAGCCCGCATGAACCAACCCCTGCCGCAACTGGCCGACCTCGGCCCCGCCGTCGCGTCGACGAACCTGCACTCGTTGCCGCTGCTCGCGCGCGGCAAGGTGCGCGACAACTACGCCGTCGGCAGCGACCGCATGCTGATGGTCGCGAGCGACCGCCTGAGCGCCTTCGACGTCGTGATGAAACAGCCCGTGCCGGGCAAGGGCCGGTTGCTGACGCAGATGGCGCTGTTCTGGTTCCGGCAGCTCGAGGGCATCGTCCCGAACCACCTCAGCGGCGCGGCGCCCGAGAGCGTCGTCGCCGCCGACGAGCGCGCCCAGGTCGAGGGCCGTTCGATGCTCGTGCGGCGGCTGCAGCCGCTGCCCTGCGAGGCCGTCGTGCGCGGCTATGTCGCCGGTTCGGGCTGGAAGGAATTCGTCAGGAGCGGCACCGTCTGCGGCATCGCGCTGCCCGCGGGACTGACGCCGACCCAGCCGCTGGCGCAACCGATCTTCACGCCCGCGACCAAGGCCGCCGTCGGCGACCACGACGAGAACATCTCGTTCGCCCGGCTCGAGACGCTGCTCGGAAGCGCGCGCGCGGCCGAGGTGCGCGACACCGCGCTGCGCCTCTTCGGGGCCGCCAGCGCCTACGCGCTCACGCGCGGCATCGTCATCGCCGACACGAAGTTCGAGTTCGGTCTCGACGCGGCCGGCCGGCTGACGCTGATGGACGAGGTGCTGACGCCCGATTCGTCGCGCTTCTGGCGCGCGTCGGCGCTGGCCGAGGGCCGCATCGAGGCCTTCGACAAGCAGCCGCTGCGCGACTGGCTGGCGTCGACCGGCGTCACCGGCGGCGCCGAGCAGGCGGCGCTGGACCTGCCCGAGGAGGTCATCGTCGGTGTCCAGGAGCGCTACGCGACGGCCTATCGGTTGCTGTGCGGAGGCGCGGCATGACCTCGACCCGCCATCTGCGCGTGCACCGCTGCGTCGGCCTGCGGCCGGGGCCGAAGCTGCTCGTCACCGGCGCCGTGCACGGCAACGAGACGGCCGGCACGCGCGGCATCGAGCGCATGCTCGCGGCGATCGACCGCGGCGAGATCGACATCGTGCGCGGCTGCGTCACCTTCGTGCCGGTCTGCAATCCGCTGGCCTATGTCGGCGGGCGCCGCTTCGGCGACCGCAACCTCAACCGCCGGCTGCAGCCCACGGCCACGCCGCAGGACAACGAGGACCGCATCGCCAACGCGCTGTGGCCGCTGCTGGCCGAGCACGAGGTGCTGCTCGACCTGCACAGCTTCCGCAGCCCGGGCCGGGCCTTCGCGATGCGCGGCCCGGCCGACAACCGCGGCACGCTCGAGCCCTTCGCGCAGGCCGCGGCCGAGGCCGCGCTGGCCGCGCATGTCGGCGTCGACCGCGTCGTCGACGGCTGGATGGATGTCTACGCGCGCGGCGTCGCGCGGCGCCGCGCCGCCGCGCTGACGCCGGGCTCGGTGCACGAGGACCCGAGCTACGGCGTCGGCACGACCGAGGCGATGCGCGCGCTCGGCGGCTACGGCATCACGCTCGAATGCGGGCAGCACGAGGACCCGGCCGGCCCCGAGGTCGCCTACCGCGCGATCCACCAGACGCTGGCCCTGCTCGGCCTGGCCGAGATCCCGCTGGCGCCGCCGCCGGCGGCGATCGAATGCCTGTCGCTGGTCGACGTCACCGACCGCCACGACGCGGCCGACGTCTTCGCGCGCCCCTGGACCAGCTTCGACCCGCTCGCGGCGGGCGAGCTGATCGCGCGCCGCGCCGACGGCAGCGAACTGCGCGCCCCCGCGCCCGGCTACATCGTCTTCCCCGATGTCTCGGCGCTGCCGGGGCATGAGTGGTTCTACTACGCCCGGTCGAGTCCGCGCGCGCTCTGACGGCCGCGCTGACGGCCGCTCAGCGCGGCGGCAGCGGCGGCGGCGCGAGCCGCGGCCGGGGACCGAAATCGGGCCGCACGACGCCCTCGCGTGCGATCGCGGCGAGCGCCTCGGCGAGCGCAGCGGCGAGCTGGCGGTCGCGCTCGGGGGCGTTGAAGGCGTCGTCGTGCGGCGCGTTGGCCACCGCGATCTGCGGCTCGGTGCCGTGGTTCTCGACCGCCCAGCCCACGTCGGGGAACCAGAACGAGTATTCGGGCTGGGTCGTCTCGGTGCCGTCGATGAGCTTGTGGCGCGGCCAGATCCCGATCACGCCGCCCCAGGTGCGCTGGCCGACGAGGGTGCCGATGCGCATGAGCTTGAAGCCATGCGAGAAGATGTCGCCGTCGCTGCCGGCATGCTCGTTCGTGAGCGCGACGACGACGCCGGCCGGCGCCTCGTCGGGATAGGGCGCGGGCGGGCCCCAGCGCTGCACGTTCCAGGCGATGCGCCGGCGCGCGACCTTCTCGAGCAGCAACTGCGAGACATGGCCGCCGCGGTTGTAGCGCACGTCGACGACGAGGCCGTCGCGATCGGCCTCGGCGGCGAAATAGCGGTGGAACTCGGCGTAGCCCGCGCTCATCATGTCGGGCAGGTGCAGGTAGCCGACGCGGCCGCCGCTGGCCGCATGGACCCAGTCGCGGTTGGCCTCGACCCAGGCGCGGTAGCGCGCCGGCGCCTCGTCGGCGAGCGCGGTGACCAGCACCTCGCGCCGGCTGCCGTCGGCGCGCGCCAGCGTCAGCGCGACCTTGGCGCCGGCCTGCTGCACGAGCAGCGCCTGCGGGGGCCGCTCGGGGCCCACCGGCAGGCCGCCGACGGCGACGATGCGCTCGCCGACGCGGGCCTCGACGCCGATCGCGTTGAGCGGCGAATCGGCCGCCGCGTCCCAGGTGTCGCCCTGGACGATCGATTCGATGACCCAGCCGCCGGCCGCCGCCGGCCGCAGCGCGGCGGCGAGATGGCCGAGCGCGACCGCCGGCGGCTTGCGGTGGTCGCCGCCGATCTCGTACGCATGCGAGGTGCCGAGCTCGCCCTGCAGCTCCCAGATCAGGTCCGAGAGCTCGCCGCGCGTGGCCACGCGCGGCAGCAGCCGGGCGTAGCGCGCGCGCATCGCCTCCCAGTCGACCCCCGACATGTCGGCGACCCAGAACTGGTCGCGCTGCAGTCGCCAGACCTCGGCCAGCATCTGCGCCCATTCCTGCGGCGGATCGACGGCGATGCGCAGCCGCCCGAGGTCGATGCGCCCGTTGCGGCGCGAAGGCTTGGCGTCGTCGGCCGGCGCGCCGGTCTTGTCGTCGACCGCCCGCGTCGCGTCGACGACGCGCAGCTGGCTGCCCGCTTGCAGCAGCAGCGTGCGGCCGTCGGCGGCGAGCACGATGCGCTCGGCCGCATGCGGCAGCGCCTTGAGCTCGCCGGTGGCGAATTCGTAGCGCTCGACCCGGCCCGGGCCCTCCTTGTGGCCGCCGCGGCCATGCGCGCCGGCGATCGGCAGCGCGGTCCAGACGACCTTGGCGCCGGCGAGCCCGGCGATCTGCCCGTAGCGCCCCTCGGGCACCGGAAACGCGGCGACGCGGCGCGCCAGGCCGTCGAGATCGACGCGCAGCGGCGCCG
>JAGWVB010000339.1 GCA_018971105.1 Burkholderiales bacterium
TCGGCGCCGCGCAGCCGCAGCGCCAGCGCGCGCAGCGCCGCGTCCTTGGCCGCGCTGCTGGCGGCGGCCATGCGCCTGGACGCCTCACGCGCGGCGAGGCCGACCCGGGCCATGTAGGCGGGCAGATCGGTCGGGGTCATGCGGTCCTGCCGGCGGGCCGCGCGGGCGCCGGGTTCCCGGGCGCCGGCGAGGGGTCCCGGAGTGTGCAACGGGGCGAGGCACGAAGGGGGGTGGCGGGTTTCATGGCCGCCGATTGTCCCAAATCGCGCCGCGGCGCGGCGGATCAGAGCGACGTCACCGGCACCGGCCGTCCCGTCAGATAGCCCTGGATGAGCTGGAAGCCCATGTCGCGGCAGACCGCGGCCTCGTCCTCGGTCTCGACGCCCTCGGCCAGCGGCACCGAGCCGAGGTCGATCGCCGCGCGCACCAGATCGCGCACGACGCGCTGCTCGATCGCGGGCGCGAGGTGGATGTTGCGGATCAGCCCCATGTCGAACTTGACGTAGGTCGGCGGCACATTCGTCAGCTCCTTCAGGCGCGACTGCCCGGCGCCGAAGTCGTCGTAGGCGAAGGGCACGCGGATGCCGGCCAGCCGGGCCGCGAGCTTGCGCATGCTCTCGACCTCCAGCACCGCCGTCTCGTGGATCTCGACCACGATCTGCGGTGCGCCGGGCTGTTCGGTGAGTTGCTGCAGGGTGGCGAAGAAGCCGTCCTCGAACTGCTCCGTCGGGTGCGTGTTGACGAACAGCAGCTCGCCCTTCAGGCGCGGCGCGATCGCCGCCACGCCCCAGCTGCGGAAGGCCGCGCTGAGCTCGGCCTCGCGCTTGAGCTCGTGCGCGAGCTGGAACAGCTGGATCGGCGACGCCGAGAGCTCCGGATGGTTGCAGCGGCCGAGCAACTCGTAGGCGACGATGCGGCCGCCGACGGCATCGACGATGGGCTGCGCCGCGGCCGAGAGCCCGCGCCCGCGCAGCAGCTCCATGAACTTCTTTTCGTGGGCGACGAACTTGTTCGACAGCGAGAGGCCGGGCGACGTCCGGTAGGTCCTGTCGTCGTCGCTGTCGGCGGCCCGCATCAGCAGCGTCGTCTCCTGCGCGCCGACCCTGAATTCGGCGGTGCCGAAATGGATCACGTCGTTGTCTTCGAGGCGGCACGGCCCGGCGATGCGCTCGCGATTGACATAGGTGCCGTTGGTGCTGCCGAGATCGACCACGCGCAGCCCGCCCGCGGGGTCGGCCTCGATCAGCGCGTGCAGCCGCGACAGCCCGCGCGCGTCGACGACGAGGCCGTTGCGCGCGTCGCGGCCGATGCGCAGCGGCAGCTCGGCGGCGTCGATCTTCTTGACGATCGGGATGCCGTCGGACGTGATGCCCTCGAGATACCAGCCAGTTTCCACCGCCACCCCCGACTTTCGACCTGAGATTCACTGTAATCCCGAACGGGCGCGGCGGGGGCGGCAGCACCCCCCGCGAAGCGGCGGGTCGGGGTGCTGGCTCAGTCGACGCGCGGCAGCTCGCCGCGCACGCGCTCCCGCTCGCCGAGCTCGAAATGCCACCATTCGAGATCGATTCCGGCATAGCCGCCGGCGCGCATCGCGTCGCGCAGGCGGTCGCGCAGCGCCACCTGGGCCGGCGTGAGGCGGCCGCTGGCGAGCAGCTCGGCGTGCAGCGCCGGGTGCGAGGCGGGCGACATCTCGTCGTAGCCGCTGCCCATGTCGACTTCGGCACCGTTCGCGTCGAGCAGCGTGACGTCGACCGCCATGCCCCAGCTGTGGATCGAGCCGCGCTCGGGCGGCGCGAAATAGCGCGCCATCGGCGTGCCGGCGACATCGCGCCAGATCGCCTCCTGCACGCGCTGCGGGCGCAGCGCGTCGAGCAGGCGCAGGCGCCAGCCCGGGTGGCGCGCGCCGAGCCAGGCGGCGGCCGCATCGAGCGCCCGCGCCGCCTCGCGCCGCAGCCAGGCGCAGTCGAGGTCGCCGTACAGGCTGCGGCCGGCGAAGTTGGCGGCGCCGACGTAGCGCAGGTCGAGCTCGATCGCGGCGCCGATGCGGCTGAAATCGGGGTGGTCGGGGATATCCTCGACCCGTAGCGGCGCGGGCTTGGTCACGCGCCGATGATATCGACGCCACCCCCAGCCGGAGACCGCCGCTTGTTCCTGCTCCACCCCCCGATCGCGCCCTGGGCCGTCGCCGATGCCGACGGCCTCGAGCTGGCGCTGCTGACCGACGCCGAATTCGACGCCGGCCGCGTCTTCGTGCGCACCCTGCCTGACAACGAGGAGCGGCTGACGCCGATGACGAGCGCCGGCCGCTGCGGCGCTCTGCGGCAATGGCGCGCCCGCGTCGAATGGGACCGCGGCAACGAGGTCACGCTCTACGCCTTCGTCGCCGTCGACGCCGCGGGGGCGCATTGGCTCGCGGCCGACGGCCGCCATGCCCATGTGCCGCCGGAGAGCGCGCAGTTCCGCGCCCATCCCTCGCAGCACCCGCCGGCGTGGGTGCGCACCCAGGTCTTCTACCAGGTCTTCCCCGACCGTTACGCGCGCGGCGCCGCGCCCGTCGACCGCAGCGGCGAGCAGCTGCGCGGCGCGCGCCGCGTGCCCGTCGTCCAGCCGCCCTGGGGGGCGCCGGTCGACCCGCGCCACGCCGCCAACGCCTTCTACGGCGGCGACCTGCCGGGACTGACGCAGCGCCTGCCCTATCTCGCCGACGAGCTCGGCGTGAGTGCGATCTACCTCAACCCGGTGTTCGAGGCCCCGAGCAACCACCGCTACGACACGAGCGACTACGGCAACGTCGACCCGCACCTGGGCGGCAACGCGGCACTCGCGGCGCTGCGCCAGGCCACGCGCGAGCGCGGCATGCGGCTGCTGCTCGATGCGGTGGTGAACCACACCGGCGTCGACCACGCCTGGTACGACCGCTGGGGCCGCCAGGCCGAACCCGGCGCCGCGCAGTCGGCGCAGTCGCGCTGGCGCGGCCATTACGCCTGGGATGCGGCCGGACGCGTGCAGGGCTGGAAGGGGCACGAGGGCCTGCCGGTGCTGGACTACGCGTCGCCGGCCTTGCAACAAGCCGTATACGGCGCGCCCGACGCCATCCTGCGCCGCTGGCTGCAGCCGCCCTATGCGATCGACGGCTGGCGCCTCGACGTGATCCACATGCTCGGCGAAGGCGCCGGCGCGCACAACAACGCCCACCATGTGCGCGCGATCCGGCGCGCGCTGCGCGAGGAGAACGGCGAGGCCTATGTGCTGGGCGAGCATTTCGCCGAGGCGACGCGCTGGCTCCAGGGCGACCAGGAGGACGGCGCCATGAACTACTACGGCCACGCCGGACCGGTGCGCGCCTGGCTCGCCGGGATCGAGCTCGCGGGCCTGCGCGCGCCGATCGCCACCGCCGCCTTCGAGGCCTGGATGACGCGCGCCCAGGCCGCGATCCCCTACGCGAACCAGCTCGCGCAGCTCAACTTGCTCGACAGCCACGACACGCCGCGCCTGCTGACCGAGCTCGGCGGCGATGTCCAGGCGATGAAGATCGCCGTCACGCTGCTGTTCACGCGCCCCGGCGTGCCCTGCATCTACTACGGCGACGAGATCGGCCTCGAGGGCGGCGCCGACCCCGATTGCCGGCGCTGCTTCGACTGGGAGCGCGAGCATTGGAACGGCGATCTCTGGGACCATTACCGCAGCCTGGCGCGGCTGCGGCGCGAGCGCGCCGAATGGGCCGACGGTGCGACGCTGACGCTGGCGCAGGGTCCCGACTGGCTCGTCTACGCCCGCTACACCGCCAGCGCCGCGACCCTGGTCGCCGTCAACCGCGGCGCCGCGGCCGAGGT
>JAGWVB010000340.1 GCA_018971105.1 Burkholderiales bacterium
GCCGCGATCACGCCGGCGATGCGCCCGACCGGCCCGGTGCCGCCGAGGATCACGATGCGCTGCCCGGCCAGGCCGGCGGCGCCGCCGCGCCGCAGCGCCGCCTCGACGCAGGCGACCATCGCCGCCGCCGTCGTGTAGGCGCCGCTGGGGTCGGCCATCACCGAGACGACGAAGGGCTTGACCATCGCCGCGCGCGCGCGCTCGAGCATGTCGGCCGCGAGCAGCGCGTCGCGCCCGCCGATGAAGATGCCGGTGCGCGAGACGCCCTTGGGGCCGCGCGAGAAGATCGTGTCCTGGGTCAGCGCGGTCACGGCGTCGAGCCCGGCCTCGCAATACGGCACGATGATCTGGTAGCCGGCGTCGGCCGCCATGTTGATGTCGAACGGGCTCATCTGGCGGCCCGGCGTGAACATGTGGAGGATGTAGGGGCGTTCCATGGGCGATCTCTGCGGGGTGGGGATGCGGGTCGCGCTCAGCCGGCCGCGCCTATCGTCGCGCCGCGGTTGCGCAGCGTGACGATGCGCACCTCGAGCGCCGGGTCGAGCGCGCCGGCCTGCGCCGCGGCGTCGAGCAGGTGGCGCGCGACGGTGGCGCTCGGGACGAAGGCGAATCCGGTCGGGCCCCAGGAACTCTGGCCGATGCCGACGCCGCTGCCGGCCCCGGCCCCGAGCCAGTTCATGAGCCGGCCCACGGCCGGGCTGGTCCAGGCGCTGCCGCCCTGGGCGGGCGCGAAATGCGCGCCCAGCAGTTCCTGGATGCGGTTCAGGCCGGCCGCGAAAGCGGCGAAATCGTCGCCCGCGGCGCCCGGCAGCACGCGCATCAGCACCTGGTGGCAGAGGTCGGCGGCGGCGCTGCGCGGCAGCGGCGGCAGCGTCGCGATGGCTGCCCGCTCCTCGGCGCCCGCGAGGCCGCGCCGGCGCGGATCGAGCGCGACGATGACGCGCCAGTCCGCCGGCGGCTCGATGCGCGCGAGCACCGGCGCGGGCCGCGCGCCGGCAGCGCCTGCACCCGGCCCGCCGTCGACGAGCAGGCCGCCGGCATCGAAGCCGGCGATGCCGATGCCCGAGCGCAGGCCGCGCCCGAGCCAGGCGGCGATGGTCGGCGTATCGGCCTCCAGGCCATGCCAGCGCACGAAGGCGCGGCCCAGAGCGAGCGCGAGCTGGGTGCCCGAGCCCAGCCCCGCATGGGCGGGCAGCGCTCGGCGCAGGCGCAGCGCCAGCGGCTGCGGGCGCCCGGTGCGCAGGCGCAACTGGTGCAGCCAGCCGGCGAGGCGATCGAACTCGGCCGCGCCGGCGGCGCCATCGGACGCATAGCCATCGTCGGCGCCGGGCGCGGCGGCGATCTCGAGCTCGGTCTCGAAACCGTCGATGACGACGCCGAGGCTGCCGAAGCGGCGCCCCAGGGTCGCGGCGGGATCGAGGAATCCGAGGTGCAGGCGGCCCGGGGCTTGGACCGCGACGCGCAGCCCCGTCTCAACGCGGGAACGCGGCGGCGACAAGGTGGACATGGGAAGGTTGACGGCGAAGCATGGCGCTACACAAGCAAGGCCCGTTCCGCCGCCCTGCGAGCGGCGCGCGGCGGCGCGCTGTGCCGCCCGGGGGACAGTCTGTGAGCGCAGCGTTGCAGACGGCCGACCCGGCTCAGTCGTATTTCAGGTACTTGAAGCGCGCATCGTCGGGCGTGCCTTCGAGCGCCGATCCGGCCTCGAGGCCGGGCCGCCAGAGCACGACGTCCTCGATCTTGCGCGCGAGCTCGAAGTCCTTGGCCGTCACGCCCTTGGCCGCGTGGTTCATCAGCTTGACGGTGACGAACGCATACGAGACCGCCAGGTCCGGATGGTGCCAGGCGGCCTCGGCGAGATGGCCGATGGTGTTGACGACCATCAGCGTCGCCTTCCAGCCGCTCGTCTTGTACTTGCGGCGTATCCAGCCGCCCTCGTAGGTCCAGGCCGCGAGCTCGGCGCGCAGCCGTTCCTCGATCTCGGCCTCGGTGTAGACCTCGTCGGTGTTCTTGCCATGCCATTGCGTCATGCGATGCTCCAGTGTCACGCCCGAACCGCCGCGGCTCAGGCCTCGGCGCCCAGGCTCGGATAAGCCCGCTTCAGCGGCAGCAAGGCGCCGGTCGCCGCCGGATCGTAGCCGGGCAGGCTGGCCAGGGTAGCCCGGAATGCCGGATCGCGCAGCGCCGCCAGCACGGCCTGGACGGCCGGCGTGTCCATCACGTCGTCGCGGCAGAGCAGGAAATAGCGTTCGGTGGCCACGGGCACGAAGTCGAGCTTGAAGTGGCGCGCCGGCGGCTCGAGCCCGAAGCCGACATCGGCCATGCCGCTGGCGACATGGGCCGCCACCGCGGCATGGGTGTACTCGCCGTGCTCGAAGCCGGCGATGGCCGTCTCGGCGATGCCCTGCGCGCGCAGCAGCGCCTCGAGCAGCAGCCGCGTGCCCGACCCCGGCTCGCGGTTGATGAAGCGCAGGTTCGGCCGCACGAGGTCGGCCAGCGCGTAGACCTCCTTCGGATTGCCGGGCCTGACCATCAGCCCCTGGCGCCGCGTCGCGATGTCGACCAGCATCAGCTCCATGCCCTGCAGCCAGCGCCGGTAGTGGGCGAGCACGACCGCCTCCATCGGCCCGATCGGTATGTGCAGCCCGGCGACATCGCAGGCGCCCTCGCGCAGCGCCGCCGCGGCGGCCGAACTGCTGGCGTAGCTGAAGCCCAGCTTCAGGCCGTCCCGCGTCAGGCGCTCGATCAGGCGCTCGATCGCGAAGCCGTGGCTGGCGTGGATGCGCAGCGCGTTCGGCGCCTCGCTCAGCGCCGCGCTCAATGCCTCGGCGAGTTCCGACGCCAGGCTTTCGAGCGACGGCTTCAGGCGCGCATTGATGCGCTTGTCGGCCCAGACGATGCGGGCCCCGAGCGGCGTCAGCGTCGAGCCGCGGCCGCGTTCCATCAGCAGCAGCTGGGCCTGGAACTGCTGCTCGCCCAGGCGCACGAGATCCCAGGCGCGGCGGTACGACAGGCCGAGCGCGCGCGCGGCCAGCAGCAGGCTGCCGCGCTCCGAGACCTGCACCAGCAGTTCGATCAGCCGCGCCGGCAGCGGCGGGCCCTCGGGGTCCTGGATCGTCCAGACCGGGCGTATCGAGACCTGCTTCATCGGGGTTCGCACTTAGGAAGCGGAATGCCATTGCACCGGCCCCGCGGCTTCATATTGCGCGCCAGGCCGATCACCGCAAACATTGCCGGGTCGAAATCCATCGGCGCATTCTCCACCGACCCCGGGTGCAGGTGCCTGCCGCAAGCCTATGTCCACCCTCCCAGGCCCCCCGCAAGCCACCGACGCGAGCGCACTGCTGCCGATGCTGCACGCGATCCAGGACGAGCTCGGCTACGTGCCGGCGGCGCGCGTGCCGGCGATCGCCGCGGCGCTGAACATCTCGCGCGCCGAGGTCCATGGCGTGCTCACCTACTACCCGCATTTCCGCGCCCACGCGCCCGGCCGCCATGTGGTCCAGGTCTGCCGCGCCGAGGCCTGCCAGGCCTGCGGCGGCAACGAACTGCTGGACCATGTCGAGCGCCGCCTGGGCTGCCGCGCAGGGCAGACGCGGGCCGACGGCGCGGTCACGGTCGAGGCCGTGTACTGCCTCGGGCTGTGCGCCTCGTCGCCGGCGATCCAGGTCGACGACCGCCTGCACGCGCGCGTCGACGCCGCGCGCTTCGACCGCATCGCGGCCGCGCTGGAGTCGACGCGATGAGCAGCCTGCGCATCTACGTGCCGCGCGATTCGGCCGCGCTGGCGGTCGGCGCCGAC
>JAGWVB010000056.1 GCA_018971105.1 Burkholderiales bacterium
CGGCGCGCGACCTCGCGCCAGCCGACGATGCGCTGGCGCGGCGACAGCGTGAGGCCGTGCGACGGGCACAGCGGTTCGCAGAAGCCGCATTCGATGCAGCGGTCGACGATCGACTCGGCCGCCGGCATCGGCTTGAGGTGCTTCAGATGCGCCTGCGGGTCGTCGTTGAGGATGACACCGGGGTTGAGCAGGCCCTCGGGATCGAAGAGCGACTTGATGCGCCGCATCAGCGCCATCGCGTCGCGGCCCCATTCGAGTTCGACGTAGGGCGCCATGTTGCGCCCGGTGCCATGCTCGGCCTTGAGCGAGCCGTCGTAGCGGCCGATGACGAGCCGGCCCACGGCGTCCATGAAGCGGGCGTAGCGCGCGACCTCGCTGGCGCTGCCGAAATCCTGCGTGAACACGAAGTGCAGATTGCCCTCGAGCGCATGGCCGAAGATGATGGCCTCGGCATAGCCATGCTCGCGCAGCAGCGCCTGCAGGTCGAGCGTGGCCTCGGCCAGCGACTCGATCGGGAAGGCGACGTCCTCGATGATCACCGTCGTGCCGGCGCGGCGCAGCGCGCCGACCGAGGGGAACGTGCCCTTGCGCACCTTCCAGTACATCTCGCACGTGTCGGGGTCGGTCGCGAAGCGCGGCGGCTCGACGGTCGCGATCGGCGCGATCGCGTCCCGCGCGGCGGCGATCTTGATTTCGAGCGCCGCCGCGGTCTGCGCGCGCACCTCGATCAGCAGCGCGGCGGCGTCGTCGCCCAGCGACCGCATCAGCGCCGGCAGCCCGGGCTGGTCCTGCACCGAGCGCAGCGCCGGCCGGTCGAGCAGCTCGACGGCCGAGACCGGTTCGGCCTTGAGCCGCATCACCGCCGCGCAGGCCTCGGCCAGGCGCGGGAAGAAGACGAGCGCGCTCGCCTTGCAGGGGTCGTCGACGACGGTGTCGTAGCTGATGCGCGAGATGAAGCCCAGCGTGCCCTCGCTGCCGATCATCAGGTGCGCGAGGATCTCGAACGGGTCCTCGAAATCGACGAGCGCGTTGAGGCTGTAGCCGGTCGTGTTCTTGATGCGGTACTTGCGCCGGATGCGCTCGGCCAGCGCCGCGTCGGCGCGCGTCGCGCGGCCCAGCGCCGCCAGTGCATCGAGCAGCGCGCCATGGCTGCGCGCGAAGGCGGCGCGGCTGGCGGCGTCCTCGGTATCGAGCAGCGTGCCGTCGGCCAGCATCAGGCGCATCCCGGCCAGCGTGCGATAGCTGTTCTGCGCCGTGCCGCAGCACATGCCCGAGGCGTTGTTGGCGGCGATGCCGCCGATCTTGCAGGCCTGGATCGACGCCGGGTCGGGGCCGATCTTGCGGCCCCAGGGCGCCAGCCGCGCATTCACCGCGCCGCCGATCATCGACGGCCCGACGCGCACGCGCGCACCGTCGGCATCGATCTCGCAATGGGCGTAGCCCGCGCCCGTCAGCACCAGCAGTCCGTCGGTGATGGCCTGCCCCGACAGGCTGGTGCCGGCGGCGCGGAAGGTCACGGGCGTGCCGTGGGCGCGTGCCGCGGCGAGCACGGCACGCAGTTCCTCGTCGTCGTCGACGATGGCCACCGCCTGCGGCACGAGCCGGTAGAAGCTCGCATCGGTGCCGTGGGCCAGCCGGCGCAGCTCGTCGGTGACGAGCCGCGCCGGCGGCAGCACACGCGCCAGGGCGGCGGCGAGCGCACTCAACAGACGCCCCGGCAGGGCTCGGGATCTCTCAGGCCGCGGACGTACACGGTTGTCTCCTGGATCGTTCTTGGGTCATTGGTCAAGTGGTAAGACCAATAGGGGCGAGAATCTACCTTTGCACAAAGGTCATGTCAACTAGCGTTAACTATGAAATTTCGCTACCCGTTCGCGCCGCCTGGTCGAGGACGGATTCCTTATCATGCGAATTGGTCTTACCACCAATGGTGCGCATGAACCGGAACCTGAACGCCCCCGCCCGGCTCGCCGACATCGTCGCCGGCGACCTCGAGACGCGCATCCTCGAGGGCTCGCTCAAGCCCGGCGACCGTCTGCCGGCCGAACGCGCGCTGGCCGCCGAGCTCGGCGTCTCGCGTCCCTCGCTGCGCGAGGCGATCCAGAAGCTGGTCTCCAAGGGGCTGCTCGTGACGCGCCACGGCGGCGGCACGCTGGTCACCGACCGGCTCGAATCGGCCTTCGTCGATCCCTGGAAGGACCTGCTGCGCTCGCACCCGGCGCTGCAGGCCGACATCCTCGAGTTCCGCCACATGCTCGAGGGCGAGGCGGCGCTGCTGGCCGCGCAGCGCGCCACCGAGGCCGACCTGGCGCGCATCGAACAGGCCTTCGTGGCGATGGAGGCGGCCTACGACCGCGATGCGCTCGATGCCTGCATCGACCAGGACGTCGCCTTCCACCAGGCCATCGCCGAGGCCTCGCACAACGCGCTCATCGGCCAGCTGAGCGCGAGCCTGATGCGCATCGTGCACGGCCACATCGAAGGCAATCTGGTCCATCTGCACGCGCTGCCGGCGCAATGGGGCCAGATCCGGGTCCAGCACCGGGCGATCTGGCGCGCGCTGCGCGAGCGCGACCCCGAGGCGGCGGCGCAGGCCGCCGGCGTGCACATCGAGTTCGTGCGCGCGAGCATGGTCGAGTCGGCCAAGATCGAGGCGCGGCTCGACACGGCGCGCCGCCGCCTGGCCGGGCCGGGCCGGCCCTGATCGACGGTCTGGGCGTGAAATCCTGACCATACCCAGCTAAAGGTTCTGGTTCTGCTGCCGAAGTAGAGGCCATGCGCCATGCCCGAGGGCTGGTGCGTGGCCTGCTTCCGCGCGTAACCAACCATGCCATCGTCCCCGTCCCGTTCCTGCCTACCGAGCCGCCGCAACCGCAGCGCCGGCTTCACGGTGATCGAGCTCATGGTCGTGCTGGCCATCGCCGCCGTGATGCTGGGCCTGGCCGCTCCCGGCTTCCAGAGCCTGGGCCAGCAGAGCCGCAGCCAGGCCTGGGCGAGCGCGCTCGTGCGCGACATCCAGCTCGCGCGCTCGACGGCGATCCAGACCGGCGCGCCGGTGACGCTGTGCGCGGCGGCGACGCCGTCGAACTGCGCCGCGAACGCGATTTCATGGACCGGCGGCTGGGTCGTCTATCAGGGCCTCGCCTTCACCGCCGGCACCTCGATCATCGTCGCCAGCGCCAGCGCCGACCCCAACGCGGGCGCGGATACCTTCACCTCGACGCTGGCGGCCGCGGCGCCGGCGCTGACCTTCAACCGCCAGGGCTATTCGCCCGCGGCGGGCGCGGGCGTGATGTTCACGTTCGCCGTCGGCACGGACCCGAAGGCGCGCAACTGCGTCGTCGTGACGGCGGTCGGCATCCCGACCACCTATGCGGCCGGCGCCGCGACGCCGGTGGGCGCTTGCTGAACCTCGCCCGCCCCGCTGGCGCCGCCGGCTTCACGCTGGTCGAGGTCATGGTCGCGCTCGCCGTGACGGCCTTCGGACTGCTCGGCCTGGCCAAGCTGCAGGCGCTGGCCTACGCGGGGGTGAAGGTCGCGAGCTCGCGCTCGATCGCCGCCGCCGAGGCCGAGGGCATGGCCTCGGCCATGCACGTCAACACCGCCTTCTGGCAGAGCACCGCGGCGGTTGCGGCGTCGCCGATCACGGTCACGACGGCGGCCGCCGTGAACCTGGGCGCCACCATCGACTGCAGCGCCGCGGTCTGCACGCCCCAGGGCATCGCGATCTACGACCTCGCCAACTTCGGCACCCAGCTCGCGGCCGCATTGCCCGCGCCGCTGGACGCCGCCACCCAGCCGGTCTCGATCCGCTGCGCGCAGGCCGTGACGCCCTTCGCCACGAGCCCGAACGTGTGCACGCTGACCGTCTCCTGGTCCGAGCAGTACCAGGGTTCGAACAGCACCGGCGCGCTGGCGCAGGGCCAGTCCACCCAGTCCTACTCGCTGGTGGTGCAACCGTGACGCGCCGCCAGCGTCAACGCGGACTCACGCTCGTCGAGCTGGTGGTGGCGCTCACCGTGGGCCTGTTCGTCGTCGCCGGCTATGCGCTGATCGTCGTCAACACGCATTCGTCGATCCGCGGCCAGGGCGAACTGCGCGACTGGCAGGACGCCGAGCGCATGGCCTTCAGCACGATCTCGGACATCGTCGGCATCGCCGGCTACTACCCCTTGACGACGATAGGCTCGCTCGGCGCGGCATTCCCCACCGGCGCCACCAACCTGCTCGCCGGCACCTTCGGCGGCGCCGAGTTCGTCTCCGGCGTAGACGGCGCCGGCACCGCCAGCGACAGCTTCGCGCTGCGCTTCGTCCAGGACCCGACGAATGCCTCGTCCGTCATCGCCACCACCGACTGCAACGGCAACCCGATCACGGCCGCGGCCGCCGCCGCGGTGACGAACATGTTCACCGTCAACGGCAACGGGCAGCTCACCTGCACCAGCACCTTCGCGCCGAACCCGCAGCCGCTGGTGCTGGTGTCGGGCGTGCAGACGATGAAGGTGCTGTACGGCATCGACGTCAACGCCACCGGCTCGGTGAGCCGCTACATGACGGCGACCCAGGTCACGGCCGCGGCGGCGTGGAGCCAGGTGCGCTCGCTCCAGGTCACCCTCACCTTCGTCAATCCGCTCGCGGGCAACGCCGGCCAGCCGGCGACGCTGAGCATGTCGCGCGTCATCGGCATCCAGGGGTCGGCATGAGAACGAATCGCGCACGCCGGGTCCGCGGCGTCGTGCTGGCGACGAGCCTGATCCTGCTCGTCGTGCTCACGGTGATCGCCATCACGGTCTTCAAGGGCTTCGGCGTGCTGCAGCTGATCGCGGGCAACGCGCGCGAGAAGCAGCGTTCGCTCGAATCGGCGCAGTCGGGCCTGGCCTACGGCGAATGGTTCCTCAAGCAGGGCATCGTCGGCGTCGGCGTGCCCTGCACCAGCGCCGCCTACCCGGCGTTCGCGGCCACGGCCGGTGTCGGCATCTGCGCCGACGCGCTGCCCAATCCGACCACCGTGCCCTGGAGCGGCGGCTTCGGCAACCTCGGCTCGATGGTGGCGTTTCCCGGCATGACGATCAGCACCACCGGCGGGGTCGGCACCTTCTATGCGGATCCGAAGGTCTACATCCAGTACATCGGGCTGACCCAGGACGGCAAGATGAACCCGATGTTCCAGGTCACCGCGGCCGGCTGGGGCGGCAATGCCAACGCGGTCAGCGTCGTCCAGAGCACCTACGTGCTCGTGAACAACAACGTCGATGCCGGCAACCCCTAGGAAGGCGAGAACCATGCCACGCTGCCCCTCCCTCATCCTCGCGGCCGCCGCGCTCGTCAGCGCCGGCGCCAGCGCCCAGCAGGCCCCGGTCGCCGACAACTTCAGCGGCGCCACCAACAGCCTGAGCTGGACCGCGCTGTACGGCGCCTGCCTCACGGCCGGCACGAGCGCCGGCAACGTCGGCGGCCAGATCCCCTCGTGCAGCTGGATCAACAGCCAGTACAACTCGACGACGAGCCCGTACCGCCACAGCGTCGGCGGCGCCACCGGCGCGCTGCCCGATGCCGTCGGCTCCGGCGCGCTGCGCTTCACGAGCGCGAAATACGGCGGCTCCGGCATCTACCAGCAGCGTGGCGCCATCGTCTCGAACTTCTCCTTCCCGAGCAGCCAGGGCATGACGGTGACCTTCCGCACCATCGCCTACGGCGGCGACAGCGGCAATGTCGACGGCGCCGACGGCATCTCCTTCTTCCTCACCGACGCGTCCAAGTCCAATCCCGGCGCCGCCAACGCCATCCCCAGCGTCGGTGCCACCGGCGGATCGCTGGGCTACAGCTGCACGAACGAGGGCGGAAACGCCAGCGCGGCGCATTCGGCCGACGGCGTCTACGGCGCCTACCTCGGGGTGGGCATCGACGAATACGGCAACTTCCTCAATGCCGGCGACAACACGGCCACCGGCAACGGTTTCCAGGCCATGCGCATCGGCGTCCGCGCCGGCGGCAACGTGAACTGGAAGTGGCTGAATGCGAACTACCCGGCCCTCTATCCGAGCAACTGGGTCGGGACCTCGAACCAGTACAACGCGGTGCTGGCGACCTGCAAGAACGGGGTGATCTGGGACTACGCCAACAACCGCGCCTACCAGCCCAACGAGGCGAACGTCGGCGTGCTCGACTACCCCTACGTCAACGGCGCCAATTCGGTGCTGCCCGCGACCAAGCCGATGGCGACCGAGAGCGCGGCCACGCGCGGCGCCGCGGTGCCGATCGACTACCAGCTCACGATCACGCCCAACGGCCTGCTGAGCCTGGACTACAGCTACAACTACGGCGCCTACGTCAACGTCATCAACGGCGTCTCGATCACCGCGATCAACGGCGGCGCGCTGCCGCAGAACCTCGGGTTCGGCTTCTCGGGTTCGACCGGCGGATCGACCAACATCCACGAGATCCTGTGCTTCAAGACCGCGCCGATGGCGCAGGCCGCCGGTTCGGCCAGCCTGAACGCGCAGCAGTCGGGGCAGCTGCAGATCAACACGGCGGCCTACCTGTCCTTCTACCACCCGGTCGGCTGGTGGGGCCAGCTGACCTCCAACCCGCTGCTGCTGAACACGACGACGAACACGGTCTCGATCCAGTCGACGCCGACCTGGGACGCCTCGTGCGTGCTCACCGGCGGCGATTGCGCCTCCACCGGCGTCGCGGGCATGACGGCCCAGGGCTCGGCGAACCGGACCATCCTGAGCTGGAACGGCAGCGTCGGCATCCCGTTCAACAATCTCGCCGCAGGCAATGAATACAACGCGCTCGGCGGCGGCGCCGGCTATCCCGGCTGGTCGCCGACCGAGGCCGTCGAGCTCGACTACCTGCGCGGCGGCCGCAGCCACGAGGCGAGCTCGGGCAATGCCGGTGGCACGCTGCGCGTGCGCAACGGCGTGCTCGGCGACATCGTCCATTCGAGCCCGGCCTGGGTCGGCCCGCCGTCGCTGGGCTACGGCACGCGCTTCATCGACAACCTCTACCACACGGTCGGCAGCGAGAGCAGCTACGTCGCGTATAAGAACGGCAGCGCGGCGACGCGCACGAATCTCGTCTACGCCGGCGCCAACGACGGCATGCTGCACGGCTTCCGCGCCGGCGCGCTGACCGCCACCGGCGCGGCCAACGCGGCGGTGCCCAACGACGGCCGCGAACTGATCGCCTACGTGCCGGGCTACACGGCCGGCGTGGGCACGCCGGTGACCGGCGCGTCGGCGACGCCGAACTGCCCGGCGGCCCCCGGCACCGGCGGCGCGCTGACCTGCATCGACAGCACGAACCCGCTGCTGAACTACAGCAACACGCAATACGGCCACAACTTCTATGTCGACGGCCAGATCGGCACCGGCGACCTCTACTACAACGGCGCCTGGCATACCTGGCTCGTGGCCGGACTGGGCCGGGGCGGGCCGGCGGTGTTCGCACTCGACGTCACCAACCCGGACAACTTCTCCGAAGCCAACGCCGCGTCGCTGGTGATGGGCGAATGGGGCACGTCGCTGGCCTGCTCGGGCAACGCGAGCTGCGGCCAGAACCTGGGCCAGGTGCTGGACCAGCCGCTGATCCGGCGCCTGCACGACGGCCACTGGGCCATCATCTTCGGCAACGGCGTCGGGAGCGCGACCGGCAAGGCCGGCATCTACATCCTCGAGGTCGATCCCGGGACCGGCGCGCTCGCCACCGCCTACTACCTCGACACCGGCGTCGGCAGCACGGCATCGCCCAACGGCATCGCGGCCGTACGCAGCGCCGACCTCGACGGCGACCACATCACCGACTACGTCTACGCCGGCGACCGCCGCGGCAATGTCTGGCGCTTCGACCTCACGAGCGCGACCGCATCGAACTGGGGCGTGTCGAACTATGGCGGCGGCGCCGCCGCGACGCCGCTGTTCAGCACGAACGCAGGCCACAACGCCAGCGTGCAGCCGATCACGACTGCGCCGACGGTCGTCGGCATCCCCGGCGACGGCGGGCTGCTGCGCTGGGTGATCGCGTTCGGCACCGGGCAGGAGACCAGCTTCAGCGACACCACGGCGACCAGCTACGCCACGGGCCGGCAGAGCCTGTACGGGATCTGGGACTGGAACATGGCGCACTGGAACACGCTCGCCGCGAATTCGATCAACCTGAAGACCTTCATGTCCTCGCCCTCGAACCCGGCCCAGGCGGCGCCGGCGGCGACCCTGGTGCAGCAGACGCTGAGCGATGTCGCCGCGACCTCGACGCGCAATCTGACGACGATCACGATGTGCTGGTACGGCTCGATCAGCTGCAGCGCCGCGGGCAAGAACTACGGCTGGGAGGTGGACCTGCCCGACGCGGGCGAGCAGGTCATCTACGACCCGGCCGTGCTGCTCGGCAACTTCGTCGTCAACACGACGGTGCCGCCGGTGCTCTCGGTCTATTCCTGCGGCGCGGCGACGCCCACCGGCTGGACCGTCGCGATCAACCTCGCCAACGGCGGCGCGGTCACGAGCGCGCAGAACTTCTTCAGCCAGTCGAGCACCCCCACCAGCGCGCTGCTGCTGAACGCCGTCGGCACGCCGACCATCGTCTCGGCCGGCACCGGATCGAAGCAATGGCCCTATCTCGTGAGCCAGAAGGTCGGCGGCGGCGGCGTCGTGCAGCAGATCAACCCGAGCGGCGTCGGCCAGCGCGCCAGCTGGCTCCAGCTGCGGTGAGGCGCCCGATGAATCCCGGCCACCGCGCGCGCGGCTTCACGCTGATCGAGCTCATGATCGCCGTGGCGATCGTCGGCATCCTGCTGCGCGTCGCGCTGCCCGCGTACTGGCAGTCGATCCTGAAGGCGCATCGCACCGATGCCAAGACGGCGCTGTTCGACCTCGCCGCGCGCGAGCAGCAGTACTACTCGACCAACAACGCCTACACCGCGACGACGACGCTGCTGGGCTACGCGACGACGCCGTCGGTGGCGGTCGTCAACAGCGGCACGACGAGCTACACGCTGACGGTGCAGGTGCCGGACCCGGCCAGCAACAACGCCGTCAGCTTCCTCGCCACCGCGACCCCGGCCGGCAACCAGGCCAACGACGGCGACTGCGGCAGCTACACGCTGAGCTCGACCGGCGCGCAGGGCAACAGCGGCGCCGCAGCGGGCTGCTGGTAGCGCGAAACGCGCCGACCCGGGCCGCGCGCGGCGCAGCGCGCCGAGGCGGCCGGCTTGGGTACACTCCACGCCCCCATGCCGCCCCCGCCATGACCGGCCTCCACATCACCGACATCGAAGCCGCCATCAACTGGTGGCGCGAACGCAGCCCCTCGCCCGACGGCGTCACCGCCTGCGGCGAGGTGCGCGCGCTGGCCGAGGTCTACGCGCTGATGGTGTACTACCGCGAGACGAGCTGCGACGAGTCGACGATGCCGCAGCGCGCACGCGCCGCCTGGCTCGCCTGGTACGCGAGCACGCCCGATGCGCCCTGCATCGCGATCTGCTCGACGAACCAGGGCGACGCCGTCTGCAAGGGCTGCGGCCGCACGCACGACGAGGTGCGCGACTGGCCCGCGCTGAGCCCGGCGGCCAAGCGCGCCGTCTGGCGCCGCATCACGATGGACCACAGCGCCTGGCGCTTCAACCGCTACGCCGAGCGCGCGCGCGTGGCCAGCGGGGTCGACCACCCACCGCCCGAGATCTTCGCGCCTAGGCCCGATTGAGCGGCGCCGCGGCCTGCGGCAGGCCGATGACGAAGCGGCTGCCGCCGCCCGCGCGCGCCTCGCAGCGCACGTCCCCGCCGTGGCGCGCGGCGATCTGGCGCACGAGCGAGAGCCCGAGCCCGACCCCGCCCGCGGTCTCGGCATGGCCGGGCAGGCGGAAGAAGGCCTCGAAGATGCGCTCGCGGTATTCCGGCGGCACGCCGGGCCCGCGGTCGTCGACCGCGATCTCGACCCGGCCGGGCCGCGCCGTGACCTCGACCGTGACCTCGCCGCCGCCGTAGCGGCGCGCGTTCTCGAGCAGGTTGCG
The DNA here is from genome assembly GCA_018971105.1 of Burkholderiales bacterium. Lineage (GTDB taxonomy): Bacteria > Pseudomonadota > Gammaproteobacteria > Burkholderiales > Burkholderiaceae_C > Rubrivivax. The sequence continues at coordinate 10,013 of JAGWVB010000056.1, forward strand.
CACGGCGCGCCGCAGCAGGCGCTCCTCGCCCAGCACCTGCGCATGGTCGCCGGTGGCGCTGGCCTGCACGCGCGCGGCCTCCTCGGCCGCGACCGCGAGCAGGTCGACCGGGTCCTGCGCCAGCGCCAGCGTCGCCGAGTCGAGCCGGCTCGCCAGCAGCACCTCCTCGACGAGCGCGTCGAGTTCCGAGATGTCGGTATCGATCTCGGTGCGCAGGCGCGGGCGCTGGTCGGCGCCGGCCTCGTCCATCATCGTCACCGCCATCTTCAGCCGCGCCAGCGGCGAGCGCAGCTCATGGCTGGCGTTGGCGAGCAGGCTCTGGTGCGAGCGCACGAGGGTCTCGATGTGCCGGGCCGCGCGGTTGAAGCTGGCAGCGACGGCGGCGACCTCGTCGCGCCCCTCCTCGACCACGCGCTGGTGCAGCGCGCCGGCACCGAAGGCCTCGACGCCGGCCTGCAGCGCCTCGAGCCGGCGCGTGAGGCGGCGCACCACGGGCCAGGCGCCGGCGGCGACGGCGATGAACAGCACGACCAGCAGCGCCGCGAGCTCGAAACCGCCGGTCCAGGCCGCGCTGCGGCTCCAGCCCCCGGGCCCCATCACGCGGCCCGGCGCCACCGGCGGGCCGTGCAGCATGCGCCGCGCGACCCAGAGCTGGCGCCCGTCCTCGAAGCGGAACGACTGGATCATCAGGTGGTCGCTGCGCGGATCGTCCTGGCGCTCGACGAAGGACTCCGACGCCCCGAGGCGATGCCCCTGCCGGTCGTCCAGCGCCAGCGGCAGGCGCAGGCGCAGCGACCATTCCTGCAGCGCGTCGAGCTGATCGGCGGCCGGGGCCGAGGCGGGCGGCAGCGCATGCTCGATCAGCTCGCCCCAGGCCGCGGCGCGGTCGTGGGCCGCGGCCTCGATGCGCGCGCGCTGCGCCTCGAGGTGCCCGTGCACCAGCCATCCCGACACCAGCGCGAACAGCCCCAGCGAGGCGACGATGGTGAGGTAGATGCGCAGGTAGAGCGCGCGCATCGGCCGTTATTCGGAATCCTGCTTCTTCGCGAAGACGTAGCCGGCGCCGCGCACCGTGAGCACGCGCTTGGGCGCCTTCGGGTCGTCCTCGATGAGGGCGCGGATGCGCGAGATGTGGACATCGATGCTGCGGTCGAAGGCTTCCAGCGGATGCCCCTTGAGCAGATCCATGATCTGGTCGCGCGAGAGCACGCGGCCGGGGCTGCGCGCGAGCACGGTCAGCAGTTCGAACTGATGGCTGGTGAGGTCGCAGGGCACGCCGTCCAGGCGTGCCTGGCGCGCGCCGACGTCGATCTCGAGGCGGCCGAAGTTCAGCACCTCGTCCTCCTCGGTCTCCTGGTCCATCGCCGAGCGCCGCAGCAGCGCCTTCACGCGCGCGAGCAGCTCGCGCGGCTCGAAGGGCTTGGGCAGGTAGTCGTCGGCGCCGATCTCGAGGCCGACGATGCGGTCGGTGGGCTCGCCGCGCGCGGTCAGCATCAGCAGCGGCAGGCGGCGCGTGCGCGGCTGGCCGCGCAGTTCGCGCGTGAAGTCGAGGCCGTCGCCATCGGGCAGCATCAGGTCGAGCACGAGCGCGTCGTAATTGCCGTGCTTGAGCTGCTCGCGCCCGGCGCTGAGCGTCGGTGCGCTGTCGACCTCGTAGCCGTTGTTGCGCAGGTAGCCGCTGACCATCTCGGTCAGGCGCGCGTCGTCGTCGATCAGCAGGAGGTGGCTCATGGCTAGGCTGGCTTGGGAAGTGAAACCGCCTCGACGCGGGGGGGACATCGAGGCGGGACCGGGCTCGCCGCCGGGCGGGCGCCGCGTGGACGACAGCATAGCGCCCGCGGCGCTGCGCCGCATCAGGGCTTGCGCATTTCGAAGGCCTCGCGCTCGGCGCGCTGGCGCTCGAGCAGCGCGTGGTACGCCTTCATGCGCGTGACCAGCGTCTGGCGCTGCGCCGGCGTGAACACATCGGCCACGGCGATGCGCGCCTGCAGCATGCGCTTGCCGATGCGGTCGTGCTCGGCCGCCATCTGCTCGCGCAGCGCCTCGGCCGCCTGGGCGTCGATCGTCGGCTGCTCGAACAGCGCACGCATCTTGCCGCGCGCGCCGCGCGACGACGCCCGCATCGCGTGGATGTCGGCATGCGCCTGCTCGAGGATTGCCTTGACCTGCGCGCGCTGCGCGGGCGTGGCCTGCATCACCTCGAGCATGCGGTGCATCATGTGCGGCCCCATGCCGCCGGGCATGCCCCCATGCATCCCGCCGTGCATGCCTTCCTGCATGGCGCCGCCCATGCCCTCGTGCATGCCGCCGCCCATGCAGGCGGGCATGCCGCCGTCCATGCCACCACCCATGCCCGGGTGCATCGCGTGTTCGCCCCGGCCCCAGGCCGGCTGCGCGGCCCCGGGCGGCGCGGGCATCGGCGGCGCGGGCTGGGCCGACACCGCTCCGGCCAGGCCGCAGGCGAGCGCGCCCAGCAACGCGCCCTGGCGCAGCCTGAGCTGCAGTGTGCGAAGGCCGCAAGGCCGTGCATGCATCGGAATCTTCATCGCCACTCCTGTCAATAGCTCGCAAGGAATGGCAAGAATCCTGAGCGCGGGCGGTATCCCAGCCGTGGGTCAGGGGTAAATAATTGTTGCCTTTTTCGATGGGCGGTCGAATCCAAATAGCCGCAATCGAATTCCAGTCGTCGAATCCGGTGCTCGAAATTCGGATCGACGCCAGGCGTCGATCGAAGATCGGGCGTCATCGGCGCGCGGCCGGTTCCACGCGCTGCAGGCGACGCTGGAGCGCGAACGGCGCGCGCGCGCTGCGCAGGTCCAGACGCAGCAGGATGCCGCTGTGGCGGTCGACGACGATGACGCCATCGACGCGCGTCGAATCGTCGGCGCTGGGCGCATCGCCGAAGAGTTCGATTACGGCGACGTCGAAACGGCGCCCGGCGATCGTCTGCGGCCCGACCGCGACGACCTGGCCGCGCATGCGGGCGCGCTGCAGCGGGTCGCCCGCGACGATGATGTCACCCGCCGTCACGGCGCCAAGGTCCAGTTGATGGCGCAGCAGATGCGGCCATTGCAACTGCCCGGCCGGCGCGGCGAGGATGTTGCCGGCCAGATCCTGCTTCCACAGGCCGCCGCCGCGACCGTCGATGCGATAGTCGATCGCGCCGCGCTGCAGCGCCGTCACGCGCAGCGACCATTCGCCCGCCGGGCCGTGGGTTGCGGTGCGGTTCTCGTACACGAGGCGCTCGCCGATCGCCACCGGCAGCGCCTGGGCCCGGCTCGCCGGCAGGGTCTCGTCGCGCACCGGGCAATGCTGCTCGCGCAGGGCCGTGCGCAAGGCCTCGTCGCGGCCCTTCAGGCGCGCCAGTTCGGCGGCCTCGAGTCCGTTCGGACGCATCGCCAGCACGGCCGGCCAGAACAGCGTCAATCCGAGGCTCAGCGCGACGATGTTGTTGCCCGAACGCTCGTCGACGTCGTAGGCGACATCGGCGGCGCGCTGCTGCACGCGATCGATCTCGTCCTCGATATGGTCGCAGTCCCAGGCGGCGAATTCGGCCGCGTTTGCCGGCAGCGGCTGGACGTTGACGGACCGCGTGGCGCAGCCGCCGAGCAGGGCCAGGGCCAACAGCAGGACGAGCGTGCGGGATGGGGTCGGCATGGCCGCTCGATTGTGCCTGCACGCGCCTGCGCGCACGGCTCAAGTCCGGCGCGCCCGGGCCGATATGGCGTCGAGCAGCCAGCCGTGGCAGCGGCGCGACTTCCACCGGACCCCCCCGAGGCAGCACCCATCGTGAAGAAGATCCTGATCGTCGAGGACCAGGCCGACATCCGTCGCCTGCTGTGCACCACGCTCGAAGACGAGGGGCGCGAACTGCGCGAGGCCGTCGACGCCGACGCCGGATGGCTGGCGGTGCTGGACTGGCGGCCCGACCTGGTCCTGCTCGACATCATGATGCCGGGCTCGATCGACGGCCTGCAGCTGTGCGAGCGCATCAAGAGCGATCCCGCGACGCGCGCGACCCGCGTCGTCCTCGTCAGCGCGCGCGGTCACCGCAACGACCTCGGCATCGGCCGCGAAGCCGGCGCCGACGATTACCTCTCGAAGCCGTTCAGCCCGCAGCGCTTGATGGAGATCGCCGAGCGGCTGCTGCAGGCACCATCCTGAGGCCGCGCCCGCGTGACGCCAGCGTCGGCGCGCGCTGCGGGCCGCGGCCGTGCATCGGCACGCGCAGACCGCCGGAGCCCGGCGCCCTGGCCCGCGCGTGCGCCGCCGGCTACGCCGATTCGAGGACGCGCCGACCGACCGATTCGTAGACCACGGGGCAGGCGCGACCCGTGCGCGGCTCGGTGAGGATGGCGAATCCGCGCACCGGGTGTCCGCCATGAACCTCGACCCCGACCTTCAACGAGGTCTCCAGCGTGCGCGCCGCATGACGCCGGCCCGCCGAGTCGAGCAAGGCGATTTCGTGGCCACTGACGTCTGAAACGATGAAACGCATGCGGATTCGGATCGTTGCTGCTGGATCGCCAGCGTAGGCCAAGGACGGGACGAATAGATCCCCATGTTCAAGGGGGTCATCGAGCCCGATCGTGACGGAATCGACGCGCCGCGGCAGCTGCTCGCGGGCACCGCGGCATCCGCGATGGCCAACGCCATCGAGTGGCACCGGAACTTCCATCGAAACGCCGACTGGCGATTCGGCAGTGGCGGAGAGAGAGGGATTCGAACCCTCGGTACGGGAGGACCCGTACGCCGGATTTCGAATCCGGTGCATTCGACCACTCTGCCATCTCTCCGTAGGTGGTCTCGCGTTCAGCGCAGCCGCACATTCTAGCCCAAGGCCGGGCGCGGCCGAGCCACTGCGTCAGCCGCCCAGACGCTCCAGCCCGCCGAGGTAAGGCCGCAGTGCCGCCGGCACGGTGATGCCGCCGTCGGCGCGCTGGTGGTTCTCGAGCACCGCCACCAGCGTGCGCCCCACCGCCAGCCCCGAGCCGTTGAGCGTGTGCACGAATTCGGGCTTGCCCTGGGCGTTGCGGAAGCGCGCCTGCATGCGCCGCGCCTGGAACGCCTCGCAATTGCTGCACGAGCTGATCTCGCGGTACGTGTCCTGGGCCGGCAGCCAGACCTCGAGGTCGTAGGTCCTGGCGGCGCCGAAGCCCATGTCGCCGCCGCACAGCGCGACGACGCGGTACGGCAATTCGAGCTTTTGCAGGATGGCCTCGGCATGGCCGACCATCTGCTCGAGCGCCGCGGCGCTGTGCTCGGGCTGCACGATCTGCACCATCTCGACCTTGTCGAACTGGTGCTGGCGGATCATGCCGCGCGTGTCGCGCCCGGCGCTGCCGGCCTCGGAACGGAAGCAGGGGCTGTGCGCGGTGAGCTTGATCGGCAGCGCCGCCGCGTCGAGGATCTGCTCGCGCACCGTGTTCGTGAGCGGGATCTCGCTCGTCGAGATCAGGTACTGCTCGGCCTGCGCCTCGTCGCCGCCACGCAGGACCCAGAACATGTCCTCCTTGAACTTCGGCAGCTGCCCCGTGCCCTCGAGCACCTCGCGGTTGACGATGTAGGGCGTGTAGCACTCGGTGTAGCCATGCTCGGTCGTGTGCACGTCGAGCATGAACTGGGCGAGCGCGCGGTGCAGCCGCGCCACCGGACCGCGCAGGAACGCGAAGCGCGAACCCGACAGGCGCGCCGCGGTCTCGAAGTCCAGCCCGAGCGCGGCGCCGATGTCGACATGGTCGCGTGGTGCGAAGTCGAATTTCGGCGGCGCGCCCCAGCGCCGCACCTCGACGTTGCCGGTCTCGTCGGTGCCCGGCGGCACATCGGCCTGCGGCAGGTTGGGCAGCGCCATCAGCAGGCCGTGCAGCTCGGCCTGGATGGCCTCGAGCCGCTCGGCGCCGGCCTTCAGGCCGTCGGCGATGCCGGCCACCTCGGCCATCAGCGCCGCGGTGTCGCCGCCCCGCCCCTTGAGCTGGCCGATCTGCTTGCTCAGCGCATTGCGTCGCGCCTGCATCGCCTCGGCGGCGGTCTGCACCTGCTTGCGCTCGGCCTCGAGCGCGCCGTAGCGCTCGACGTCGAGGAAGGGCTGCGGTGTCTTGCGTCGCTCGAGCTGGGCGACGACGCCGGGCAGGTCGCGGCGCAGGAGGTTGATGTCGAGCATGGCTGTCCTCGAGGGAGAGTTCGGTACGGTGGCGTCGGCGGCCGGGCCGCCGGGTGCGGCTTTCGAAGCGCCGGCGTCAGGATCGTGACGAGGTCACCGCGCTCATCCCGCGTTCGCCCGGGCCGCGCAGGCCGGGTGGGAGCGGGAAATGCACGTCCTCGACCACGCCTTCCATCTTGCGGATGCTGGTGGCGCCGAAGGCGCGCAGCCGCGCGATGACCTGCTGGACGAGGATGTCGGGCGCCGAGGCACCGGCCGTCAGGCCGACGCGCGGCCGGCCCTCGAACCAGGCCGGCTGCAGGTCGTCGGCCGCATCGACCATGTAGGCCGCGGCGCCCAGGCGCTCGGCCAATTCACGCAATCGGTTGCTGTTGCTGCTCGTCGGGCTGCCGACGACGATGACGATGTCGACCTGGGGCGCCAGCAGCTTGACGGCATCCTGGCGGTTCTGCGTCGCGTAGCAGATGTCCTGCTGCTTGGGCAGCCGCACCTGCGGGAAGCGGCGCTGGACGGCGGCGAGGATGGCGGCCGCGTCGTCGACCGACAGCGTCGTCTGCGTCACCACCGCGATGCGGTCGCCGCGCGGGTGGACCCGTTCGACATCGGCGACGTCCTCGACGAGGTAGATGCCGTCGCCGAGCTGGCCCATCGTGCCCTCGACCTCGGGGTGGCCCTTGTGGCCGATCATCACGAATTCATAGCCCTCGCGCGCCAGCTTGGCGACCTCGACATGGACCTTGCTGACGAGCGGGCAGGTGGCGTCGAAGACGCGGAAGCCGCGCTGCTGGGCCTCGGCGCGCACGGCCTGGCTCACGCCATGGGCGCTGAACACCAGCGTCGCGCCGGCCGGCACCTCGGCCAGGTCCTCGATGAAGATCGCGCCCTTGGCCTTGAGGTCGCCGACGACATAGGTGTTGTGGACGATCTCGTGGCGCACGTAGATCGGCGCGCCATGGACGGCGAGCGCGCGCTCGACGATCTCGATCGCGCGGTCGACGCCGGCGCAGAAGCCGCGCGGCTCGGCCAGCGTCACGGCCTGCGGGCCCGCGCTCACAGCACCCCCAGCAGTTGCACCTCGAAGCGCACCGGCAAGCCGGCCAGCGGGTGGTTGAAATCGAACAGCAGGCTCGCGGCAGCGGCCTCGCGCACGACGCCGGCGTAGCGGCCCTGGCCGTCGGGGGTCGGAAACTCGACCACGTCGCCGACCGCGTAGTCGGCCTCGGGGTCGCCGAGCTCGAGCAGCAGCGAGCGCTTCACGCGCTGGATCAGCTCCGGATTGCGCATGCCGAAGGCGGCGCCGGCGGGCAGGTCGAAGGCCGCGCGCGCGCCCTCGGCCAGCCCGATCAGGCGCGCCTCGATCGCCGGCGCGAGCTGGCCCTGGCCGAGCGAGAGCGTCGCCGGCGGGCCGTCGAAGGTGTCGACGACCGCAGCGCCGTCGGGACCGGCGAGCCGGTAATGCAGGGTCAGGAACGACCCTGCGGCGACGGTCGGCGGGGACGGGACGGTTGGATTTTCCAAGGCGGTCGACGGGCGGGAGACGGCCCCAATTCTAGCGGCGCGGCCCTGCGCGGCCTGCGCACGGGGCGCAGGTTGCCGGTCGGCGTCCGCGGCCGCATGAGTGGTGCCGGGACGACAACATCCGCTCGGGGTCTCGATCGTTGCCCCTGCCTTGAGTTGGGTCAAAGGCACTCCAAGCGCGCAACCTTCCAATTCGAGCACGGCCAGGCCCGACGCGCCGCAGTGACCTCAGGTCGCGCAGCGGGCCTGGGCCACCTGTTTCGTTGCAGACTCATGGAGATCAAAGTGTTGCGATACATCAGCAAGAAGACATCCGCATCCGTTGCGGCCTTGGTGGGCGGTCTGCTCGTGCTGGCCTCCGGCGGCGCACAAGCGGTGCCGAGCTTCGCGCGCCAGACCGGCATGGCCTGCGAGGCCTGCCACACGGTGTTCCCCGAGCTCACGCCGTTCGGACGCAAGTTCAAGCTCAACGGCTACTCGGTCGACAACCTCGCGCAGGTCGGCGCCATCAACACCAACCACAACCGCACGCTGGCGCTGAACCAGATCCCGCCGCTGTCGTTCATGTTCCAGACCTCGTACACGTCGACGAAGCGCGCCGTGCCCGACACCCAGGCCGGTGCGCCGACCGGCAGCGTGCCCGCCGACGCGCTGGCCAAGAACGGCCAGGTACTGTTTCCGCAGCAGGCGAGCCTGTTCTATGCGGGCCAGATCGCGCCCAACTTCGGCGCCTTCGTCCAGATGACCTATTCGGGCACCAGCGGAAGCTTCGGCTGGGACAACACCGACATCCGCTACGCGCGTTCGGTCTCCGAGGACCTGCTGCTGGGCATCAGCTTCAACAACAACCCGACGGTGCAGGACCTGTGGAATTCGACCCCGGCCTGGCAGTCGCCCTTCGACCAGACGAGCGCGACCGCGCCCAAGCCCTCCGCGGCGACGATGATCGACGGCACGCTGGCCGGTTCCGGCGTCGCGGGCCTGTCGGCCTATCTGTCGTGGGACAACCTCGTCTACGCCGAATTCGGCGCCTACCGCTCGGCGCCGGCGGCGGCGCTCATCGACAGCACGCTGAGCAACGTCGTCAGCGGCATGGCCCCTTATTTCCGCCTGGCCTATGAACGCCAATGGAACCGCAATTCCTGGGAGGCCGGCGTCTACGGCATCCAGGCCAAGCTCTATCCGGGCGGCGGCACGGCGCTGTCGGGGCTGACGAACCAGTATCGCGACGTCGCCGTCGACACCCAGTACCAGTACATCGGCGACGAGAACCTGGTCTCGGTGATCGCCACCTACATCAGCGAGAAGCAGACGCTGGATGCGGCGTACGCGGCCGGCACCGCGGCCAATCCGTCGAACACGCTGAAGACGACGCGCATCGGCGCCAGCTACTATTACCTGCGCAAGTACGGCGGCGCGCTGGGCTATTTCTCGACCACCGGCTCGGCCGACAACCTGCTCTACGCACCGGCCAGCCTGGGCGGCTCGAACAGCGGCGCGCCCGACAGCAAGGGCTGGCGCATGGAGCTGAACTGGGTGCCTTACGAGAACACGAAGCTGGCGCTGCAATACACGGCCTACAGCAAATTCAACGGCGGCAGCGCGAATTACGACGGCAGCAATCGCGACGCCAAGGACAACAACACGCTCTATCTGCTGGGCTGGATCAACTACTAGGCCACCGACCATGAAGAAGCTCATAGCAATCACGGCCCTCACGCTGCTCGCCAGCGGCGCCGCCCTGGCGCAGCAGGATGCGAAGACCCTGGCCAACGGCATCTGCTCGGCCTGCCATGGCCCCGAGGGCCACAGCGTCTCGCCGGTATTCCCGCGCCTGGCCGGCCAGCAGCCGGCCTACACGGTGCTGCAGCTGCAGGCCTTCCGCGGCCACCTGCGCGGCGACCCCAACGCCCAGGCCTATATGTGGGGCATGGCGTCGCAGCTCAGCGACGCCACGATCAACGCGCTGGCCGACTATTACGCCGCGCAGAAGCCGGTGCACGAGGCGGTCGACGATCCGGCGCTCGTCGCCGAGGGCGAGAAGATCTACAAGAACGGCATTCCGGCCCAGGGCGTTCCGGCCTGCGCCAGCTGCCACGGCCCGAACGCCGAGGGCCAGGCGGCCTTCCCGCGCCTGGCCGGCCAGCACATGGAATACCTGGTGGCCCAGCTGCACGGGTTCCAGTCGGGACTGCGCTCGAACGCGCCGATCATGCTCGCCGTCGTGCGCACGTTGAGCCCGGATCAGATCAAGGCCGCGGCGGCTTACGCCGCGTCGCGCTAGCGTGACCCGGCGCCTGCCGTCGCTGCCGGCGCTGCTCGCCGGCATCACCCTGCTGGCGCTGGGCGGCACGGCGCGCGCGGCGGAAGTCGACGCCGCCGCGCTGGCGCGCACCGTGCAGGCCTTGACGCAGCGCGTGCAGCAGCTCG
>JAGWVB010000341.1 GCA_018971105.1 Burkholderiales bacterium
CCGGATGCGGCGGCCGACGCCGGCGCCGCGCTCGAACAGCGGCCCGGCGGCGGCGCGCGCGCTGGCGACGAAGAGTTCGGCCGTCATGCCATGGCCGGGCGAGGCGCGGCTGACGTTGCCGGGCTTGCGCACCGCGACATCGAGCTCGCAGGCGCGCAGGAAGGCGGCGCGCGCACGCGCCCGCACGGCATCTAGCGCGGCATCGCTCAGGCCCGGCACGCGGTGTCCGCCTGCGGGCGCAGGCGCGCGAGCCTGCGGTCGAGCAGGTCGTCGACGAGCGCACGCGCGATGTTGAACGGCGTCACCTTCTGCAGCCCCTGCCAGGCGGCGACGCCGTTGACCTCGATCACGAGCAGCGCCGTCGGCGCGGCGGCGGGCAGGATGTCGACGCCGGCGTAATCCATGCCGAGCGTGCGCGCCGCGTCCTCGGCCAGGGTGGCGAGCGCGGCGAGCCCGGGACCGAGCGGCGCCGGCTCGCACCGCGCGCCCTGGGCCACGTTGTGCACCCAATGGCGGCTGACGCGGCGCATCGCGGCCACGGCGCGCCCGCCGACGACGAGCACGCGCCAGTCGTATCCGGGATCGCTGCGCGGCGGCACGAAGCGCTGCAGGTAGGCCACCGAGCCGTAGCCGTCCTCGAGCGCGGGCAGCGCGCGGTGCCCGCCGTCGACCGCGCCGACGAGCTGCAGCCCCTTGCCCTGCGAGCCGAACAGCGGCTTGAGCACGAGCGCGCGCCCGGCCGCGCCCTCGGCCATCACGAGCCGGCGCGCCTGCGCCGCGCTCTCGCAGCACCAGGTCGGCGGCGTCGGCACGCCGGCGGCCTGCAGCAGCTGGCTCGTCATCGCCTTGTCGACGCTGCGCTCGATCGCGCGCGCGTCGTTGTAGACCGGCACGCCGAGTTCGCGCAGCGCGTGCAGCACCCCGAGGCGCCGCGTCACCTGCTCGAAGCTGCCGCCGGCGATGCCGCGCACGATGGCCGCGTCGGGCAGCTCGCGGCCGTAGCCCGGGATCACCAGGCCATGCCAGGCCGCGCCGGTGTCGATGCGGCAGTCGGCGAGGTCGACGCAGCGCCCCTGCGCGCCGCGCGCGCGCAGCGCCGCCTGCAGCTGGCGCGTGTGCCAGCCGGTCTCGTCGGCGAAGATCGCGACGCGCAGCGCCACTCAGGCCTCCTCGAGCCAGAGCTGGCGCAGCAGCGCCATGTCGACGGCCCCGCCATGCCAGCTGCGGCCGGTGGCGACGTTGCTGACCCAGACCTCGGCCGGCGCGAACAGCGCCGGATCGATCTTGTAGAAGTCGAAGCCGGCGGCGCGGAAGATGGCCGCGAACGAGCGTCCGTAGTCGGGCGCGTGGCGCGACGGCAGCCGGCGCGCGAGGTCGCGCGCGGCCTCGTCGCTGCCGCGCACCGAGAGGTGGACGCGGCCGCCGTAGAGGATGGCGTCGTTGGTGCGGCCCATCGCCTCGACGCCGTCGGGCGTGGGCACCGGCAGCGGCGCGCAGGCGCTGCCGTCGACGATGTCGGCGAGCGCGAATCCCAGCTCGTGCGCCTTGTGCAGCGCGACCTCGAGCACGCGCGCGACGACCTGGGTCGTGCCGGCGGCGCTGCACGTCGGCGTCAGCACCAGCGTCAGCTGCTCGGGCTGCAGCGCGCAGTCGCGCAGGATCTTGTCGACGACGACCGGCGGCGGCGCGCGGTCGACCTCGAGCACGAGCACGCCGCGCGCGGCGCGATCGCGCCAGCCGAGTTCGGCGTACAGCGCCTCCTTGGCGGCGAGCGCGCGCCCCGGCCCCGAGCCGAGTGAGAAGAACTTCTTGCCGCCTGTCTCCTCCTTGCTCGCGGCCAGGCTCCAGCCCGCGTACTGGCTCGCCAGGCAGGCCAGCACCGGCGCCGAACTCGCGACCTCGATCCAGGTCGGCCAGCCGTCGGCGGCGCCGCCGCGCAGCGACACGCGGCCGTAGCCGCCGAGGCAGATCTCGGCCACGAGCAGGCCGGCGGCGATGCTGCCGGGCGCAGCGATGCCGCAGTCGACGACGCGTGCGCCGCGCTCGTCGCGCGCCACGGCGACGCGCAAGGCATCGGCATCGGCGCACAGGCGCTCGACCCAGGGTGCGACATGGTCGTTGAGGGCGAGCCGGCAAGCGGCGAGTGCGGGGGGATGGTCGCTCATGCGGGGGTCTCCAGGGATAGCAGCAGCGCCTCGCGCCGGCGCTCGAGCTCGGCGCCGAGCGCCGCCTCGTCGTCGCCCTGCGCCGACAGCGTGCACAGCGGCGCACCGGGCTCGAAGCGGCTGCCGGCGCGCGGCACATCGTGCAGGCGCGGCGTCGCCGCGAGCTGCGCCGCGGCGGCGGCGTCGAGCGCGAACCCGCGCCGGGCATAGACGATCTCGATCGCGCGCAGGCCGGCGGCCGGCGGCGCCGCCGGCAGCACGCCTTCGAGGCAGGCGCGCAGATGGGCGCGCAGCGGCCCGCCGGCGCCGGGCGGTCCGAGCTGCGGATAGAGCGCGGCGCTGGCGGGCACGCGGGCGTTGACTTCGAGGATCTCGACGCGCGCCGCGTCGCCCGGGCCCGCGAGCAGGAAGTCGACGCTGCCGAGGCCGCGCAGGCGGTACTCGCGCACGAGGCGGGCGAGCGCGAACGCGACCGCGCGCCGCACCGGCTCGGCCACCGCCACCGGGCCGACGACGCCGCCGAAGACATGGGGCCGCGTGCCGATCGCCTGCGTGCGCTGGCGGTTGCAGCCGAGCAGCGTCGCGGCGCTGCCGTTGGCGAGGTAGGTGGCCGACATCGGCGTGGCGCCGCGGCGCTCGCGCTGCCAGTAGCCTGGCGGGCACCGCGCCGGGCCTCCGGCCGAGCTCGCCGCCGCGGCGCCGGCGCCCGCCGGCTCGTCGCCGGCGCGCCAGACCTGCATGCCGCCGCAGCCGCGCGCGCCCTTGAACAGCCAGCCCGCGGGGTCGATGGGCGCGTCGAAGCGCACCGGCGGGTGCGCGATCCCCTGCGCGTCGAGAAAGCCGAAGAAGGCCTGCGGATCGAGCAGCCGGCGCAGGTCGGCCGGCGCGGTGCCGAGCAGCGGCAGCCGGCGCGCGGCCTCCTCGAGCAGGTCGATGTCCTCCTCGAAGCCGCTGCCGGCGATCCAGCCGGACGCGCCGTCGCCGGCCAGTCCGGCCAGCGCCGCGAGCAGCCGCGCGCCGTCGATGCGCGGCGCCGCGCCGATCGGCATCCAGCGCCGCGCCGCGCGGCAGGTGTCGACATCGCCGTAGACATCGAGCGCGACCAGCGCCAGGCCGTCCTGCGCGCCGAGTTCGACCAGCGCACGGGCCGAGAGCGCGGCCGCCGCGAGCATCAGGCCGGCTTCGCCGCGGTCTCGGCGATGAAGGCGCGCGCCGTCGCGTAGGCCTCGGCATAGCCGAGCGTCACGGCCTTCTCGGCTGCGCGCATCTGCACCAGCAGCCGGTGCTGGGTCTGGTACTTGACGTTGCCGACGGCGAGCGCGCCGATGCCCAGCGCCGGCGTGCCGGCGAGCGGCTGGCCGTCGTCCATCACGCCGACGCCGGCCACGCCCTCGGGCGGCACGGCGTTGACATCGGCGGCGACCTTGAGCCGCCGCGCATGGCCCAGGTCCTCGGCCGAGACGACCTGGACCCCGGCGGCGGCGCAGGCGAGCACGACATCGGCGCCGGCGATCGAGCTGCGCACGGCGGCGCGGTCGCCGCCCGAGACGCCGTGCAGCTCGACGCCGAAGCGCCGCGCCGTCTGCTGCGCCGCCTCCTCGGCGAC
>JAGWVB010000342.1 GCA_018971105.1 Burkholderiales bacterium
GCGGGCGCGCGCCTCGGGCGCGGGACCGCTCAGGACGGTCGCGGGATGTGGATGGTCTGGGTCGCGATATGCACTTCGCGCAGGAAGAACGCGAGTCCCACGACCAGTGCCAGCGTCGAGCCGGTGAACAGCAGCCCGACGAGCCAATTCAGGTCGACCTGCATCAGCGCCTCGACGAACAGGGCCGCGATGATGGTGCAGACCAGCAGCGCCGAGAAGGTGCAGGCGGTGATGGCCGAGCTGGCCAGATGGCGCCGGTGTTCCAGGTTGGAAAGCTCGAACTTCACGACCGCGGAATCCGCCAGGCGCGCCGGCCAGTCGGTTTCGGTCAGGTGGCGGCCGCGATCGATGATGCGCGCCAGACGGCCGGCCATCACATTGAGGATGCCGGCGATGCCGGTCAACAGGAACACCGGTGCCAGCGCAAGCTGGATCGCATGCGAGACATCGCCGAGATGGAGTGCCGTTCTGAGCATGGCCGGGACCCTGTCCGCTGCGCTGTCGATGGACGCGGCACCGCCGCAAGGCGGCCCGCCAGCGAACGAAGAATAACATCCACGTCGCGCCGAACGCGTAATCTGGCGCCCTGAGCCGGGCCGCGGGTGGCGGCGGCGCGCGCACCGCACCGAGGGCCCGGATCCGGGCCCTCGAGCGGGCCCTCGAGCGGGCCCTCGAGCGGGCCCACGCCCAGCCCGCTGCCCCAAGTTTCCGACACCGTATCCACCGGGAGTTGCCGATGAGTGCCGCCAGTCTGTCCTCGATCCAGCACCTCGTCGTGCTGATGCTGGAGAACCGCTCGTTCGACCACATGCTCGGCTTGCTCTATGCCGACCGCGGCAACGTCGCGCCCGGCGGCCAGCCCTTCGAGGGCCTCCGTGGCAGCGAGTCGAATCCCGATGCGAACGGCAGGCCGGTGCCGGCGTTCCCGATCACGCCGGCGACGCCGAATGCCTATTTCATGCCCGGCGCCGACCCCGGCGAAGGCTATGCGGCGACGAACCTGCAGCTGTTCGGCAGCGGGCCCGCGACGGGCCAGGCGACGAACCAGGGCTTCGTCACGAATTTCGCCGCGACGCTGGCCTGGGAGCAGAGCCGGCCCGGCTGGACGCCGCTGCCGGGCACGACCGAGGCCGACATCATGGGCATCTACACGCCGGCGATGCTGCCGGTGCTCTCGGCGCTGGCGCGCGGCTACGCGGTCTGTGACCATTGGTACTGCTCGGCGCCGACCGAGACGCTGCCCAACCGCGCCTTCGCCTGCGCCGCGACGTCGCAGGGGCATATGGACGATCACACCAAGACCTACACCGCGCCCAGCATCTTCGGCCTGCTCTCGGCGCACGGCATCGGCTGGTCGATCCACGGCTATTCGCAGAGCCCGCTGACGCGCCTGAATTTCCCCGACACGACGGCCGCCGCGGCATCGCATTTCGGGCTCTTCAAGGATTTCCAGGCCGCCGCCGCCGCGGGCCAGCTGCCGGCCTTCACCTTCCTCGAGCCGAGCTGGGGCGCGGCCGGCAACAGCCAGCATCCGAACTACAGCGTCGCGCTCGGCGAGCAGTTGATCCACGATGTCTACCAGGCGCTGCGCCAGGGGCCGGGCTGGAACCAGACCCTGCTCGTCATCACCTACGACGAGCATGGCGGCTGCTACGACCATGTGGCGCCGCCGACCAACGCCGTGCCGCCCGACGCGTCGGTGGGCGAATTCGGATTCGATTTCACGCGCTTCGGCCCGCGCGTGCCGGCCGTCCTGGTGTCGCCGCTGATCGCTCCCGGCACCGTGTTCCGCGTGCCGGCGGGGACGATGCCGCTGGACCATACCTCGATCCTGAAGACGGTCGAATTGCGCTGGGGCCTGCCGGCGCTGACGGCGCGCGACGCCGCGGCGCCCGATTTCGGCGCCGTGCTCACCCTTGCCACGCCGCGCAGCGACGACGTGCTGCAGGGCGTCGTCGTGCCCCGGACCGCCGCCGTCGACCCGGCCGAGGTGCCGATCTCGCACCTGGAGCAGGTGCAGGTCGACCTCGTCGCGCGGCTGCCGGTGCCCGACGGCCGCGGCGGCGCGGCGCATCTGCAGCCGCCGCTGCGCACGAGCGCCGACGCCGCGGCCTATATCGAGTCGCGCATGGCCGCCTGGGAGGCGGCGCGGGGCTGATCAGGCCTTGAGCCGGTAGCCGGTGCGGAAGATCCAGACGACGACGCCGAGCGCGGCGAGCAGGAAGGCCAGCGTCATCGCCAGGCTGAAGCCGATGCCGACATCCGACAGGCCGTAGAAGCTCCAGCGGAAACCGCTGATCAGGTAGACGACCGGGTTGAACAGCGCCACCTTCTGCCAGAAGGGCGGCAGCATGTCGATCGAATAGAAGCTGCCGCCGAGGAAGGTCAGCGGCGTGATGATGAGCAGCGGGATCACCTGCAGCTTCTCGAAACCGTCGGCCCAGATGCCGATGATGAAGCCGATGAGGCTGAAGGTGACGGCGGTGAGCACCAGGAACATCAGCATCCACAGCGGATGCTCGATGCGCAGCGGCACGAACAGCGACGCGGTGGCCAGGATGATGAGCCCGAGCACGATCGATTTCGAGGCCGCCGCGCCGACATAGCTGGCGACGATCTCCAGCGTCGACACCGGCGCCGACAGCAGCTCGTAGATGGTGCCGGTGAATTTCGGGAAATAGATCCCGAACGAGGCGTTCGACAGGCTCTGCGTCAGCAGCGACAGCATCACCAGCCCCGGCACGATGAAGGCGCCGTAGCTGACGCCGCCGACATGCGGGATGCGCGAGCCGATGGCGGCGCCGAAGACGATGAAATAGAGCGAGGTCGAGATCACCGGCGAGATCACGCTCTGCATCACCGTGCGCCAGGTGCGCGCCATCTCGAAGCGGTAGATCGCCCGCATCGCGTGCAGATTCATCAGGCGGCCCTCCGCTCGCTGACGAGGCTGACGAAGATGTCCTCGAGCGTGCTCTGGCGCGTGTGCAGGTCGCGGATGCCGATGCCGGCAGCGGCGAGCGAGCGCAGCAGTTCGCCGACGCTGCCGTCGCCGCCGGCGCCGGATTCGTAGGTGTAGGTGAGTTCGCTGCCGTCGGCCGACAGCACGATAGGCTTGCCGGCCCAGTCCGCCGGCGCCTGCGACTGCGCCAGCGGCCGCTGCAGCTGCAGCGTGACCTGCTTGCGCCCCAGCTTGTGCATCAGCTCGGTCTTCTGCTCGACCAGGATGAGCTCGCCCTTGCTGATGACGCCGATGCGGTCGGCCATCTGCTCGGCCTCCTCGATGTAATGCGTGGTCAGGATCACCGTGACGCCGGTCGCGCGCAGCTCGCGCACGAGCTGCCACATGTCGCGCCGCAGCTCGACGTCGACGCCGGCCGTCGGTTCGTCGAGAAAGAGGATGCGCGGCTCGTGCGACAGCGCCTTGGCGATCAGCAGGCGGCGCTTCATGCCGCCCGACAGCGTCATGATCTTGCTGCCGCGCTTGTCCCACAGCGAGAGCGCGCGCAGCACCTGCTCCAGATGGGCCGGATTCGCGGCCTTGCCGAACAGGCCGCGGCTGAAGGCCACGGCGTTCCAGACGGTCTCGAAGGCGTCGGTCGTCAGCTCCTGCGGCACGAGGCCGATGAGCTCGCGCGCGGCGCGGTAGTCGCTCACGTGGTCGTGGCCGGCGACGCTGACGCGCCCGGTGCTCGCGCGCACGGTGCCGCAGACGATGCCGATCAGCGTCGTCTTGCCGGCGCCGTTGGGGCCGAGCAGGGCGAAGAT